>JBKCTK010000141.1:0-20213 GCA_046319055.1 Synechococcaceae cyanobacterium
ACCCATCAGCTCACCGTCTCCACCAACGCCTTCAACGCCACCCAGTCCGTCCGGGCATTGGTGCGGGAAGGAGACACCTTTCTGAACCGCTTTTTGGAGCAGGAAGGTACAATCTGGCTGCAGCAGCTGGACCACGATGGCCAGGTGCTGCGCTCGGGCCAGCGCTACAGCGAACAGCTCTGCGATACCCTGCGCGCCATCGTTGCCCTGGACGGCCAAAAGCTGCAGCTGAAGCTGGAGCGCCAGGAGAAACAACGCGACCGCTCACTGCAACACACCATCTTCTTTGTTGGTGCCGCCCTCAGCATCAGCGGCCTCGCCGCCGCCACCCGCCCTCGGCCCAGCGCCAAGTTGCTCACCACGTTCTTTCCCCAGCCGCCCCCTCTGCCAGCGGCGGGGCTCTGGCTGGCAGACATCGCCATCCATTTCCTCATCGGCCTGGCGGCAGCCCTGATCGCGCTTCTGCTTTGGTGGGGATGGGGCCTGCTCAGGAGCAGGGCTCGCGGGCAAGCCAGCCGCTCCGATCACCGCCAGCGATGACCGCGGTGGCGGTGATGTCTGCCGCGGTTGGTTGCGGAGATGTTGGCGAGGAGCCATCGGCATTGAACCACACCCGGCGGTCCACATCTCCTGGTTGCCCCCACGAAAAAGCCCCCGCCAAGGCGACGGGGGCAGGGCACGTGGGGGCCAGGGTAGGCGTGGCTGGGCGGTCGCAGCCGCCACACCAGGCAGCAGCTTCAGACCTTGCGGCTGTAGAACTCCACCACCAGCAGTTCGTTGATCTCCAACGCCACCCACTCCCGTTCGATGCGGCCCGTCACCTTGGCCGTCAGCTTGGCCTTATCGAACTCAAGGTGGGGGGGGATGTTGGCCAGGCCGGGGAATTCCATGTTGGTTTCGGCCAGCTTCTTGGAGGCCTTGCGCTCGCGAATCGCGACCACATCGCCGGCTTTGCACTGATAGCTGGGGATATCCACCACCCGGCCATTGACCGTGACATGGCCATGGTTCACCAGCTGGCGGGCTCCCGGCACCGTGGGGCCAAAGCCCAGCCGGAAACAGACGTTATCGAGGCGGTTCTCGAGCAGCTTCAGCAAGTTGGTACCCGTTGAACCCTCCTGGGCCCGGGCCTTCTTGACGTAGCGGATCAGCTGCCGCTCGGAAATGCCGTAGTTGAAACGCAGCTTCTGCTTTTCTTCCAGACGGATGGCGTACTCGGAGCGCTTGCGACGGGCTTGGCCGTGCTGACCGGGGGGATAAGCCCGCTTGGCGGACTTACGGGTGAGACCGGGAAGGTCTCCCAAGCGCCGCGTGATCCTCAGACGAGGGCCGCGGTATCGAGACATGGGAAATCACAACGCAAAGGACGAGGATCGCGGCGCACCGCGGTTGGCGCCTCGCACCGGCATGCTGGTCAAATCCAGCCGTCGGAGCCTTGCAGCGCCAACTAGCGATCCTAGAGGGCGGCCTCTCCAGTGCCCTCGGCGCCTTTTTGCTGGCGCTGATCCGCTTCTACCGCCTCAGCATCTCGCCATGGCTCGGGCCCCACTGCCGCTTCACCCCCAGCTGCAGCGCCTACGGGCTGGAGGCGATCCAGCGCCATGGCCCCTGGCGAGGCGGCTGGCTGACGCTGCGGCGGCTGCTGCGCTGCCATCCCTTCACTCCCTGCGGCTGCGACCCGGTGCCCGACTGAGGAGTGCCACTTCCCCACCCGGGCCCCATGCCCCCCTCGGTGGCGAAACGCCACTTGAGCCTTGGCCCCTGGCCCCTGGTCCCTGGTCGTCAGGGTGCCAGGGAGGCCCTGATCAGCCACAACGCTCCGCAAGCTCCGCCCAGGTCCCCAAGCACGCGGGCGCAGCATGGCGGCGGGGTCCTGAAGACAGCCCCATGTTCTGCGGAGCTGTGTGCCTGATCGGGGGGGGAGGATGGAGCTTGGTTCCAGCCAAGGACCCGCCATGAGCACCCCAGAACAGGCTCTCGCTGAAGGACAGGCTTTTGCTAAAAGGCAGGCTTTCGCGGAAGGGCAGGGTTTCGCGGAAGCACCGGGTTTCGCTCAGGAACAGGCCGTCGCTGACCTGGTGCTGTTCACCCGCCAGGGCTGCTGCCTCTGCGAGGGTTTGGAGGAGCGCTTGCGCGGCCTCGATCCGCCGCCCCGGCTGACCCTGGTGGATGTGGATACAGATCCAGAGCTGCAAGCTCGCTTTGGGCTCGTGGTGCCGTTGCTGGCCGATGCCGATGACCAGGGAACCCCAAGGCTGCTGCCACGGGTGCCGCCGCGCCTGGGCGGTGAGGCGCTGGCCAGCTGGCTGCGGCGCCAGCGCGCCGCCGCGGCCGCCGCCGCCGCGGCCCTGGTCCCAGCCCCGGCCCCGGCCCCGGCCCCGGCCACTCCAGTCGCCGCCGCCTATCGGCCCCCGGGCGATCACGCTTAGATAGGGAGCCTTTCCGCCCCCGGAGTTGTCGCGTCCATGGCCCAGCTGCTCCATCCGCTGCTCCACCAGGTGGGACTGCCGGTGCCGCCGGGGCTGCCCAACGCCGAGGTGCGCGCTCTGAGTTGCGATTCCCGCCGTGTCGGCCCTGGCACCCTGTTCATCGGCCTGCCAGGCAGCCGCGCCGATGGCGGCTGCTTCTGGCGGGAGGTGCTGGCGGCCGGAGCGGTGGCGGCCGTGATCGGTCCCGCCGCCGCCCAGCAATGCCCGCCCAGCGCCGCTGATCCGGTGTTGGTGCAGGAGGGCTCCCTGCAACGTCTGGCCGGGCTGCTGTCGGCGGCGTTTTGGCAGAAGCCGAGCCAGCGCCTGGGCCTGATCGGCGTGACCGGCACCAACGGCAAGACCACCACCACCCATCTGATCGAACACCTGGCCGCCGCGACGGGCCATCCGGCCGCGTTGTTCGGCACCTTGGTGAACCGCTGGCCCGGTCATAGCGTCACCGCCCAGCACACCACCGCCTTCGCCGATGTTCTCCAGCTGGAGCTGGCCCAAGCGGTGGAGGCCGGCGCCCGGGTGGGGGCGATGGAGGTGAGCTCCCACGCCCTCGCTCAGCAGCGGGTGGCGGGCTGCAGCTTCGCTGGCGCGGTGTTCACCAACCTCACCCAGGACCACCTCGACTATCACCCCTCGATGCAGGACTACTTCGAGGCCAAGGCGTTGCTGTTCCAACCGCCCTTGTTGCGGGGTGGTGCCGTGGTGAACATCGACGATGGCTGGGGGCGCCAGTTGGCCGAACGCCTAGCGGCCTCCCCCGCGGCGGATTTTTCGGGCCCGCTGTGGCGCAGCTCCCTCGACGATCCCACCGCCGAGCTGTACATCGATGGGCTGGAGATGGGCGCCGAGGGCGTCAGCGGCAGGCTTTATAGCCCCCAAGGCAGTGGCCGGTTCCGCTCTCCCCTGGTGGGGCGCTTCAACCTGATGAACATGCTCCAGGCGGTGGGGGCCCTGCTGCAGCAAGGGGTGCCGCTGCCCCAGCTGCTGGAAGCCCTGCCAGCGTTCCGTGGCGTGCCGGGCCGCATGGAGCGGGTGGCGATTGGCAGCCAGGAGCCCCACCCAGCGGTGTTCGTCGATTACGCCCACACCCCCGATGGGCTCGAGAGCGCCCTACGGGCCAGCCGTCCCTTCAGCCGCGGCCGTCTCGTCTGCGTGTTTGGTTGTGGTGGCGACCGGGACCGCAGCAAACGGCCCCTGATGGGGGAGATCGCCTCCCGCCTCGCCGATGCTGTGGTCGTCACCTCCGACAACCCTCGAACCGAGGACCCCCAGCAAATCCTCGCCGATGTGGTGGCTGGCATCCCCCAGGACCGGGGCGATCTGTGCGTGCAGGTGGACCGGGCGTTGGCGATCGCCCAGGCGATCAGCGAAGCCGGTCCCGATGATCTGGTGCTGATCGCCGGCAAGGGCCATGAGGACTACCAGATTCTCGGCACCACCAAGATCCATTTCGACGATCGCGAGGAAGCCGAGAAAGCCCTGCGCGCCCGTTGAGCCCCCACCCCGGGACCGTTGGACAGATCCGTGCGGGGGTCTGGACCAGGCCCTAGGGGGTGGCCGGCTCAGCCCACCAGGGCTGCCAGGGACTCCAGCAGTCGCTCCACCTCCGCCTCGCTGGTGACCAAGTGGGTGCAGGCGCGGATGCAGGCGGGCTTGGGCAGGGTGCGCAACCAGATTCCCTGCTCGCCCAGGGCCTGCACCACAGCCTTCGGCGCCAGCTCCCGACCCTGCCGGTCCGCCAGCGTGAAACTCACCAACCCCGCCGGGGGTGGGCTTTGCAGCAGCGGTCGCGCACCCGGCAGACGCCCCAATCCCTCCCAAAGCTGCCGGCTGCGCTGGCGTATCAGCTCCAGGCGCGCCGCGGCATCGCCTTCGGCCTCCAGCAACGCCAGGGAGCGGTCCAGGCCGGCGGCGAGAGGCAGACAGGATGTGGCCACCTCGTAGCGTCGGGCATCGCGATGAAAGGCACTCGCACCGGCGGATTCATCGGCGAGGCTGCGCCAACCGATCAAGGTGGGGCGCCCCTCCGCCAGCAGCCGCTCCGACAGGGCCACCACCCCCAGCCCCTCCGGCCCGCAGCACCACTTGTGGCCGGTGCAGGCATAGATGTCAGCGGCGGTGGCGGTTCCCGTGAGGGGTAGGCTGCCCAGCGACTGGGCGGCATCCACCAGGAGCCAGGGGCGGGCCGGATGGTCGGCAAGCCGGGCGGCCACCGCAGCGATCGGCAGCACCTGGCCGGTGTTCCACAGCAGGTGGGAGAGCACCACCAACTTGGTGCGCGGTGTCAAGGCCGCCTCTAGGCGCTCCAGCACGACCGCGGCGGCCTGGTCCACTGCGCCGCGCAAATCCTCCACCGCCAAGCTGTCCCAGCCCAGCCCTTGGCGCTGAGCCAGTTCGCGGCAGGCGGCCACCACGCCGGGAT
This sequence comes from Synechococcaceae cyanobacterium, assembly GCA_046319055.1. Classification (GTDB taxonomy): domain Bacteria; phylum Cyanobacteriota; class Cyanobacteriia; order PCC-6307; family Cyanobiaceae; genus Cyanobium. Next base: position 4,906 of record JBKCTK010000141.1, read on the forward strand.
GCTCGGCGTCGCCGACGAGCACCCGGTCGCCGCTCTGCCAGGGCAAACCCCAGAGGGGCAGCACACAGCCGGCTGTCACGTTTTCGCTCAGCGCTAATCGCTGCACCGGCACGCTGAGCCAGTCGCTGAGTCGCTGTTTCAGAGATCCGCTGAGCTGGAGCGCATAGGGCCAGACGGGATCGGCAAAAGGGCCCAGCTGCTGGATGGTCTGAAACGCCTGGGTGATGGCCTCAAGCGACGGCCCGGGCAAGGGGCCCTGGCCGCCGTAGTTGAAGTAGGTCTTGTTCTGGAGGGCCGGCAACAAGGACCGCAGAGAACTCATCCCGGCGGCCGTCAGAGCACCTGACCGACGGCGACGGCGGCGATGGCGGAGAACAACGTGATCCCCAGGGCCGTAAGCGGATTCTGCCCTTGGGCTACCGCCACGCTGGTGATCACGCCGGCGCCGAGACAGGCCACGGCCAGCTGGGTCATCAGGGCACCGCGGGACTGGGGGGAAGGCTCAGGGAACACGGCAGAGATCCGCTTGACTGGAAGGGACCGTAAGGGCGTTCCGGTGAGAAGGCTCGCCTGATCCCGGCGGCTGTTACCGAGCGTGGGAGTTCTTCACGATCGCTTACATCAACAGCCGTTGCGGCGGACCCGTTCAGGCCTTAGGCCGTAACACCCGCTTCGGGATCCAGACGCCGCAGTGGTTCCAGACGATCCAGGTGCCCGCTCGCACGTGGCGGGGCCATCGGTCTGACCGAGACAGCCGCACCAGCGGACCCTGCACGGCCGCATTAGGCCTGGGACCCTGATGCCGATGGGGCGGAGGGATCGGTGAACAGGGAATAGCTCTGCTCAACCACAAGGCTGGTTTCGGCGCTGCTGTCGACACGAAACAAGCTCCAGGTGGCGACCGATTCCGGATCGGACCAATGGATTGGCCAGTGGATGCGTTGGCCGCCGTAGGTCAGCCCCACACAGGTGAGGCTGCTGTCATCGGCGAAGAGGCTCCACAGCACCCGCAAGCGGCTGCGCGCGTAAGAACTGGCCAGCAGCTCCGCTGGCGCGTCGGCAATCGTGCCGGGTGCCAGGGAGAGACGCTGGGCCCGCTCCCAGCTCAGGTAAGTGCCGTCATGGGTGGGATAAAACCAGCAGGTCTCCGAGCCCAGCTCCCGCAGTGCCACGCGGTCGAGACAGATGCACTGGCCAGGATCTTCCGGCAGGACTTGATAGGTCGCCAGCCAGTGATGCTGAGGCTCGAAATGGGGAACCACCGCGTCGCAGATCAGCTGGCAACCCTCCGCTGTCCGGCGTGCGGTGCCCGTGAGGCGCCCATCAAGGGGTAGTTCGGGCAGGGCGGGCGTTGGGGTTTTGCCCTGGGTGAACAGGCGCAACGCGAATCCACCAGCGGGGCCCAGGCGCTGGACCGCCTCAAGCTCCGGCCTGGAGATCGTGCCATCGGGCAGTGCCTCAGCCGGCGCCAAGACGAAGATGAGGGACTTGGCCATGCTTGTCACCCCAAGGAATGCTGTCCCCGGCAGCCGGGGAACCGATCTGTTGGCCGGGAGGTTCGGCCCTTCGCCTCTGCCCGGGAGCGTTCTTGGAAGTGGCAGCCGTGGGCTGCGGGTGCCTGGCCAGCCCTCGGCCACGCCTCAACCCCAAGCAAAACAGCGGCGACTGCGGCGGGCATGGCCTGGAGGCCTGGGGCGTCGTGGTGATCATTTCAATCCTAGGGGGCTCGGACATGAAGGGCCACCGCACCTGGGCGCAACAGCCCCTCCCTGCAGCAGCCGCACGCGCTGCACCAGCCGGGAGGCCGCCCACGCCAAAGCGGAGCTTCTACGCCGCTTGATCAAGCACCACAAATCAACAGCGCGCAGAGCTTTGTTGCTAATCAGCGGGGAGGCTCGGGCAAGCGGTTATCTGTTTGGGTCCTGATTAGATCCCGATATCTGTTCAAAGTATTCTTGGTTGGCTGTTTTCCTGCCGCGGCCACCACCACGGGTGCCCGGACGCAGCCCGCCAAACAAGAGTCTGGCGACCTTGGAGAAACCCTGAATCCAGGAATCGAAGAGATTACGGCTGCTCCCAGGCCATACGGAGCCACTCGCGAAAGCACAGGCGAAGACCAGTGCAGAAACGCCGATCCGCACCGACTCCTGCGTCAGCCGCTGCAAGCGATCACCGGAAAGCCCCACACTGCGCTGCCGCACCTGGGACTGGGCCGAATCCAAGATGGAAAGCAACTGGGGGCGGACTTCCGCGAGGGGACGATTTGTGTCCAACGGCGGCAACGACGGCCCTGGGATGGCTTGCAGCCGCGTCTGAAGGTCAGCGGTGCTGGTGGACTCCTTGAGGGCCTTGCGGATCAGCTCAATCTTTTCCTTGGCACCCTGCAACTGGCGGGTCTGGACCTGGTTGAAGGTGGACAGCCCTTGCCAGACGGCGAGGCCCTGTAGTGGCACAATGAGTAGATAGCCAATGCTGGCGATCACGGCCAAATTCGCAATGCGCAGCCGTCGTCGATTTAATCTTTCAGAGGTGCTAAATTCAGGCGCAAGATTGATCAAGACCAGGCCGATCAGGGCGATGAAGGCATTGTTGACGAGGGAGCCGACAAGGCGCAGCTGCCAGGTTGGCTCAATGAGCTTGATGGGCAAGATTGCCGCAAGGACCAACGTTAAGAAGATCACAAACAAGGCAATGCCGATGCGAAAGAGCATCGTGCCAGCAACTTGCCGATCGGGTATGGACTGAAGCGGTTGGGAGTCAGGCATGTGCTTCGAAAGAACTGAATTAAGAACGAGGTAGAATGAACAAGGGATGCAACAACCGCATCAGACGCTCAGCAGATCTGCGGCAATCCTCGGGTTGAGGAGAGTGCCCCACAGCAGTTGGCAGTGCGGCCTAAGCTGAATCGGTTGCAGGAATGTTCAAAACAGATCAATCAAGAAGCCCGTCCAGGGGCTGAACTAGGTGGGAAGGTCCAGAATCAATGCTGGCTCGAATGTCAACGATTCGGAAATCGGAAGGTTACCGCATCTGGCCCCTACCCCCCCCAGTATCCGAAGGATTCGCCGAGCATCAAGGCCTAACCCCCATGCACCAGCTCCTCCAGCCGCTGCCCTGCCCCGGCGATGCTGGCAGCGGCTTGCCCCTTCCCTCGATGTGCAGCACGCGCCAGCCGATCGTGATCCTGGGTGGCTTCCTGATCAGCCCTGAAGCCTATGGGCCGATGCGGTCGTGCCTGGAGCGTCTGAGCGGTCAGCCGGTGAGGTTGGTGGAGGTCGGCAAACCCCTGTGGGGACTCAGCGTGTTCGGGGTGGCCTGGGCCTGGATCCTCGATCGCGTAGCGGCCACGGTGGAGGATCTGGCCCGGGTCTCCCCCACCGGTCGGGTCACCCTGGTGGGTCACAGTTCCGGCGGCATCATGCTGCGCCTGTTCCTGGATGGAGAGCCCTTTCATGGCAGGCGTTACGACGGCAAAGCGCTCGCCGACACCCTGGTGATGCTGGGCAGCCCCCACACCGCCATCAAGGCCACGCCCCTGCGCCAGATGGTGCAACGGCGGCTGCCAGGTGCGTGGTTTGCCGAACGGGTTCGCTACCTTTCGGTCGCGGGGGATTTGGATCTGTCAACGGCCAGCCCCCTGGCCCGTCGGCTCGCACCCACGGCTTATCGCAACAGCACCGGTCGCGCCGAGGATCGCGGCGATGGCTTGGTGCCGGTGGCTTCAGCGCTGCTCGCTGGCTCCACGCCACTGGTGCTGCCGGGCGTGGCCCACGCTGGTGCCTTCGGATCCAGTTGGTACGGCAGCCCGGAGGTGGTCGAGCGTTGGTGGGTCGCGCTTCAGGCATCAGCCGCCACCACCGGCAGCCCCGGGGCGTGAAAAAACTCCCAAGGTTTTCAGTTCATGGACGGCCCGAGCCTGGGGCGGGACCCTCGCAAGCCTCCGCTCAGGCCGGCTGGGCCTGGGCGAGCGGCACCCGCGCCCGTTCGCAATGGAGCACCAAACGGCCCAGCAGTTCCCGCTGGGCTCGCCATTGTTGACCGGTGCGGGTGCGCAGCAACACGCTCAGCTCCACGGCTTCAGGCGTCACCCGCCGCACGCCCCGCAGTTCCGGTTCTGCCAGCAAGCTCTGCTGCCAGGCCGGGTCCGCCGCAAAGGCGGCGCATTCCTCGCGCACCAGCTGCAGGGCCAGCTCCAGCCGCGGGTTGGCGGGCGATAGGGGCAGGATCACCTCAATGCCAGAGCGCAGCAGCGTGTGGTTGACCAGTCGGTCGCAGCGGCTGTTGGGGATCACCATCACCCGTTCATCAACACTCCGCAGTACCGTCGCTACCACGCCGATGTCTTCCACATCTCCCGACAAGCCCTCGATTTCCACAAAGTCACCCACGGCGTAATGATCGTCGAAGAGGGTGATCAGGCCGGCGACAAAGTCGCGCAACAGGCCCTGGAACACCAGCGCTAGGGCGCCGAGCAGGGCCCCACCGGCCAGCCAGGGCGCCAGCGAGAACGGCGAGAGGCCGGGGATGGTCGCCAACGCCAGCAGCAGCAGCACCAACCCGCCGGTCAACCGGATCAGGCGATCGCCGGCCTGCAAGAGATTGCGGCGCCGTTGTTCGCGCCGCTTTCGCAACTCTGGCGCCACCAAGGGGTTGCTCCCCCACTGGCGCAGGGAAAAACGCAACAGAAGACGCGCCAACAGCACGAACAGCCAAATCCCAACGGCCCACATCGCGAACTTGAAGGGCAGCAGCAGCACCTCCAGCGCCGTGGGGATCGTCCCCGGAACGGCGGCCATGCCGACCGCCAACATCACCACGAGCTGCACCAACACCAGGGAGAAGAGCAAGCGGCTCAACAGCACCTGCTGAAGCCGGCCCAACAACCAAGGCTTGGTGGTAGCGGCATGGCCATCCAAACGGCTGCGCTCACGGCGGCGTGCCCAGACCCAAAGGCTGACGCTGCCGCATAACAGCATCAGCAGCACCAGCTCCACGCTCAGGGCCACCCATAGGCGCAGACCCAGGGCATCGGCCTTCATCGTGCTGCGGGCATGGCGCAGGCGCCGCTGCAGCACCTGCTGCCAGGTGATCGCCAGCTGCTCGGGGGTCTGCCCCTGCAATGCCGCATCGGCGGCGGTGACCGTGACCAGGGGCATCGGCACCGGTCGCCCTGGCAACTCCGCTTCGAGCAGCACGCTGCCATCGGGCTGGGAGCGGTGATGCACCAGAAGAGCGTTGGGGTCCTTCAGCACCGACCAAATGTCTCCCGAGCAGAGGCGCTGGGAGCTGGGGCCCTTGAGGAACAGATCCTCCAGCAGATCTTCGGCCAGGATCTCCGAGGAACGACAGAAGCTTGGCGGCGAGTAGAGCAACTTCAAGGTGTTCTCGATCAGCCGTGCCCGCTGGCTGGCCTTGACGACCTTGCCCTTGCCATCGCCTGGCACCTCGGGAGAGGCCACCACGATCGCCGGGATGTTGAGAATCCGCACCGGCGCCACCTCGTAGCTGCCCGCTGTAAACGCGGAGGCCTCCAACGGGGCCGGGGTGGCAGCAACCCCAGGAATCGCCACCAGCCCTGCCAGCGACACAGCCAGGAGAAACAGCAGGGCGAGCCAAGGTTTGCCCCACCGCCTGGGCGCCCGGTTGGTGGAGATGCTGACGTTCAACTGGTGGAGGCCTTGATCCCGATGCTCCCCAGCCTGCCGCCTGATCTGCCCGGCGCCAGCACCCGCGGGCCCGTGGGCCAGCCCCGATGGCGAAGGGTGCTCCCCATCGACACGGGAACGGCCACGAAGCTCCGCCCCTTCCAGCCGTCCCCCCGGGAGGCCTGTTCGCTCCAACGGGGCTGGACCCGGCGGCGACCGAGATTGTTGGCGAAGCTTTCTGGGCCATCAGCGCCAGACAATCGCTGACGGTCCAAGCCTCCCCCCGGCGACGGTGCTGGCTGACGTTGCACCTAACCTGCCAGTCGCTGGGGTGGGGCAGTGCTGAGCTTTCTGCTGAATCTGATCTGGTTCGTGTGCGGTGGACTGGTGATGGGGCTTGGCTGGTGGCTGGCGGGGCTGGTGGCAGCCATCACAATCGTGGGGCTCCCCTGGGCCCGCAGCTGCTTTGTGATTGGCAGCTTCTCCTTCTGGCCCTTTGGCCGGGAAGCCATCAGCCGCCGTGAGCTCACCGGCCGTGCCGACATCGGCACCGGCCCCCTGGGCTTGGTGGGCAATGTGATCTGGTTCCTGCTGGCGGGTTGGTGGCTGGCGATCGGCCACCTGACCTCCGCCCTCGCCTGCTTCGTCACGATCATCGGCATTCCCTTCGGCCTGCAGCACATCAAGCTGGCCCTGATCGCCCTCGCCCCCATCGGCATGCAGGTCAGGGAATGCTCCTGATCCCCATGCCCGCCCAGAGCAGAAGGGGCCCGCTCCCCGGAGACCGCGGCGGTTGCTTGTGGGCTCTGGGCCCCTGGGTGTGGGGAAGGGGGCCAAAGTTGGAGGGTCCCCCGAGGCTGGTCCGCCCGTGGTGGCAGCGCTGGGGCCGCTGGCGGTGGTAGCGCTTGCTGATGGGCCTCGCGGCTGATCGCCCGAGCGCTTGCCAGGATTTGCAATCTTTCACATCTGCCCCTTCCCGATCGCTTCTCCAGTCGTCACCATGGTGTCGTTGCGCCTCCAGAGGCGTCCACTGCCACTTCCAGTTCCAGAAATGAAAGCTGTTTTCACCGCTGCCGCCCTCCTGGCCACCCTGTGCGCTCCCGCGGCTTTCGCCGGAGTCCGCAATGACCCCCATCCCATGAAGATGGACGCCCCGGCTCAGCCCACCACGGCCGCCCCCACCAAGACCAAGGCTCCCAAAGCAGCTCCCAGCACCACCCCAACCACCAAGCCAGCCCCCGCCCCGAAGACCAACTGATCCCAGCCGCGTCAGTCTTCGCTCAGGGGCGCCTGGCGGCTCCCTTGGGCGGAGGCCCTGTTTTGCTTGGTTGCTCATCCGGTGCGTCCCCGGCTGCGCTGCACCTGCGCCGTCACCCCAGCGACAAGGCGGGTCTCGCATGTTGGATCCTGATTCAGCCAGGCCCAAGCCTCACCAAGATCGCCCCATTGCTTGTGGGCCTGGACTTTGGGGGGCTCTGGCCCTGCGCCTCCAGGCTGCAGCAGCCCCTACGACCTCCGGTCAACCCTTGCGATATCCCTTGCGACATCGATCGCCGCTGCGAGCTCAAGGGCGGCCTTGACCGCACGGCCTCAGCGGTCATTGGATCAGCAGCACGGCGCGGCGAACGCAGGCCATGCCCCCAATCCCTGCGTCTGGAGCAGGTTGGCCAGACGCTGAAGCTCCGGCCGACATGAACTGCCAACCACCGCCCCGGCGGCGAAGCCGGTCCCACACGATGCCCCATCCGCTCGCCCGGTCGCTGCTCGCTCTGGCCGCCGCGCTGTTGCTGCTGCTCCAGAACCTGCCGGCCATGGCCTCCGACCCGGCGGCCTGGGTGCTGCTTGAAGGTCAGAAGGTTCTGGAAATCCGGGTGGCGGCAGGCGCCCAAACCCCCCGGGAGCTGGCGACGCGCCTCAGCCGCGGCCTGCTGGAGCTGGCCAGGGACACTTCCATCAACCCGAACCAGCTGGTGGTGGAGGAGCATCCGCCCTACTGGATGGTGTCCCTGCGCAAGGGCGATGGCAGCAGCATCCCCCGGGTGGCCGTGGATGCCAGGGCCGCGACCCAAGCGGGCATCTCCCAGAAAGCCCTCGCTGAGCTTTACCGCGACAAGCTGCAAGCCGCGGTTCGGCAGTACCGGGAACGCCATCAGCCGGAGGCCTGGCTCCGGGGGGCGGCCCTGGCGTTGCTGTTGCTGATTTTGTACGTGGCCTGGATCCGCTGGCAACGCCAGCTGCATCGCCGCCTGCTGCGCCGCATCGAGCGGTACGACAAAGGCTGGCAGCTCGGCTCCAGCCAGCTGCTGGCCCCCGACCAGCTGCGCTTCGGCCTCCATGTGGGCCTTGAGTCTCTGCACTGGAGCCTGCTGGTGCTGGGCAGTTACCTGCTCGTGCCGCTGCTGCTTGCCCAGTTCCCCCCCACCCAGATCCTGGCGGCGGGCCTGCGCAGCCAGCTGCTGGGCATCGTCCTGGCGATCGGCAGCCGGCTGTTCAGCGCCCTGCCCAGCCTCGGGGTGATCGCTTTCATCCTTGGGCTCACCGCCCTGGCCGTACGTCTCAGCAATGCTTGGTTTGGGGCCTTGGCGCTGGGACGCATTCGCGTGCCGGGTTTCTACCCGGAGTGGGGGCGTCCCACCGGGCGCATCTGCGCGTTGCTCGTCGTGCTGATCGGCCTGGTGATTTGTTACCCCTACATCCCCGGATCGAACAGCAAGGCCTTCCAGGGGGCCGGCCTGTTCGTGGGTCTCTTGGCAGCCTTGGGTTCCAGCGCCGTGGCCACCAATGTGATCAGCGGCGTGATGCTCATCTATACGCGCGGCTTCAACGACGGCGATCGGGTCGAGATCAATGGGGTGCTGGGTGTGGTGCAAGAACGCAGCCTGCTGGTGACCCGCATCCGCACACCGCGCAATGAGTTGGTGAGTCTGCCGAACGCCAGTGTGATCAGCAGTCCGATCGTGAACTACAGCTTTGCCGAACGGGAGATCCACCAGCCTTTGGCGCTCGCGACCACGGTGACGATCGGCTACGACGTTCCCTGGCGCCAGGTGCATGGGCTGCTGCTGGCCGCCGCCGGCGTGGTGAGCGGCATCAGCCCTGACCCGGCTCCATTCGTGTTGCAGCTCTCCCTCAACGACTTCCACATCAGCTACGAACTCAACGCGACGGTCCGAGACGTGAGCCTCTATCGCCAGACCCTTTCGGATCTGCTGGCGGCGATCCAGGATCAGTTCGCCGCAGCGGATGTGGAAATCCTTTCGCCTGCGTACCACGCGATGCGCAATGGTAACCCGAGTACCGTGCCACCATGCAGCTAACCCCAGTGCAACCACAGAGGATGTACGCAGTCGATGGGACGTGAGATCAACGCAGGGGGGAGACGGCGGTGCGGTGCAGCAACTCCAGGACCCGCCGCCGGGCGTGTGGGGTAGGCATCAAGGCGGCAAGCGGCCGGAGGCGGCTGCGACGTTTCTTGTGGCTGCGGACTCCTAGAAAAATGTCGTAGAGGAAGTTGAGCGCATCCGAACGCGTTTCAAACATGCCCAAGCGCTGGGGCGAGCCCTTGGCATCGAGAATATGTCGGGTGGCGTGGTATGCCGGCCGATATTCAAACCAGGGAATCGAGGGCCAAAGGTGATGCACGAGATGGTAGTTCTGCCCCATGATCAGCCAGTTCATCAGCCGCCCTGGGTAGACTCGAGCGTTGTGCCAGCGATTGCGGGAATTAAAGGGGCGGTGCGGTAAGTAATCAAAAAACAGTCCCAGGGTGACGCCCACCATCAGGGCAGGGGCAAACCAGCAGTTAAAGACAAACTGTAAATAACCAAAATGGGCTGCTGACAGCACAATTAAAACGAAGATCATGCGAGCAATGGCCCACTCCAGTAGTTCATAACGGCGCCACAGGCGGCGGCGAAAGAAGAAGACCTCGTGGTAGAAGAAGCGTGGCGCGATCAGCCAAAGCGGACCGAAGGTGCTGACGATGTGATCCGGATCGTGCTTGGGATCGTTCACATGGGCGTGATGCTGAAGATGAACCCGCGTGAACACCGGAAAACTGAATCCGAGCAGCAGAGCCGCGCCATGGCCCATCACCGCATTCCAAAAGCGGTTCGGATGGGCGGCGTTGTGGCAGGCGTCATGAATGACCGTGCCTTCGAGATGCAGGGCCAGGAATCCCACCACCAGCAGCGGTGGCAAGGGCCATTGGGCCACGAACCAGCCCCAGATGCTCAACGCAGCCAGGGCATAGCCGCCCAGGAACAGGGCGACGGTGGGGTTCCAGGGGGCTGGGGGATCCAGGAACTCCTTGGGCACTCCGCTCGGGAGCCTGGCGGGCAGGGTCACGGCGGCCAGGGTCTGGGGAGCGGGGCCCGGGGCCAACGCTTCTCGCATCGGTGCTGGGAGATCCGGTGGCTTGGTTAGCCACGTTACGCAACCTTGTGGCGGATCGCTGCCAACAGCGGGCCGCTACCAGCAGCGCCTGCCTGTCGAACAGTGGGCGCCGCAGAGCCGGGGGGTCTTGGCCAACCAACGCCCACAGCCTTCGGAGGCTGGCGCGCCCGCCCATGCAGCCCTGCCGGATCGCGCTGAATGCCGGGCAGGGCTGGGCGTGAGCAGCCCCTCATTGCTGTGCCGATACCCGATGGCCTGAACCCTTCGCGATGCCCACCGGGGGACTTGAACCCCCACAGCCGAAGCCACTGGAACCTAAACCCAGCGCGTCTACCAATTCCGCCAGATGGGCGCGGCACTCCCGATCGAGGCTTACCCCCCACCAAGAGACGGTGCAAGCTTACGGGGCTTGCGGGAACCTGTGCACACACCCCTTGGCACAACAGGAGGAACTCCCAAACCGGCGGCGATCGATGCCCAGCACAGCACCCGTGACGGGGGCATCGCCCGCGGCCAGGCCGAGGCCCAGGCCCGGGGGAAGCGGCGCGACATCCAGCGCTTCGGCCACGTCCTGGCGCCCCTAGTGACGCCCTGAGACCACGGGGGAAGCCGAGGTTCAACGGCAACCTGCAGCCGGCTCCAGGCTCCAGGCTCCAGAGCCAACAAAAAGGGCCACCACCCTGCTGGTCACGCCCCACGGGCGGGACTTCAGAGTGGCGGCCCCGTGGTCCGGGATGGGGGCAGGCGATCAGGCGCCGGTCCCCTAGCCCAGGAAGGCCTGGGCGACGGTGTTCCCCACGTTTAGGCCCACGTTAAAGGAATCGAGGCAGGCCTCGCGGATGTGCACCCCGCCATACACGCGGCTCACCGCATCCTCCAGTCCTGCCTCATAGAAGCTGTTGGGTCGCACGTTCACGGTGCTCAGATCCCCGAGGCTGCCCGGAGCGATCCGGCCATCGAAGCTGCGCTCCACGCCCGGAAGCTCCGCCGATCGCGCCGAAAACACCACGTTGTCGCCGTAGAACTGGGTCATCACGCTGGCGAAGGCTCCGCCCATCGCCGAATGGCCCGAGAGGAAATCGGGGAAAGGCGGGGACTGAATGCCGTTGATCGGGAACAGCAACGACTGCCAGGCGGTGTCCCGCACCGTGGAGGCCACCCCATCGGTATCGGAGAAACTGCCCGTGATCAGCACGTCGGGACGCGGCTGAACATTGGTGTATTTCTCCTTCCAGGCGCAGATCACCGAATCGGCCATGGCGGTGCTCAGGCTGGCGATCAGCCTGGCGTTGGTTTCCAGGCTGGAGGCCTTGCTGGCCGCCACATCCATGGCGATGTCGAGCAGCTGGCCGTAGGGACGGAAGGTGTCGGGTCGGTCGTAGGCCCAGAACTGGGCGATCTGAGTCTGATCGGCCGTACGCGTGATCCTGGTGACTGCCGTGTTGGCGAGGCCGCCCATCTGGCGCACCTCATTGAGCTGGGTGGCGTACAGATCGAGGTTCACATCGGGCCGGCACTGCAGGCCATTGGATTTGTAGGCGTCGGGCCCGCTGATCACCCAGGGGGTCACCGAACCCCAGTTGGGGCCAACGGCCACGCCGGCGGTGGGGCCGGAGGTGGCCGGCATCCAGACGTATCCGGCGAGGCCGTTGCTGGGGGGGGTGTATGGGGTGTTGTTATCGAAGCCATCGTTGGCACGGGAAGCACGCACCTGATCCGCCACCGCGGCCCCGAAGGCCAGACCCGCCTCGATCGCCTTCGTCGATCCCTTGAGGTCCGCCAGGGATTGGCTCAGCTGGGCCTGGATCAGGTCGGATTCACCCGGCAGCTCCTGGGCCAGGATCCGCTGGGCCGCCCCCACAATCGCCGCCTCGCGGCTGGCGCCCTTAGGGGCATTCAGATCCAGGCGGTAAGGGCTCACCTTGTCGCCAAAGGCGGCCACGGTGTCGAGCATCGCGGTGGAGAGCATGGCCATCAGCCGGGTGCCCAGGGTGGGGGGCACGCCGGGCTTGCCATTGCTGCCGGCCGACTGGATCGCATTGAGGGCCGTGCTCGTCCAGATCAGCACCGGATCACTGTCGCGGCCGTTTACCAGAACCACACTCTGGTTGTTGGCCAAATTGCTGTCCACCACGCCCGCCGGGGGTTCAACGCTGGCGATCAGGCTGTAAGAGCTATCCGCCACGGCCTGGACAGCAGTGGAGAACTCGAGATTGAGCACACTGTCCCTGTAGGCGCTCAGTTGCACCTGACGGCGCACCAGGAGACTATCGCCGTTGTCGAGGCGAGCATCGGTGGAGAGGTAGAGGGATACCCAGACCTGCTGTCCGACCCCGCCCTGAGGGGATGACGGCGAGCCCTCGTCCTCGTCCTCGTCCTCGTTGTCCTCGTCCTCGGAGCTGGAGCTTGTGTAGTTGCCGGCGGAAATCCGCAACTGGGCTAGACCGGAACTCCCTCGCACCCTGATAGAAGGAGCGCGCAAAAGATCCAAAATAACGGAGAAGTCGGACATGGAGGTTGGATGCAAGGACAGGAGATGTTGGCGAAGCGGACAGGAATCACTCAGGCCATCTGCGGACCTGGCCCCGATCACCCGCTTCTATGGATGCACATGCTTCATACATCCAAAGGAGATGCCGAGGCAAAAGTTTCCCAAGGCGATCCGCCGCAAACCGCAGCAACCGTACCACTGAATGCGGCAAGGATGCAGCCACTGGGAAACCCTCACACAAGCTGAAATCAGCAACTGGATGACAACAACTCACCTACACCATGCCCACATGTCGATGGACGAGTCTTGGTGCCAGTGGCGGCGCACCAGCCCTCCCACATCCTTGTCACTGCAAGGGTTCGTGATTGTTGATGCTGTGGCCACCGGCCTGGCTACCGCCGGTTCAACCCCGTAGCCCTCTCCGGCCAGCTGGAGCGAAGTGTCCTGAGGGTGCTCCGCTGCTGCGATGGTGATGGGGCGATCTGCCACAGGCCATCTTGATGGCGAGCTTCGCGCAAGCCCGACGGGGCTTGCGGCGCCCACCCGCGCTTCGATCCCGGCCGCCACGGCAAGGAGCTGATCTGCGGCAAGACCAAGGCCTGGATCGCGGCGGCGCAGCTTCGTTGCATCAGCCCCGGATGGGGCCACGAGCTGCCCCGCCAGCGGGCCCGCCGGCGGATTGAAACCCACCGACCACCCTGGCTTGGATGCTCTCCCTGGTGAAGGGCGGCGCCGGCTGCGCCAGCGATCTGGTCAGCCTCGATCGAGAGGAATCGCCGCTTGCTTGGCAGCCGAGGCTCCTTCGATGCCGCGGTGGCCCGGCGCAGCCCGAACCTGCACGGGCCGAATCCCCTGCCATTTCGGGATAACCTCAGCGGCAGCCGCGGCCCTGGTGCACAACCTGGTGCTGGTACCCCCAACCGGGCCCATCTCGAAGCCTCCGCGGTGACGTTGCTGAACCCCTGGCAGGAGCTCTGGCAACCGCGCAGGCCTGTCTCCTGGATCACCCACCAACGGGGTGGGCATGCCGATCACGTCCTCAATACCCTGCCGCCCGGCAGCGCCGCTCGCCAGGAGGGCACCCGGCTGTTCAACATGCAGCTCAGGGATTGCAAGATGGAACGGCGCGGATGCGGAGAATCCTGAGCGATTCGGGCATCCTGCTCTGCGAGCACCAGCAGCGGCAGGTGTGGCTCCAACGCAAACGGGCCGCCTGGAATGGGAGGGGTTAGCCGCTGCAGGCGGGGCAGCAGCCACGCCAACGGATGGTGGTCGTCCGCCTTGGGGTGGACTGGTGGCTCCTTCATGGGGGCTGGCGCCATCGCGCCAGGTCCAGGGCAATAGCGTTGGCCTGGGGGCTGGCATGCCTTGCAGCCCGAGCGCTCCAGGTTTGGATCTGCCGCGAAGCGGAATGTTCAGCGCCGGCTTAGAGATAAAACCCAACGGTGGTGACCACCCGCGTGCCCTGGGCGCGCAAGGCATTGCGCAGCAGGATCGTGGATTGATTGTGCAGCAGGTTTTCCCAGCGATGCCGGGTCACGAACACCGGCAGCACGATCATGCAGAAGCGATTTTTGTCCTTGCGGTGTTCGTGCTCAAAGCTGCGCACGAACTCCACCACCGGATCCACCAGGGAGCGGTACGGCGACTCCAGCACCACCAGCTTCACCTCCGGCACCTGGCGCTGCCAGTTCTCCATGAAGGCCTCGGTGCGGCCTCCCACCCCCAAATCCACATACACCGCCACCAGATCGCTGGCGATCGAGCGGGCGAAGCGAATCGCCTCGAAGGTACCCCGATGCAGCTGGCCTACCAGCACCACCGTGGGGGTGCCTCCCATCTCCGGGGCCGGGGGCAGCTTCAAGCGCACATCTCTGGCCAGCCGCAGGCGCCGGGCCACATGGTCGTAATGGGTGCGGATGCGCAGAAAGAGCGACACCAGGATCGGAATCGCCACCACCACCAGCCAGGCCCCTTGGGTGAACTTGCTGAACAGCAGCACCACGCCCACCACGGCGGTGATCGAGCAGCCCACCCCATTGACCAACGCCTTGCGGTGCCAATGCCGGCCCCGCAGCCGCCACCAGTGCACCACCATCCCCGCCTGGGAGAGGGTGAAGCTGAGGAACACCCCCACCGCGTAGAGGGGGATCAGGCGGCTGACGCTGCCCTCGAAGAGAATCAGCAGCAGGCTGGCGAAGCCGCTGAGGGCGAAGATGCCATTGCTGAACACGAGCCGATCCCCCAGCGAGGCCAGCTGGCGCGGCAGGAAGCCGTCCTGGGCAAGGAACGCCGCCAGCCGCGGGAAGTCGGCGTAGGCGGTGTTGGCCGCCAGCAGCAGGATCAGCAGGGTGGAGAGCTGCAGCAGCGCCAGCAGAAAGCCGTTGCCGAAGATGCGCTCGCCCAGTTGATACAGCAACGTGGGGCCGTTGTCGGTGGCGATCACGCCGCTCTGGTGGGCCAGGGAGCTGATGCCGCTGAACATCAACGCCAACATCACCACCAGCACCCGCCGGGCATTGCGCCATTCCACCGGCCGGAAGGCGGTGACGCTGTCGCTGATCGCCTCGATGCCGGTGAGGGCGGCGCAGCCCGAGCTGAAGGCCCGCATCAGCAGCAGCGGCGTGACCGCCGCCAGCTCGCCGCCATGGGCGGCCTCCAGCTGGCTCTGCTGCAGGGCGCTGGCCAGGGGCTGCAGGTCGCCGGAAACGGTGCGGAGGCCGCCTGCCAGCAGCAGGGTCACCACCATCGCCATGAACAGATAGGTGGGCACGCTC
>JBKCTK010000142.1:0-2212 GCA_046319055.1 Synechococcaceae cyanobacterium
TGATCACGGTGCCCAGGGGCTGCCGCCGCTGCCGGGCCAGCACCCGCGCCGCCGCCAGCACGTCGTCGTCAAGGCTGAGGGTAGTGCGCATCTGATGTTGAACATCAAGCATCAGCAGAGTAGGTGCATGGGCGCGTGAAACCGGCGGTAGCGTTTGCCGATGGCCGTCGCTCCTGCCACGCCTACGGCTCCGCCGTTCACGCCACCGGCGATCCCCTGGCTCGCCCCCCGGGCGCTGGAACCGGGGCTGGATCTGGGCCCGGGGCTGGATGCCGAGCGCTGCGCGGCGGCCCTGGCGCGGCTGTGCGCCGAGCCCGATGTGCAGGCGGTGGTGGCCTTCGGGTCGCGGGCGCGGGGGGAGGCGCGGCTGGATTCCGATCTGGATCTGGCGGTGATCGTGCGCCAGCCGCAGCTCACTGGGGCGGAAAAGTTGGCCTGCTGGCAGCGCTTCTCCCAGGCGCTCGGCCCCCTGGGGGTGGGGGTGGACCTGGTGGTGGCGGGCGCAGCAGATGCGGCGCGGCTGAGCGGCTCCCGCTGGCATGTGTTCGGGGATGTGGCCCGCGAGGGCCGGGTGCTGTATGTCGCCGGCTGAGGATGCGGCGCTTCTGCTGGCGATCGTGCGCCGCCATCTGCGCACCCTGCGCATCGGCCTGGAGGCCGCCTACCCAGAAGAGGACTGGGGCTTCACCGCCCAACAGGCGGCGGAAAAACTCCTCAAGGCCTGGATCGTGCTGGCGGATCGGCGGCCGCCGCGGTTGCACGAGCTGAAGGATCTGGCGGCCCTGGCGGAACAATCGCTCGACCCGCGGCTGGCGGCGCTGCAGGTGTTCGCGGTGGAGGCCCGCTACGAAGAGGGGCCATTCCCCCTGCCGGCTGCGCGGACGGAGTTGCTGGCGTTGCTGGAGGCGGAGCAGGCGCGGTGTGAGCGGGAAGTGGTGGCGATGGGCTGAGCCGGCCGCTTGAGGTTGCAAGGAAGCCCCCGCTCAGACCGTTGGCTCGTGAGCCCTGACTTCCTCCCAGCCGTCTTGGCCTGATCAGGACGCTGCTCCGGTGCGAGGACCATCCCCCCATCCGGGTGCCCACCGGCTTCCGCGTCGCCCCGATTGAGGCAGAGAACAGCGGGGTTGGCGTTGATCCGATCACGCGCTGCATGGTCGCTGGAAGGCAACAGAGGAGGGCCCTGCTGCCGCTGAAGCATCGACGGGGCCACGGGCGGCTTGGCAGCGATAAAAATTAGCCGCTGTCCACGCCTCGATCAAGGGCGTGAGACAGCGGCAGGATGGGGAGCGTGGATCGGATCAGGACGCGACAGATGTGGGCGCCTGGGACCGAGAGCGCTGCCTGAGTCTGCGGCTGCAGCGCAGTGCCGCAAGGGCTCCCAGGATCGGAACGGGCCCAGGTACGGCAACACCTTTGTAGGTCATCACGCCATTGCTACTGTCATCAAGAATTTCGACGTTGGACAAGCCAAATAGGCTGGCGGTTCCGGGAATCGGGCCGGATCCAACACCTGGATCACCCAGCCAAAGATCAAAACCATAGCCGTCATTGGCGCCAGGTTCACCGCCGTACTCACCGTTGTAGTCGGGATAGCTGCTGATCGGCACGGAGCGAAACAAGGTGCCGGAGCCACTGGGCGAGCTGATGACTTCGCCGTTGGCCACACTAATTCCACTCCCGCTCCAATAATAATAGGGTCGAACTCCGCGGCCGCTTGGGCTTGCGGTAACCTCGACAGATACTGGAATCTGATTATTTTTGTTGTCAGCAAGACCGGTTATCAGCCCTTCCACTCCTCGGAAGGAGAAGGTGAAATCGAGGGCAGCCGCTGGCTGGGCCGCACCCAGAACCGCTGAGGCGAAAAACGCGGCAATCAAGGCACGTTGTCGGGTGTTGTTCGTCGACATGGGTGGTCTCAAGTAAGTGCGAAGTCGGCAATTCTTGATTGCCTGTGCGTATTCTCTGGTTTCCTGAGTCACCGCGAAATCATCTGTCTTAACGATGGCTGTCCAATCCCCAACCATCTCCTGTCAGCAGGCTAATCGCCCTTTGTCATCCAGGTGACACAGGCTGATCGGCAAAGGGCCTGATTGAACCATGAATCTATCTTTCGCGAGGCGGTTCCATGGCTGCTAACCCTATGAATTCTCCATGGGATTATCCTTTGTGCGATGAGCAGGCTGAATGAATGCTGTAACCTTAGAGGTAAAAG
>JBKCTK010000143.1:0-2549 GCA_046319055.1 Synechococcaceae cyanobacterium
CCGCGCCATCCGCCAGCGGCACAAACCTCTACTGGATCAACGACGCGACCCAGCAGGCAGCCCGCTGGAGCCTCGATGCCAGCGGCGCCTACCAATCCGGCACCTTCCTCAGCGTCGATGAGCTCTACAGCGAGGAAACCAGCCTCAGCGCCGATCTCAATGGTGATGCGATCATCGGCATGGCTTTCAGCACGATCGAAAGCCAGGGCAACACCACCCTGCTGCGCCGCAACGACGGCATGGCCTATGTGGAGGCGGCTGGCAACCGCACGGCGGTGCAATCCCCCTTCAACCTTGGTGTTGGAGACACCTCAAGCATTTGGCAGATGCTGAGCGCTGAAACCGTGGCGGGCACGAACCAGATCGCCTGGCGCAACAACGCTGAGAACTTCCTGCATGTCTGGAGCCTTGATGCCGGCTGGAACTGGCAATCGTCGTCGGGAAACATCAACCCCTTCTCAGCGGAAGCCCTGGCGCTGGAAACCAACTTCCAGAGCGATTTCAACGGCAATGGCGTGATTGGATAAGGATATCTTGAAATAAACTGATTGGCGGGCGATTCTGCATCGCCCAATCTCCCCTCCTGGCATCCCTGCGCCGATGCCAGGGGGCTCTTCAGATGGTCCCTGGACCGTTGCGGCCGCAGCCGCGCAAGGATTTCAAGTCTGCCCTGAGGCTGGTAGCGCCAGTCAGGATCGTGCTTCTATCGGCAGTTCCCTTCGCAACTCCAGGGTGCGATCAGAGTGCAATTGGAGCAGTCAGTCGCTGAGCTTATCCCCGGATCGGCGGTAAGCGAAGGATTGGCCCCAGCGCCTTCAGTTGGTGTGTGGCTGCTGGCCACTGTGGGGCATTGGGGCACATCCCTATTCGTATGGGCAAGCTAAGAAGAGCTTGTCTTGCCAAGCTCGACTGAGCCCATCGCCGCATCATGGATCATGGCCGCGAGGACTTTGGCCTGGAGCCCCAGCGCTCCAGCCAGGCCCGAACCCTTTATCAGCAGACCCTCCAGGCGCTGCAACGGCAGGATGGCGAGGCGGCTCTAGCCCTCTGCCGCCAGGCACTGGAGCAGGTTGACGGACACGGCCCCCTGCGCAACAACCTGGCGCTGGTGCTCAAACGCCTGGATTGCTTTGCCGAGAGCGAGGCGGTGCTGCGCGAGTTGGTGGCCGATCACCCTGGCGACAGCGACGCCTGGAGCAATCTCGGCGAAGTGTGCAAAGCCCAGGGGAAGTTGACGGAGGCGGTTACGGCCCTGCGCCACGCTCTCTCTTGTGCCAATAGCCACCGCAGCGTGCACGACAACCTGTTGCTGCTGCTGAACTACCTGCCGGAGAGCGATCGCGCCGAGCTGGCGGCCGACCATCGCCGTTACGGCCTGCGCTTTCCGCCCCGACCTGCCGTCCTCCACCACAACAGCATCGATCCGGAGCGGCCGCTGCGCGTTGGCTATCTGTCGCCCGATTTCCGTCGTCACGCCGCCGCCCGCTTCATCGAACCCTTGCTGCGCGCCCGGGATCGCCGTCGCTTTGCGGTGGTGCTCTACGGCCAATTGCAAGACTGCGATGCCGTGAGCCAACGGTTGATCGCTCTGGCCGATGGCTGGCGCTGCACGGTGGATCTCTCCAGCGAGCAGCTGTCCCAGCGCATCCGCGACGATGGCATCGACCTGCTGGTGGATCTGGCCGGCCACACCGCCGGCAACCGCCTCGATGTGCTGCCGCTGCGGCCGGCGCCGCTGCTGCTCACCACCCTCGGCTATCCCCACAGCACCGGACTGTTGGGCCTCGATGGCCGCATCAGCGACGCCGTGCTGGATCCAGCCGGGGAGGAGCCGTTCTCCAGCGAACCGCTGCTGCGGCTGGAGGGGAGCTTCGCCTGCTTCCAGCCCCCACAGGAGGCCCCAGAGGTCTCCGATCCGCCCTGCCTCAGCGGCGCGCCCCTGCGCCTGCTCGCGCCCCATCAGCTGTTCAAGCTGAATGAGCCGTTGTTGCGCCTCTGGGCCGAGGTGCTGCGCCAGCTGCCCGACGCGGAACTGGTGCTGCTGCGCAGCAGCCTCACCCCCACCAACCAGGCCGCCGTGGCGCAACGGTTAAGCCACAGCGGCCTCGATCTGGCGCGGGTGCGGATGGAGCGTCCCCCCGGAGATGAGCGCGGCTACCTGGAGGCGATCGCCCACTGCGATCTGATGCTCGATGCTTGGCCCCACAACGGCCACACCACCGTCTGTGAAGCCCTCTGGATGGGCCTGCCGGTGATCACGTTGCTGGCTGATCGGCCCTGCGGTCGCCTGGCGGCGTCGGTGCTGAGCGCCATCGGCCACCGCGACTGGATCGCCACCAGCGAGCAGGCCTATGGGCAGGCCGTCGTGGGTCTGGGGCGGGATCGCGGCGCCCTGCGGGCGATTCGCCAGGCCCTGCGCGGCGAGATGGCCGCCAGCGTCGCCAACGCCAACACCTACATGGCCCGGCTGGAGGCGCTCTACCGGGACCTGTGGCGCCGTTGGTGCGAGCAGCGCCGCGGCGACGATGGAGGAGCTGCCCCCCTGGTGC
>JBKCTK010000144.1:0-9890 GCA_046319055.1 Synechococcaceae cyanobacterium
GGCGCTTGGCGAAGCGCTCCAGATCCTTGGCGCTGCGACAGCCGCTCAGGACACCCAGGATCGCCATCAGCAACAGTAGCCACTGGGGGTAGCGAACCCCTCTGCGCTTACGCCTCTCGGGCAGGGCCTGCAAGAAAGCGACCAGATCGGGACTGGCAGAAGGCTTGGACAACGGACGGCAGCAGTCCCAACAGAACCAACTGCCAGCATGGCCATGCCAGCCACCATGTGACAGACTTTCAGTCGGCCCTGGGGGGGGCAGGTCCGAGCGGCTTGGGTTGAACTGAACGCGCCGGGGGCTGACGATCAGCCCTGGGGCGCGGCGCGCCCGGCGAAGCCGATGGCGGTGGCGTCAAGAGCAGCTTACGTTTTGTGTTCAACAGATTAGCGCTGCTTATGCCCCGTCGCGAGACTGGTGATCGACTTCCCCGCCAAAAACGCTTGACGCAGGGTTAGGCGCCGGAGCAGGGTTGCCAACGAACATTCCACCCCCTCCTCCAGGAGCAGGTAATGGCAAACGAAACCATGGGCATCGCCCTCGGCATGATCGAGACACGTGGCCTCGTGCCCGCCATCGAAGCGGCCGATGCCATGACCAAGGCCGCTGAGGTGCGCCTGATCGGTCGTGAGTTCGTCGGCGGTGGCTACGTGACCGTCCTGGTGCGTGGTGAAACCGGTGCTGTCAACGCCGCTGTGCGTGCCGGTGCTGACGCATGCGAACGTGTTGGAGACGGTCTCGTCGCTGCTCACATCATCGCCCGTCCTCACCGCGAGGTGGAGCCGGCCCTGAACAGCAGCTTCGGTCTTGGTTCTAAGGACTGAGCGCTTCGCGACTGAACCGCCAAGCCTCTGATTCTTTCCCCTGATCCAACCGGAGATTCCCCATGAGCAAAAAGTACGACGCTGGGGTCAAGGAGTACCGCGACACGTATTGGACTCCTGATTACGTACCCCTCGACACTGACCTGCTGGCCTGCTTCAAGTGCACCGGCCAGGAAGGTGTGCCCAAAGAAGAAGTGGCGGCCGCCGTCGCCGCTGAGTCCTCCACCGGCACCTGGTCCACCGTGTGGTCCGAGCTGCTGACCGACCTGGACTTCTACAAGGGTCGGGCCTACCGCATCGAAGATGTTCCTGGCGACAAGGAATCCTTCTATGCCTTCATCGCCTATCCCCTCGATCTGTTCGAGGAAGGGTCGATCACCAACGTGCTGACCTCCCTGGTGGGCAACGTCTTTGGCTTCAAGGCGCTGCGCCACCTGCGCCTCGAGGACATCCGCTTCCCGATGGCCTTCATCAAGACCTGCCAGGGCCCACCGAATGGCATCCAGGTCGAGCGTGACCGGATGAACAAATACGGCCGCCCCCTGCTGGGTTGCACCATCAAGCCCAAACTCGGCTTGTCCGGCAAGAACTACGGCCGGGTGGTGTATGAGTGCCTGCGCGGCGGCTTGGATTTCACCAAGGACGACGAAAACATCAACTCCCAGCCGTTCCAGCGCTGGCAAAACCGCTTCGAGTTTGTGGCCGAAGCCGTTCGCTCCGCCCAGGAGGAAACTGGCGAGAAGAAGGGGCACTACCTCAACTGCACCGCCGCCACACCTGAAGAGATGTACGAGCGGGCTGAGTTCGCCAAGGAACTGGGCCAGCCGATCATCATGCACGACTACATCACCGGTGGCTTCACCGCCAACACCGGCCTTTCCAAGTGGTGCCGCAAGAACGGGATCCTGCTGCACATTCACCGCGCCATGCACGCGGTGATCGATCGCCATCCCAAGCATGGCATCCACTTCCGTGTGCTCGCCAAGTGTCTGCGTCTCTCCGGCGGTGACCAGCTCCACACAGGCACGGTGGTCGGCAAGCTTGAGGGTGACCGTCAGTCAACCCTCGGTTACATCGACCAACTGCGCGAATCGTTCGTTCCCGAGGATCGCAGCCGCGGCAACTTCTTCGACCAGGATTGGGGTTCCATGGGTGGCGTGTTCGCCGTGGCCTCCGGTGGTATCCACGTCTGGCACATGCCTGCCCTGGTCGCCATCTTCGGTGACGACTCGGTGCTCCAGTTCGGTGGTGGTACCCACGGTCACCCCTGGGGTTCCGCAGCTGGTGCCGCTGCCAACCGCGTCGCCCTCGAAGCCTGCGTCAAGGCCCGCAATGCTGGTCGCGAAATCGAGAAAGAGGGTCGCGACATCCTCCTGGAAGCTGCCAAGCACAGCCCCGAGCTGGCGATCGCCCTCGAAACCTGGAAGGAAATCAAGTTCGAGTTCGACACGGTCGACAAGCTCGACGTTCAGTGAGCCGACTCTGACCTCGCCGGGCGGGCTGAAGCTCTGCCTCCTTCCGCTCGGCTGTGGTGACAATCCCTAACCCTTTCCCCAAGGATCCCCATGCCCTTCAAGAGCACAGTGGGTGACTATCAAACAGTCGCCACCCTGGAGACGTTCGGCTTCCTGCCCCCGTTTACCCAGGACGAAATCTACGACCAGATTGCCTACATCATTGCCCAGGGTTGGAGCCCGCTGATTGAGCACATCCATCCCAGCCGTTCCATGCAGACCTACTGGTCTTATTGGAAGCTTCCCTTCTTCGGTGAGAAGGATCTCGGCGTGATTGTCAGCGAACTGGAAGCCTGCCACCGCGCCTATCCCGACCATCACGTGCGCATGGTTGGTTACGACGCTTACACCCAGAGCCAGGGTGCCTGCTTCGTGGTGTTCGAAGGCCGCTGAGCGGTTTTCGCGTGGATCCCATGGCTCCGGAGCATCCCGGAGTCATGGCTCTCATCAACCCAGACCACCGGTTGACGTCAACGCCAACCGGTGACTGGACAAGTCGGCATTCAGATTCCGTTTCCCGTCAGGTGGCGGCGATTCCATCGCCTCAGCCCCCTGTTTCCCCCTACCAGTCTTTTTTCTCGCCGGGCGGTCATGGCCAATCAATCGAGTCGCGAAGCAGCCCTGGAGCGCCGTAAGGCCCTCACCAATGCTGGCAAGAAGGCCATGAGTCGCCACACCTCGGCCCCGGGGCGGGTGCGCACGGCAGCCGATGCCCGGCCCTCCCGCACCCAGGAGTCGGCCACGCCGGCGGTCAGTAGCCCCCGACCGTCCGCCGCCGTGGCTCCGGCCCCCAATCTCGCCCGGCCCGAACCCCGAACCTTGGGGAGTCCAACGCCCAGCAGCCGCCGCACGCCGGGGCCCGTGGCCAACCCCAGCCGTCAATTAGTGCTCTCACGCCGCGAGGCCCTCAGCCGCAGCGGCAAGCGCGCCAATCCATCCCGCGATCGCACCCGCACTGACCTGGGTCGCGAAACCGCCCGGGGCACCTCCAGCGCCGCCGCCGCCGCGCCGGCGGCGGCTCACTGCAAATGCCAGGAGAAACGGGGCGATGCTGCCGCCAGCAACCGCCGTGAGTTCACCCCCAACCTCTCCTTAGCGAGCAGCCGGAGCACGACAGCCAGCCCTGCCAACCGCCCCGGCAATCGCAAGGGCACAGCCCAACACAATCCCAGCCGCGCCCTGGTGCTGGCCCGCCGAGAGGCCCTGAGCAAGCACGGCAAGACCGCCAGCAAGGCCAAGACCGCCGCCGCGACGCTGGCCCGCCAGATCAACCCCGACCTGAGCAGCCGCGAACTTGCCCAGAAGGTGCGAGAGCTGAAGAGCCGCAGCGGTTCGGCGGCGAGCGCCCGCGCCGGCACCCCCCGCCCCACAGGTCCCAATCGGCATGGCGCCCGCCAGGCCGCAGCCGCTGACGCCTCCTGGAAAGTGGGTGCCAGTGAAACCCTCTCCGGCCAAATCGTCACCGGCACCCAGGCCAACCGCTCGCCCAAGACCACCGGCAACGAGGCGGCCACCTGCCGCACCATCACCGGCACGGAGTATCTCGGCGCTGAAGTTTTCCAAGAATTCTGCGGCACCCAACCCTCGGCCCCAACTCAGCCTGCCAAGGTGCGCGTCTCCGCCACTAGCCACGGCAACCGGGTCACCGGCAACGCGGTGGGTCGCAGCCAGAAGGTCACCGGCGACGAACCCGGCACCTGCAAATCGATCACCGGCACTGAATATCTCTCCGCCGATCAAACCCAGGCCTACTGCGGCACCAGCACCCCGGCGGTTCGCAAGGTGGGCCGCAGCCCGACCCTGGGCGGGCAAGCCGTCAGCGGTGTGCTGGTGGGGCGCAGCGAAAAGGTCACCGGTGATGAGCCAGGCTCGGGCCGTCAGCTCACCGGCGACCAGTACCTGGGCGCCGAAGCACCGGCCCCGAGCCAGGCCCCGAGCAAGGTGAGCAGCCTCAATACCCTTCGCGGCATCGCCGTCACCGGCACCCATGTGGGTCGCAGCTCCAAGGTCACCGGCGATGAACCGGGCAGCTGCCGCAGCATCACGGGCGATGAATACATCGGCCAACAACAGTTTGAGGCCTTTTGCGGGGCGCGACCAGCGCCGGAAGCCGCCAAGGTGGGGTTCAGCGTCACCAACCGCAATCAGGTGGTGAGCGGCACCCGCACCGGCCGGTCGGGCAAGGTCACCGGCGATGAGCCCGGCACCTGCAAGGTGGTCACCGGCACCCCCTATGCGGGTTTGGAGCAAGCCGGCGACTTCTGCAACAGCGCCGCGGTGCGGGCCCAGCGGGAGCGCACCCCGGTGCGTAACGCCTCACGCATGACCGGAACGAAGCCAGGGCTCTCCTCGCTCACCGGCGCCGAACGGGGCGCCTGTGAGAACGTCACCGGTACGCCCTATGTGGGGGCCGATCAGCAGGCCGCTCTCTGCTCCGCCGCCACCGGCGAGGACGCCGACTTCCCCCAGAACTTGGCGGATGCGGCCTGGCAGGCCTTCAGCGTTGTCTCCCCAGCCCGGTCGGCCCAGATCGAGCGCGAGCGCACCGGTGGCGTCACCGGTAGCACCTACGAACACGGCGGCCAGTCCATCACCGGACCGTTCGACATGGCCCAAGGCAAGGTGACCGGCACCGAGCAGTTTCGCTTCGATCGCAGCGGCAGCCGTAGCTCCCGCTTCACACCACCGGCCGCCGTCGCCCCCCGACCCACCGAGCGCCCGGTCAGTCGTGTGACCGGTGAGGGTTCCGGATTGTTGATCACCGGCGACGACTGGGATCGGGGCGAGCACGTCACCGGCACGGAGGGCAGTTCCGCCCGCCGGCGCAATCCCACCCGGGTCGGGCCGATGGGGGCCATGCCTGGCTTCCAGCCCAAGCGCAACGAGAAGATCGACCCGCCCAGCAACAAGATCACCGGTTCCAGCGGCAGCACCGACCAGGGTTCCCTGATCACTGTTTCCGGCGGAGCCCGCGGCTGAGGCCGATCCCATGGTTCGACGCCAAAACCTGTCCCCGCCCCTTCTG
This sequence comes from Synechococcaceae cyanobacterium, assembly GCA_046319055.1. Classification (GTDB taxonomy): domain Bacteria; phylum Cyanobacteriota; class Cyanobacteriia; order PCC-6307; family Cyanobiaceae; genus Cyanobium. The sequence goes on from JBKCTK010000144.1 coordinate 5,362, forward strand.
GCCCCCACAGCGCAGCGCCGCCGCGGAACCGCTCCAGGAGCCACCAGCCCGCCTGGCGCCTCTGCCGACTCCCCGGCCCCGCCCAACGCCTCTCAGGTCAATCGGCTCCTGCGCCAACGCGAAATGGCCCAGGCAGCCCGTCAGCAGGCTGGCCAAAACCCTTCGGGACGTCGCCGGCCTCCGGTCGAGCCGCTCAAGGGGCGTGATCTTCCCCGTCCCGGGGCTCTCTTCGCCGCACCCTCCTCCACGGCCGCGGCCCCTGGGGAGTCCCGCTCCGCCAGCCTGGCCCCCGCTGGCCGGCGGGTGCGTGCCGTTGCCTCTCCGGTGATTCATCCCGAACGGAGCCGCTCGCCGATGGGGTTGCAATCACACCCCCTCACTGATGTGGGCGCCACTGAGCGTTTGCGGGCCTACGACCAACGCACCAAGGACACCTTCGATCAGATCGTGCCGGTGCTCAAGCAGTTGTCGGCCCTCCAGCATGAGCCCGACTTTGTCGAGCGGGCCCAGCAACTGGCGCGCCAAGAGCTGGGGACGTCCCTTCCGCTGCCGATTCTGGAAAGCGCATGGACCAGCCAGTTGGATATGCGCACCCTGTTCGCCTGGTGTGTGTTTGAGGCTTACGAACAGACCAGCCGCACCTTCTTCGATGCCGATCCCCTCGGCGGGGCCCCAGGTGACGCCTCGGCGGAGGCTTTTGAAGCCTTCCTGCTCGACTGCGGCTTCCATCTGCTCGACATCACACCCTGTGCCGATGGCCGCCTTGCCCACGCCATCGCCTATGCCCTGCGTCTTCCGGTCAGTTCGGTGCGGCGTCGGCCCCACGCTGGCGCCATGTTTGATGTCGAAAACACTGTTGATCGCTGGGTCAAGACTGAGCATCGCCGCTACCGCGAGGCGATCCCCAATCCCGCCCATGCCGATACCCACTACCTCAAGGTAGTGATCTATCACTTCAGCTCCCGCGATCCGGCCCATGAGGGTTGCGCAGCCCATGGCAGCGACGACGCGGCTGCGGCAGCCGGAGGCCTGCAGCGTCTGCGGGATTTCCAGCAGGCGGTGGAGAACAGCTTTTGCTGTGGCGCTTCCGTCGACCTGCTGCTGCTGGGGATGGACACCGATACCGACGCGATCCGGGTGCATGTGCCCGGCGCGGATGGCGCCATCGATCTGACCCAGTCGGTCGACAGCCGCGATCTCTACAGCCAAACCCTGGATCTCGACGCGGCCCAGGCCCGCGCCGCCATCTTGCGTCAGGTGGAGCAGGCGGCGGCCTCACGGCCAGAGCCCGGCATGGTGCGCCTGATCTCCCGCTTCCTGGAGAACAACATCTCCCAGCTCGATTACGTACGCCAATTTCATGGAGGTGGCTACAGCGATGCGGGTCATGCAGAGCGCTTCATCGGCGTTGGCATCGGTTTCAAGGAGATCCATCTTCGCAATCTCACCTATTTTGCTTACATGGACACGGTTGAGGAGGGCGCTGCCGATCTCGATGTTGGGGTACGCATCTTCAGCGGGCTCAACGTGTCGCGCGGTCTGCCGATTCCGGTGGTTCTGCGCTTCGATTACCACGGCGCTGTGCCTGGAGCACGGGAGCGGGCCGTGCGCCATTGCAATCGGGTGCGCGATGCGATCGCTGCCCGTTATGCCGACCTCTGCCGCGATGGCCTGCTCCACACCCTGCTAACGGTGCGGGATCGTGATCGGCCGGTGCCGGCCGAAACAATCGGCTCCTCAATCGTTCTCCAACACGCCGGAGGCCACTGAGATGCTCATCTGCAAAGTGCTCAAGCCCCTGGTTTCTACCAATCGCATCGCCGATTTCCAGCACAAGCACCTGCAGGTCGTCCTCGATGGCAGCACCCAAAAGGTGGCCGTTGATGCGGTTGGGGCGATTCCTGGAGACTGGGTGATCTGCGTGGGGAGTTCCGCCGCCCGAGAGGCGGCGGGCAGTAAGTCGTATCCCAGCGATCTCACGATCGTGGGCATCATCGACCACTGGGATCCCGATGCCGCCAAGGCCATGGCCTCGGGAAGCGCAAGTTCAGCCGGCTCGGGCGGTACAGCCAGCACCACCAAACCGTCAGAATCCAGCTCCACGACGGCCACACCCACTGCGGATCCATCCGCTTCGGCATCGCCCCATCCCAAGCCTGGAGGGTCGAGCTGATGGAGATCATGCAGGTGGTGGGGTCGCTGGTCTGCACCCATCGGGTTGAAGGTTTTGCCCACCAGCGGCTGCGGGTCCTGCGCACACCCAAGGGCAAGCTGAGCGTTGCTGTGGATCCCGTCGGCGCCTCACCTGGCAATTGGGTGTTCACCGCCAGTGGTTCCGCCGCTCGCTTCGCCACCGGCAACGCCGACCTGTTCACGGATCTCACGATTGGCGGAATCATTGACCACTGGTCTCCCGACGGCTGAGGTCGGTCGTCTCCCCTGCCTCCCCCGTCCGACTTCCTCCCGATTCCATGGCCCCAGCCCCTCGCCGCTCCCGGACTCGAGCCTCCGCCAGGTCCCAGCCCGTCGGCGCCACCACGATCACCGTTGCCAGCCAGGAGGTTCCGATGGCGCCAGAGACTGAAGCGGCCAGCAGCCCGGTGTCCCCAGCCCCGGTGCCGGAAACGCCAGCCCTGGGTGCGGAGACCCCGGCCCCTGGTACGGAGACTCCGGCCCCAGGGGCTGAAACGCCGCCGCCTCCACCAGACACCGCGTTGCCCGAGACCAGCGAAGCCAACCTGAACCCGGAGGCTTTGCCCCCGGAGCCCCAAGCGGCCGCTGTCACGCCCGAACCGGAAGCAACCGCCCCAGCACCAGCAAGCACGACGAGCTCCAGCACCACCCCAGCCACGTCGCAACCTGTAGTCCGTGGGAGTACTAGCCGCCGCGTCACCCCCTCCACGAGCCGCTCGGCGGCGGCCAGTGCCCAGTCAGCCAGCCGCCGAGGGCCGGTCCGCTCCTCCCCCGCGAGGACCGGCTCGGGTTCCCGGTCGGTTGCCGCCTCAGCCTCCAGTGCCGCCGGCCGTGCCGGCGGCAGCACACCACCCCCCTCTCCATCCACACCTTCCAACACCATGGATTCCCCTATCAGCGGCATCGCCCTCGGCATGATCGAAACCCGCGGTCTGGTGCCGGCCATCGAGGCCGCTGATGCCATGACCAAAGCCGCCGAGGTCACCTTGATCGCGCGGGAGTTTGTCGGTGGCGGTTACGTCACGGTGATGGTGAGAGGCGAAACCGGAGCCGTGAATGCGGCGGTGCGAGCGGGTGCCGACGCCTGCGAGCGGGTGGGTGACGGACTGGTGGCCGCCCACATCATCGCCAGGCCGCACTCCGAAGTGGAACCCGCCCTCGTCGCCAGCCCGGCGGTGCGTCGCCTCTGATGGGCAGCGACACCATCCACCCCAGGGTGCTGGGATATCTGGGCCGGGCCCTGAGCCTTGAGCTCACGGCCGTTCAGCAATACATGACCCAGGCCTCGTTGGTCGAGATTTGGGGGGATACGGAGTCATCGCAACGCTTCCGCGCTGAGACCGTGGAGGAAATGCAGCACGCCGAAAGGATCGTGGCTCGCATGCTCGCCCTTGGTGTGGCCCCAGCCGCGTCCCAGCTGCGGCCCGTATCCGTGGCGGCGGATTTGATCGGCCTGCTGGAGCAAAACGGGGATCTCGAAACCCTGCTCATCGATCACTACGACGAAGCCAGCCGCTTCTGCCAGCTGATCGGCGATAGCGAGAACAGTGCCTTTTTTGCCGCGCTGTTGGAGGACGAGCGGCACCATGGTGAAGAACTGAGCAGTTGGCTGCAGTCTCTCGGCGGCCCGCGCCAGCGCTCCGGGTATGGCGCCTATAGCCAGCGCCAACCTCACGCCCTGCGACGTCGCTAACCAGGGCCACCAGGCCAACCAGCCGCGGCATCAACACCCTGCGGTTTGTTGTTGGCGCGACGCCGCCGGGAGATGGGCGCAGGTGATCGCCTAGATTTTGCGATGCTCACAACACGCCTCACACCAACTTCACCAGCAAGCACTTGCCCCAAACCCTGCCGCTGACGATCCAGTTTGTTTGGTTGATCCCGCTCTATGGGTTCAGTGGCATGCTCCTGTCACTCCCTTGGGCGAGTGGGCTGATCAGACGCAATGGTCCACGTCCGGCCGCTTATATCAATTTGCTGCTCACCCTGCTAGCCACCGTGCATGGGAGCCTGGTTTTTCTCAATATCTTTAGCAATGGTCCACAAGTTCTCAGTTTTGGATGGTTTCAGGTTGCTGACCTGAATCTGCAGATTGGCTTTGACCTTTCTGTGACCAATCTGGCAGCCCTGGAGCTTGTCACCTTGATGAGCCTTGTTGGCCAGGTGTTTGCCCTCGGCTATCTCGACAAAGAGTGGTCTTTAGCGCGTTTCTACGCCTTGGTTGGATTTTTTGAAGGTGCCATGGCCGGAGTTGTACTGAGCAGCAATTTGTTTATGAGTTATTTCCTGCTAGAGATGCTCACCCTTTCCACCTATTTGTTGGTGGGCTTCTGGTA
>JBKCTK010000145.1:0-2061 GCA_046319055.1 Synechococcaceae cyanobacterium
GGCCTGCCTCGGTGGATTGGTGCTGCTCCCGTGGCCCTGGCTGTTTTGGCCCTGGCAGATCGGCGTACTGGCGGCCTGGATCCTGCTGGGCGCCCGCAAGGAGCATGTGCTGATCCTGACCTTGCGCGACGGCATGGCCCACCGCCATCGCTTTGCCAACCGTGTCACGGCGCTGGCGCACCGCAATGGCGTGCGCCGGGCGATCGGGCAGCCCCTGGAATCTTGAGGCCGGCGATGGCCGCGATGCTTCCCGCCGGAGTTCGGCTCTACTGCACGGCCTTGAGCTCGCCGCTGGAGGTCGTGCGCCTCCTTGGCGCCGGGGGCCAGGGGGAGGTGCACGAGGTGCGCTTGGCGGGGGAGAGCCACGCGCTCAAGTGGTACTACCCCTCGGTGGTGCGTCGAGATCCCGGGCTGGCGCAGCGGCTGGCCGACAGCATCCGCGCCTCCGCCCCCAGCCGACACTTCCTCTGGCCGATCGCCTTGGTAGAACCCGAACCCGCCTGCCGCCGCAGCCTTGGTCTCGGCGACACCGGATTCGGGTACCTCATGCCCATGCGATCCGCCCAGGCCGTGCCGGCGACTGAGCATTACGCGGGTCGCCTCAGCCTTGGCCTCCGCCAGCTGCTGCGGGCCTGCTTCCATCTGAGCGAGGCGTTCCAATCCCTCCATAGCAAGGGTCTTTGTTACAAGGACATCTCGCTTGGCAATGTCTTCCTGCTGCCCGCCAGCGGCGAGGTGTTGATCTGCGATAACGACAATGTTGAGGTCAACGGTCTGAATCGTGGGCTGGCCCTAGGCACGCCAGGATTCATGGCACCGGAGGTGTTGCTGGGGCAGTCCAAGCCGTCAAGCGCCAGCGATCTCTTTTCGCTGGCGGTGCTGATGTTCGCTTTGTTGACCCGTAGCGATCCGCTCAAGGGGCGGCTGGAACTGCAGATCCGCTGCCTGGATATGGCGGCCCGCCGACGTCTGTACGCGGAGGACCCGGTGTTCGTGTTCGACCCCGAAAATCCCCGCAACCGCCCCGATCCGATCCTGCACCAGGCCGCCCTGCGCACCTGGCCCATCTATCCGTTGGAGCTGCAGCAGCTGTTCCAGCGCACCTTTGGCGCGGGTCTGCGACACCCGGAGCGGCGTGTGCTCTGCGGTGAATGGTTGCAGGTGCTCGCCGCCACCCTGGATTGTCAGCTCCTCTGCCCCCACTGCGGTCAGGAGGTGTTCGGCGACTGTGCCGCCGGCCGCCGCTGCTGGGATTGCGGCGGACCCATCCCCGCGTCGCCGCGGCTGCGGATCGGGGATCGGAGCGTGTTGGTTCAGCCCGGCAACGAACTGCATCGGCCTCACTTCGATCGCCTGCGGATCGAAAGCCTGGAGGCCCCCCTGGCTCGGGTGGAACACCATCCCCGCCAGCCCGACCTGCTGGGGCTGCTCAATCTTTCGGATCAGGTCTGGGTGGCGCAACTCGACGACGGTCTCCGCGTTCCTCTGCCGCCGGGACAGCGGGGTAGCCTGCGGCGCATCCGTGTGCTGGAGACTCCTTGGGGTCTCGTGCACGTGATGCACCCCCGCCAGGCCGATGCGGGCCCTGTCGAAGCCCCGGTCACCGCGTAGGACCGTCGATCCCTCGGAAAACGCCCCAGAAGAGCCGCAGACCGCCATGCCCTTCCCCAACGTGCAGTTGTATCGGCGGCCCCTCCATTTCATCTACATTTGCGATTGCTCCGGTTCCATGCAGGCCCGCGGCAAGATTCAGGCGCTCAATCAGGCCATCCGCGATTCCCTGCCCGCGATGGCGGCCGTGGCCCGCGACAATCCAGAAGCGCAACTGCTCGTGCGGGTGCTCACTTTCGCCGATCAGGCCCACTGGCACCTGGCCGAGCCCACGCCGGTGGAAGAGCTGCAGCACCGCTGGAGCGAGCTGCGGGCGGGGGGACTCACCGCCATGGGCCAGGCGATGGAACTGCTGGCCGCCGCCCTCGACCCCGCGGTCCGGGAGCCGCGGGCCCTGCCGCCGGTGCTGGGGCGGATCTCGGCGGGTGCCGCCGCGGGCGAGTGTGACGG
>JBKCTK010000146.1:0-15762 GCA_046319055.1 Synechococcaceae cyanobacterium
CAAGCTGCTCGACAACCTGAAGGCGTTGCAGGAGACCATCGACCGCAACAAGCCCAGCGGCGCCAAGGGTCGGTACTGGCGTTCGCTCTACGTCACCTCCACGATGGGCCCCTCGGTGCAGGTCGACGTGACGGCGTTGCAGGATCTCAAGCAGGAGCCCTGAGCACCGCCGCGACGCACCGGCCGGCGGCGCACGCTGTCGAGGCGCACGCCACGGCGGCCCAGGCAGCGGCGGCCCACGCAGCGGGGGCTAACGCAGCGGATGTGCACGCAGCGGGAGCCCACGCAGCGGATGGGCACGCGGCGGGGGCTAACGCGGCAGCGATGGCCTTGGCGCGGCGGGCCCCGCCTGCCCAGCCCAGGTTCGCCGGGGGGGGCGCTTCACCGGGTTGCCGCTCGCTTGGTGGCCCAGAGCGCCCACGGCCCTGGGTGTGCTGGGAGCCAACAGGGGCTCTTCAAGACAGCCCTGGGTGTTCCCGAGGAAGGGGGACGGCAGGTCAACCGGGGCATTCGGGGTGCTAACACCACCACGCCGGGCTGGTGACGCCTCACGGGCACCGAATCAGGACCGATGGAGGCTTTCAGAGCTCTCCCATCGGAGGGCTGGGTGCCACAGCGCAACGTCCTTAGCGACCGCAAGCCGAGCCCCTTTAGATGGGGGTAACCCTTCAGGTTATGGAGATCGGGTGTGGATGATCCGAAGACACGACCAGGAGTACTTGTGGTGGGTCTGTAGGGCTGAGAGGGGGCTAGTTGGGGCCGGGGAATGATGCGTGTTGACGAGGTCTGCTTCGCTGGAGAGCTCAGTGGTGGTAGGGCTGGTCGCGGATCTGAAACCAAGGTTCCGTTTGTCGCGGCTGGAGAGCTCAACGACGAAGGCCGGCCCATTCACGCCAAGATGGATCGGGTTCGTGGATTGGCCGCGCCCCCCGGCGCTTGCCCAGGTCCCCCCGCCTGCCGGAGCTGTTGGAGCTCTGCGGCACCAGCGTGCAGACCAGCCGACTGGCTGCAGTTCAGCCAGTCGGCTGACCCCTGGCCTCAAGGCCCCACAGTTCGGTGTGGCTGGCGCTGCCGGCCGATGGGCAGGAGCATCGGGTGTTGCGCCACACCGCCCAGGAGCTGGGCCGGATGGGTGGCCTGCAACAGCTGGAGGGCCGAAACTATGCGCCATACGCATCAATCCAAGACTTGCGGCTGCGAGTGCTTCTGGTGTGCTCCCGCATCGCTTCCGCTCGGTGCAGACTGGCTACAGCGCCCCCTCACTCCCATGCCAGACCCGCCGCGGCAGGCGGACCACCCCGTTCTGGAGGCTGCCCGCTGATGGACGTTTTCTCCTTCCGGGACCGGGTCGTGGAGGACTACGGCCAGTTCAGTCGCAGCTTCACGCAGATCAAAGCGCCCGACCTGCGCGACTTCGTCGACGGTCGCTATGGGGCGGGTGAGTACTGGCCGTCACCGTTGATCCAGCTGAATCCCAGCTTCGTGGGGGGTGGCAGTATCAGCGCGCTGGTGGAGGAAGGCCTGCTGCATCCGGAATGCAGCCGAATCTTCCGCTGGGGCAAGGCCGCGTCCAGTCAAGGCAGTGGCGATGGGGTAGAGCTGCTGCTGCATCGCCACCAGCGGGAGGCGATTCAGATCGCCCGCGCTGGCGGCAGCCTGGTGGTGATCTCCGGCACGGGCTCTGGCAAGTCGCTGGGCTACATGATCCCGATCATCAATCGGGTGCTGGAGGAACGCGAGCGGGGAGATCAAGGCAAGCGGATCCGGGCGATTGTCATCTACCCGATGAATGCCCTCTGCAACAGCCAGATCGAGGAGCTGCAGAAATATCTGGGCTGGGGTTATCCTGATGGGCCTCGCGTCACCTTTGCCCGCTACACAGGCCAGGAGAGTGAGGAAGAGCGGGAGCAGATCAAGAACGATCCCCCCGATATCCTGCTCACGAACTACGTGATGCTGGAGTACATCCTCACCCGCCAGGATCCTCTGGATCAGAAGGTGATCAGCGATGCCCAGGGTCTGGAATTCTTGGTGCTGGATGAGCTGCACACCTACCGGGGGCGCCAGGGGGCGGATGTGGCGCTGCTGGTGCGGCGGGTGCGGCAGCGGCTGAATGCCGATCTGATCTGCATCGGCACCTCCGCCACGATGGCCTCGGAGGGCACGGCGGCCGAGCGCAACGGCACGGTGGCGCAGGTGGCGAGCAAGTTGTTCGGCACCGACATCCCGGTGGAGAACATCGTGACCGAGACGCTGGAGCGCCTCACGCTGGGCGATCTCCCCTCGGCGGCGGAACTCAGTGCTGCCCTCGATGCCGACGCTTCAGCCGCTGCCCCCGCGGCTTGGACAGCGGACGATCTCCGGCAGCACCCCCTGGCCCGCTGGGTGGAGCTGCGGCTGGGCCTGGAGCGGGAGGATGGCCGCGCCGATGGCAAGTGGGTGCGCTGCCGGCCCCGCAGCCTGCAGCATGCGGCCCTGGAGCTCGCCAAGGCCAGTGGGCGTCTTGCCGCGGATGCGGATCCTGATGCCGAGGAAGCCCGGCAGGCCCGGGACGCGGTGCTCACCAGCCTGCGAAAGTTTCTGTTGGCGGCCTATCGGATCGAAGTGGGTCCAAACCGCCGCTTCTTCGCCTTCCGCCTGCACCAGTTCGTGTCGGCTGGCGGGGAGGTGCATGCCAGCCTGGACGCGCCGGGGCGCCGCTATTTAACGCTGAAGGGCCAGAAGTACCAGCCTAATTCCGGTCGCCAAGCGCTGCTCTATCCGGTGGTTTTTTGCCGCAGCTGCGGGCAGGAGTTCCATCCGGTCTGGACCCGGCTGCACAACCGCCGGCCGGAGCGATTTGAGCCCAGGTCGTTCTCCGATGCAGCGAGCCTTCGGGAAACAGATGTCGTCAATGGCTACCTGATGCCCGATGCGGACGCTGCCTACGAGCTGGAGGATCTGGAGCAGGCCCGCTTCCCTGATGGCTGGCTGGAGACCAACCGCGACGGCGAACTGGTGCTCAAGCGCACCTACAGGGAGTTCGCACCGGTGCCCTGCCGCGTCCGCTCTGATGGAACGGCGGGCCATGACGGCACCCCGGCATGGTTCCTCAAGGGCAGTTTCCGCTTCTGCCCCAGCTGCGGGGTGGAGCACAACGTGCGCGGTAGTGAGTTCAAGAAGCTCTGCGGCCTCAACTCCGAGGGTCGTAGCTCCGCCACCACCACTGTGAGCCTGGCGGTGCTGCGCCAGCTGCTCAGCTTCCCGGAGGATGACATCCCCGACAACGCCCGCAAGCTGCTGGCGTTCAGCGACAACCGCCAGGACGCCTCGTTGCAGGCGGGCCACTTCAACGATTTCGTGCGGGTGCTGCAGCTACGGGCGGGGCTGGTGGCGGCGCTGCGGGCGAGGCCGGATCGAGAGCTAAGCCTGGAGGCCCTGGCCCTCGATACCGAAAAGGCCCTGCGTCTGACGGCTGATGACTTCATCGCCACCAAAGGCGTCAAACCCAACGTGGAGCAGGAGCGTCGCCGGGCCCTGCGCGGCGTGTTGGAGTATCGGCTGCTGGTGGATCTGCGCAAGGGTTGGCGGCTTACCAATCCCAACCTGGAGCAGCTGCGGCTGCTGGAGATCGACTACGCCCAGCTGGTGAACTGCGCCGAAGATCAGGCCGACTGGCAGCAGCGCCATCCGCTGCTGGCCCAGGCGAGCCATGAGGAGCGCTTCCTGATCCTGCATCGGTTGCTGGAGGAGCTGCGCGAGCGGCTGGCGATCGATTGCGATGCCCTGGGGCTGGAGGAGTTCGAGCGTCGCCGCAAGGCCTGTTTCGATCTGGAGGAGGTGTGGGCGATCCGGGCGGATGAACAGCCGGAGCTGGCCCGCACCGTGCTGATGAGCCCGGTCACAGATGAGCAACGCAAGCAGCGGCTGGAGGGTCTGTCACTGCGAGGTGCGTTCGGCCGCTGGCTCAAGGCGAGGGAACGCTGGCTGTCGGTGGAGGAGCTGCACCGCGGCCTGAAGTGGAAGGACGATCTGTACCAGGAGATCACCGGCCATCTTCTGGCGATGCTCAAATCCTGGGGGCTGGTCAAGCCGGTGGAGGTGCGCGTCGGTAGGCGCAGGAGTGAAGTGCTGCAAGGCTGGCGATTGAATAGCTCAGCACTGCGCTGGACGCTGGTGGATGCACCGGCTGTTGCTTCGCCACCAACTGCCCCGCAGGACAGTTATGCCGAGCGTCTGCAGCAGCAGCGGCAGAACAGCGGCCGCCGCGGACCGGTGAACAGCTACTTCCGCAGCCTTTACGAGGATCTCGCCTCCCTGATCGCCGACCCGAGCCAAGCGGAAGGAAGGCCATTCGTGCAGACCCTGGAAGCCCGCGAGCACACCGCCCAGGTGGAGGCCGGAGTGCGCGAGCAACGCGAGAAGCAGTTCCGCGAGGCCCGCCTGCGGCTGCTCTACTGCTCGCCAACGATGGAGCTGGGCGTGGACATCTCCTCGCTCAACACCGTCTACTTGCGCAATGTGCCGCCGACGCCGGCGAACTACGCGCAGCGCAGCGGCCGGGCCGGGCGCAGCGGCCAACCGGCCTTGGTGCTCAGCTACTGCGGCGCCACCTCACCCCACGACCAGTACTTCTTCGCCGATCCCACCCGCATGGTGGCCGGCGCGGTGAGCGCACCAACGCTGGAGCTGGCCAACGAGGAACTGCTCAAGGCCCACTTCCGGGCGCTGTGGCTGGCTGCCACAAGGCAACGGCTGCCAAACAAGGTGAAGGACCTGGTGGATCTGGCCAGCGAGGGCCGGCCGTTGCTGGCAGACCTGCGCGAGGCCCTGGCCAGCGATGACGCCTGCCGTAGCGCCCAGGCCGATGGCCAGGCGATCGTGGACGACCTGCTGGAGCACCACTGGCTGGGCAGCACGCCGCCGCCCTGGCTCACGGGCAGCTGGCTGGATGCGTTGATCCGTGGGGCGGCCCTCGATTTCGATGCGGCCCTGCGGCGTTGGCGGGAGCTGCTGGAAGCGGTCGACAGCCAGTTCGCCCAGGCCCAGAAGGATCTGGCCAACCACGCCCTCTCGGAGCGGGAACGGCAGGCGGCTGATCAACGCCAACGGGCGGCGCGGCTCCAGCAACAGTTGCTCTTGGCCGACAAGCCGGGTAGCAGCAACAACAACAACGACTTCAGCACCTACCGCTACCTGGCCAGCCAGGGCTTCATGCCGGGCTACAACTTCCCGCGGCTGCCGCTGATGGCCTACATCCCCGGCACGCGCGAGCAGGTGGGCGGCGGCACCTTCATCACCCGGCCCCGCTTTGTGGGCATCAGCGAGTTCGGCCCCCATTCGCTGATCTATCATGAGGGAAATACCTACAAGGTGCGCGGCGCGATCCTGGGCCTGCAGGACAACGCCCTGGTCAGCGGCACCGCAACCCTGGCCACCCAGGATGCCCTGCTCTGCGGCCGCTGTGGCCACGCCCATGTGGGCACCGCGCGTGATGAGCTGGAGCTTTGCCGCCATTGCGGAGCAGCGCTTAAGGAGGAACCGGAGGGCAAGGCGGTGCGCGTGCCACGGCTCTATCAGATCGAGCAGGTGAACACCCGGCGTGCCGAGCGGATCACCTCCGACGACGAGGAACGCCAACGGCTGGGCTATGAACTGCTCACCACCTATGAGTTCCCGCAGGAGAACGGCGTGGTGAAGGTGGCGCGGGCCCAGGTGAGCAGCGGCGGTCTGCCCCTGCTGGAGCTGAGCTATGCGCCGGCCACCCAGATCAGCCGCATCAATCTCGGCTGGCGGCGACGCGAGAACCGCAGCGCCATGGGCTTCCCGATCCATCCAATTAGCGGCCGCTGGGGAGGAGAAAAGCAGCTGGCGGCAGGCGCGAGCGGCGATGGCACGGGCGCCAAGGGTGACGGCGAGGACGACAGCGCCAGCGACAATGCAGAGGTGGGCTACGTGAAGATCACGCCCTTCGTGCAGGACCGCAAGAACGCCCTGCTGCTGCAATTGGCCCCACCGCCAGCCGCCAACAGCTGGGAGCCCCTGCAGCTGCTCAGCCTCAAGAACGCGCTCAAGCGCGGCATTGAGGTGGCGTTCCAGCTCGATGGCAGCGAGATTGCCGCCGAACTGATGCCCAACGAGGAGGAAGCCAGTGCCCTGTTGCTCTACGAGAGCGCCGAAGGTGGCGCCGGTGTGCTCAGCCGCCTGGTGGAGAGCCCCTCCGCCCTGCGGCAGCTGGGGCGCACGGCACTGGAGGTGTGCCACTGGAAGCTGAGTGATCCGCTGCCAGCGACCGAGGCCGCCCTGGAGGATGCCGATCCGGAATGCGAAGCCGGCTGCTACCGCTGTCTGCTCGGCTATCACAACCAGCGCGAGCACGACCGCATCGATCGCCGCCTCCCTGCGCTGAAGCAGTTCCTGTTGGATCTAGCCCGCGGTGAATTGGTGGGCCAGGGCGGTAGCGACAGCCGCAGCGAGCGGTTGGAGCGGCTGCGGGTCTTATGCCAGAGCGGCCTGGAGCGCCTCTGGCTTGATACCGCCTTCCGCCTTGGCCATCACCTGCCCGATGACGCCCAGAAGGAGGTGAGCGGCCATTACGTCACCCCCGATTTCACCTATCGGGAAGCGGCGGCGCTGGTGTTCATCGATGGCCCGCATCACCACAAGCCCCTGCAGCAGCGGCTGGATCAGCAGAAGCGCCAGGCCCTCAAGGATGCGGGCATCCGCGTGGTGGTCTTTGACCAGCACAGCGAGGAATGGCCCGAGCTGTTCCGCGAGCACGCCTGGCTGTTCGGGGAAGGGAAAGGAGGGGGCAGCATCGGCTCTCGGGGGAGCAGTTCGCCTCCTCCGCAGCAACGGCTTCCAGAAGGCCCAGGCCCTGATCAGGGCCCAACCGCAACGGACTTGGGGGAAGCTCTTGATGCCGTGTTCGCTCAACACCAGCAGCTGTTCGGCAAGGAGACTCAGCCATGACCAGCACCCTCAGCCAGCCTGCAGCGCTGCCCGACCTGCCCAGCCCCGGCTCGATCGTGCAGGTGCGCGGCCGGGAGTGGGTGACGCTGCCCCAGAGCCGCATGGAAAAGCAGGATCAGGTGCTGCGGCTGCGGCCCCTGGGCGGTGGCGATCAGACGATCGCCACCCTGTTCTGGCCGCTGGAGGGTGACCAGGTGCAGCCGGCGAGCTTTGCCCTGCCCGATCCAGCTCTTAGTGGCTCCCAGAGCTCGGCATTGCTGCTGCGCGATGCTCTGCTGCTCAAGCTCCGCGCCGGTGCGGGGCCGTTCCGCTGCCTCGGCAACATCGCCCTGGAGCCCCGGCCCTATCAGTTGGTGCCCCTGCTGATGGCGCTCAAGCAGGAGGTGAGCCGGGTGCTGATCGCCGATGAGGTGGGCCTCGGCAAAACGGTGGAGGCGCTGCTGATCGCCCGGGAACTGCTGGATCGCGGTGAGATCCGCAAGGTCACGGTGATCTGCCCGCCGCATCTCTGCGAGAAGTGGAAGAGCGACATGATCCGTCAGTTCAACCTGGCGGCCGAGGTGGTGCGGCCCGGCACCGCCCAGAAGCTGGAGCGGGGATTGCCGGCGGGCAAATCGATCTTCGATGTGGTGCCGTTCACGGTGGTGAGCCTCGATTGGATCAAGAGCGACCGGAATCGCGAGGGCTTTCTGCGCAGCTGCGGCGAGTTCGTGATCGTCGATGAGGCCCACACCTGCGCCGCCCGCAAGGGGGGCGGGCGCCAGCAGCGCTATGAGCTGTTGCGGGGTCTGGCGGCCGATCCCCAGCGCCACCTGGTGCTGCTCACCGCCACCCCCCACAGCGGCGACAAGCAAGCGTTCGACAACCTGCTGGGCCTGCTCGATCCCAGGTTCGACGGTCTCAGCGAGATGCCGGAAGGCCAGCGCCGCAAGGAGCTGCGCGATGCGTTGGGCAACTATTTCGTGCAGCGTCGTCGACGCGATCTCAAGGAGGAATGGGGCACCGAGGGGGCCGACTTCCCGGATCGCGAAACCCGCGAGGCCACTTACACCCTTAGCGGCGACTGGGGAGGTTTGTTCGACGACGTTCTCGCCTATGCCCGAGCGCTCGTGGAGCGGAGCGTGGGCGAAAGCAAGTTGCGCCAGCGCATGAGCTGGTGGGCCGCGCTGGCGTTGCTGCGCTGCGTGAGCAGCAGCCCTGCCGCCGCCTCGGCTTCGCTGCGCACCAAGCTGTTCAACCTCCAGAACGGTGCTGATGGCGCCTCCCCAGATTCCGGCGCAGCGCCCAGTGAAGACGAGCTGGCTGATGACCTGGAAGCGATGGCCACCTTGGCCGTTCTCGATGGCGCTGAGGAGGAGTTCAGCGCCGAAGAAGCAGCGCCGGGAGCCGATCTTGCGGTTGCCAAGGATGCTGCGCTGCTGAAAGATCTGATCGAACGCTCCGAGCGCCTGCGCGGCAAGGCCCACGATCCCAAGCTCAAGCAGTTGCTGAAGGAGCTCAAGGGGTTGCTGGCGGAGGGTTTCAAGCCGGTGATCTTCTGCCGCTTCCGCCCCACCGCTCACTACCTGGCGGAGCAGCTGGAGGAAGAGCTGCCCAAGCGCTCCCACGCGGTGATGGCGGTCACCGGTGATCTGCCGCCGGAGGAGCGGGTGGAGCGCATCCGCGAGCTGCAGAACGAACTGGCAGGCGGCAGGGTGCCGATCCTGGTGGCCACCGATTGCCTCTCAGAAGGCATCGATTTGCAGCACACGTTTGATGCGGTCGTCCACTACGACCTCTGTTGGAATCCCACCCGCCATGAACAGCGCGAAGGCCGGGTGGATCGCTTCGGCCAGGCCCGCAGTGCTGTGCGGGCATTGATGCTGCACGGCGGCGATTCCAACCCGGTGGATGAACGGGTGCGCACGGTGATCCTCGAAAAGGAGAAGACCATCCGCCAGGAGCTGGGGGTGAGCGTGCCGATCCCGGGCAATGCCAACACCATCACCCAGGCGGTGCTCGGCGGGATTTTCGGGAAGGCCGCCAAGGCGATTCAGGGGCTGCTCAACCTCGGCTTGCCCGGCTTCGGCGGTTTCGGCAGCCGCTCCGGCACTGGCTCCGACTCAGACCTGGATGCCGTGATCGACGCCGAATGGCAGAGCGCCAAGGAGCACGCCAAGGCCACCCGCACGATCTTTGCCCAGCGCAGCCTCAAGCCCGAAGAAGCCCTGCGCGAATGGAACCGCACCCGCGAATCCCTCGGCAGCGCCGATGCCGTGCAACGGCTGGTGCTCAACTCATGCCGCCGCCTCAACCTGCCGCTACGCGGCTTGCCATGGGGTGCTGCAGGGGAAGGCCAAGGGGCTGGGGCTGAAAGGAATGAAACTGGCGCCGCCATCTGGGAGCTTGATCTCACCCGGCTGGAGGACAACCGCCAGGCCCTGCGCGAGCGCCTGCGCAGCCACGACCTCGGCGGCAAGTTGCGCCTCAGTTTCGGCGCACCGGCTCGGGATGGCAGCTTGCTACTCCACCGCTCCCATCCGTTGGTGGTGGAGCTGGCGGATTTCGTGGCCGAGCGGGCCCTCAGCGGCTTGGAGCCGGAGCTGGCCGCCCGCGCCTCGGTGATTCGCACGAAAGCGGTGAGCCGCCGCACCCAGGTGCTGGTGCTGCGGCTGCGGCACCAGCTGCACCAATCGCGTTGGACGGGCAAGGAATACGAGGCCCTGCCGGATCTGCTGGTGGAGGAATGCCTCACCGTCCGGGTGCATGGCGATGGCCTGGACCCCCTGGAGGGGGCCGCCGCGCTGGAGCTGCTGGAGGCACCCGCCAGCGGCAACATGGATCCGGGGCAACGCCAGCAGTGGCTGCAGGAGGCGATCGCCGAACTGGACGGGCTGCAACCGGCCCTGGCAGCCCTGGCCGAGCGGCGTGCCGATCTGGCGGAGGAAGACCACCGCCGCGTGCGGGAGGCCTCGCTGCGCTCCGGGGAGTCGCTGCGCATGCGCTTTCGCTGTGAACCGAGCCTGCCGGTGGATGTGATCGGCCTGTTTGTGTTGTTGCCGGCGCCGCAGCTGTGAAAACCCTCCTCCCGACGCAGCGCGGCGTCTACATTTGGCCGTACACATATGGAGGCTGCGTGATGGAGTCTATTCCCAGCCGGATGTTCATGAATGGCAACAGCCAGGCGGTTCGCATCCCGGCCGAATTTCGGCTCAGCACCGATCGTGTGCAGATCAGCCGCACTGCCGATGGCGATCTGCTCATTCATCCCTGCGCCATCCAGCGGGGGCAGGCGCTGCTGCAGGCGCTGGTTGGCTTCGATCCCGATTTTGTGGCCTGCCTGGAGCAGCAACAGGCCCAGAAGCTGCCGGTGCAGGAGCGGGAAAGGTTGTGATCTTCCTGCTGAACACCAACATCCTGATCTATTGGATCAAGAACCTCCCACCGCAGCTGGCGGAGCGCATCGACGCTAGCCCGATCGCCAGATTCGGCTCCATCAGATCAGCGCGCACATGTTTCAGCAAGACATGGCGAAACTCGGATCGCCAGAGCGGTGGCACTCTCCAATCCTGGTCGCGGCGGAGCAGGGCTTCCAGATCAAGGCTGGAAGCCGAAGGCAACAACAGCGCTGCCAACACGTTGGTGTCAACAACAACAGTCAATGGCTGTCGCGTTCCGTGGCCGCTACCAACTCATCAATGGGGATCGGGCCGCCTTTGATCTGAGCTCGCAGAGCTGCTACGTCCCGCAACCAGGCCTCGACATCGGGCCTGGCAGTCGTCTGACGCAGCAGGCAATCCACCGCCTCGCTATTGAGGCTGCGGCCATGGGCTTGGGCCCGTTCCTCAAGCCGCGCCAGCAGCTCATCAGGGATGTCATGCAGGGTGAGGGTGGCCATCGCACCAGACCTCCGGGCTCCATCACGGTGCCCCCAGGCTGCCGGGGCTGGGGCGGAAACGGTCGCTGGGGCGAGGCGGTGGCGCCGAAGCTTTGAACCAGGCTTCACTGCCACATCCTGAAACAGCTGCAGCTAGGAGCCCGGCTTCAGCGCGACTTCTGGAAACAGCTGCAGCAGCTTGCGATCAAACGTCAGCAGCGGACATTGCAGCTGTTGGGCAAGCACCACGAATTCGGCGTCGTCGCTGGAGCAGCCGTGGCTGTGAGCCAGCTGCAGGCAAGCGGCACTGTCGACAGCAATGGTGCGTGGCAAAAATTCTTGCTCAGCCTCAGCCAGATGGTTCAGGGACAAGGACAGATCGAGTCGGCCTGACCGTAGGAGTTTCAGCAGCACATGACGAAACTCAGGCACCCACAGGCTGGGCAGCCGCCAGTCGATGTCGGCGTCTCGGCAGGCCAGCACCACTTCGCAGACGGGGCTTGGCAGAAACAGCTCGATCAGCACATTGGTGTCGGCAACCAGCATCAGAATTCCGGATTGATGCGGTTGCCGAAGCGATCCAATTCCGGTGGATGGCTCTCGCGTTCGATCGCCGTAATGATCTCTTCGCGGGTCAGCGGCGGCCCCTTGAAGCGGCTGCGCAGCTCTGCGAAGCGAGCGCGTTGCGCTGCCACCTCCTCCGACGTCCGCGTTGGCACCGGTGGCGGCTGCAGAGCTTCGCGTCCTTCCGCGGCAGCCTTGGCCCGCAGCCCGGCGCGGATCTCCTCCATGCGCCGCAGCGTGGAATCGATGGTCACAGGTGCTGCGACAGGCGGGGTCTCACGCCCGTTGCTGGCCCCGCTCGCCGCGGCATCCGCCAGCTCCAGGGCGGCGATGGTTTCGTTGTTGAGGCTGCGCCGATGCCGCTTGGCCCGGGCCTTCAGGCGTGCCACCAGGTCGTCGGGCACGTTGCGCAGAGTGAGCGTGGCCACAAGCCCAGGCCTCCAAGGCAGACGCCTTCACAGTGAAGGCATTTTGACAGCAATTCGCAAGCTCTGGCCGTCCTCCCACCCTCTGAGCCATGCCCCGCGCCACCGCCACCGTCAGCTTCCAGGCGATCGAGCTCAAGGGCAGCCTGCAGCAGAATGGCCTGATGACCCTGGCCCAAGCCCCACCGATCGAGGAGCGTCTCGCCGGCATGGCAGCCGCGATCCGCCAGCTGATCCCGGCGGCGGAGATCCGCCTGTTCGGCTCCAGGGCCCGCGGTGAGGCCGGGCCAGAGTCCGACGTTGACCTGCTGATCACGGCGCCGGATGCCTGGCTCGCCAGCCGTGATCGCTTTGCTCTGCTCGCCGATCTCTGGGGCGCGGTGGCTCAACCCGATCTCTCGGTCGATCTGGTGCTGCACTCCAGCAGTGAAGTTGCCCGCCGCTCCCGGCAGCCTGGATCGCTTGTGCAGGAAGCCATGCGCGAGGGAGTTCTGCTCGATGGCCGCCACTGAAGCCGAGCGTCTGTTGCGGATTGCCCGGCGCGATCTACGCATGGCGCTCAGACTTCTTGATCCTGATGTGGAAGAAGCGAGCTGGGGATGGGCACTGCAGCAGACGCTGGAGAAAACCCTCAAGGCCTGGTTGCTGCACCTGGGTGTCAAACCTCCCCACAGCCATGACATTGCCCGTCTGCTGCTGTTGCTGGAGCAGGCCGATGTGGAGGTGAACCAACTGCAGCCTTTACGGGCCTTTACCACCTTTGCCGTACAGGATCGCTACGACGATGAACCGGAGGAGCTTGGCCTGGATCGCACCGCCTGGTGCCAGCGGGCCGAGGCCCTGATCGAGCAGGTGCAGAACCTTATGGATTGATCGCCGTGTCAACCGCCTGACGCTGCGAACCGAGCCTGCCGGTGGATGTGATCGGCCTGATTGTGCTGCTACCGGCGCCGCAGCTGTGAACGCCCTCCTCCCGACGCAGTGCGGCGTCTACACTTGGCCGTACACACATGGAGACAACGAGATGGAGGCCATTCCCAGCCGGGTGTTCATGAATGGCAACAGCCAGGCGGTTCGTATCCCGGCCGAATTCCGGCTCAGCACCGATCGCGTGCAGATCAGCCGCACTGCTGATGGCGATCTGCTCATTCATCCCTGCGCAATCCAGCGGGGGCAGGCGCTGCTGCAGGCGCTGGCTGGCTTCGATCCCGATTTTGTGGCCTGCCTGGAGGAGCAACAGGCCCAGAAGCTGCCGGTGCAGGAGCGGGAAAGGTTGTGATCTTCCTGCTGGACACCAACATCCTGATCTATTGGATCAAGAACCACCCACCGCAGCTGGCGGAGCGCATCGACGCCCTCGATTCCAACGACGGCCTCGCCATGTCGTTCATCACCTGGGCGGAGTTGCTGCAGGGGGCGGAGGGTAGCCGGCGGCGGGAGGCCACACGGCGGCAGCTCGATCGGTTGGCGCAGCAGGTGCCGGTGCTCTACCCAGAGAGCTCGGAAATCTGCCGTCACTACGCCCAGCAAGCCCTTGCCCTGAAGCAGCGGGGTACGCCGATCGGTGCCAACGACCTGTGGATTGCCTGTCATGCCCTGGCGTTGGGGGCCAGGCTGGTCAGTCACAACACCCGTGAGTTTGCCCGCATCGATGGGTTGCGCCTGGAGGATTGGGCCTCAAGCTGATCCCATGCCGTTCCCCAACAACGCTGTCAATCCTGAGCCGCAGTTATGAGCCCGGCTTCACTGCCACCTCTGGAAACAGCTGCAGCAGCTTGCGATCAAAGGTCAGCAGCGGGCATTGCAGCTGTTGGGCAAGCACCACGAATTCGGCGTCGTAGCTGGAGCAGCCGGAATGATGGGCGAGCCGAAGCGCATCTGCACTCGCAATGGGTATGGTCTTGGGCAGAAACTCTCGTTCTGCATCAGCGAGATCGTTCACAGCATCGCCAAGGGCAAGGCGGCCGGCACGCAGGTATTTCAACTGAACATGGCGGAATTCAAAGATCCAAAGAGAAGGGAGCCGCCAATCAGGATCACCAATCCACCATTGCTGCACAGCATCAGCATTCGGGCCTGGCAGAAACAACTCGATCAGGACGTTGGTATCAGCGACCAGCATCAGGATTCAGGGTTGATGCGGTTGCCGAAGCGATCCAATTCCGGCGGGTGGCTGTCTCGTTCAATCGCTGCGATGATTTCCTCGCTTGTCAGCGGCGGCCCCTTGAAGTGGCTGCGCAACTCTGCGAAGTGAGCGAGCTGCGCCTCAATCTCCTCAGGGGTTCGCGTGTCCTGCTGCGCCGCGTTGGCGGCTCCCGGAAACCGCGCCTGAATCTCGCGGATCCTCGCCAGAGCAGCGTCCCGATCAACGGGAGTCGGTGGGCTTGTTGCCAATCCCTCGGCGGGCACCAGCCGGGTCAGGCAGTCCACGACTTCGCTGTTTAGGCTGCGTCCGTGGGAGTGGGCCCGCTGCTCCAGTCGAGACAGCAGCTCATCAGGGATGTCATGCAGGGTGAGGGTGGCCATCGCGCCAGGCCTCCGGGTTGAACGTGTGCTGGGACCAGTCTGACGGCTCCTCCCCGCGTCCGAGCCCATCCATCCGTTGCCCCTGATCCGAGCCCTCCCATGCCCCGCGCCACCGCCACCGTCAGCTTTCAGGCGATCGAGCTCAAGGGCAGCCTGCTGCCGGCGTCGCTGCTGGAGCAGGTGGCCCGACTGCAGGCCCCCATGCAGAAGGAGGCCGACTACGGCCTGGCCAAAGGCGAGCGCTTGCGAGAGCAGATCGATGCAGCCTGGGTGCGCCTCAAGGAGATCTGGGAGGAGTACCGGGATCTGCGCGAGCGGGCGGCCCAAAGCACCGCCGGCCTGCACCTCGCCCAACGCTTACTCAAGGAGGTGCTGGGTTGGACCGACCTGCAGCCCTGCAGCGGCTGGCAGCACGGCGACTCCCATTTCCCGATCACGCACCGGGCCTTCGCGGAGCCGCAGGCTCACGCCGCAACCAGCCAGGGCACCGGCCAGGGCACCAGCCAGGGCTCAGAGGGCTCAGTGCCCTTGATCCTGCGCGGCATCCCTGCCGACCAGCTCGACAAGGGCAGCAGCGCCTTCGGCCAGGAGGGCCGGCGCCGCTCGCCCCACAGCTGCCTGCAGGAAGGCCTCAATGCCGACGACAGCGCCAACTGGGGCCTGCTGCTCAGCGGCGATCGGTTGCGGCTGCTGCACGACAACCCCTCGCTGGTGAAGCCGGCCTACCTGCAGGTGGACCTGGAGCTGCTGGTGGAGGGGGAGCTGTTTGATGAATTCGCGGTGCTCTGGCTGCTGCTGCACGCCAGCCGCTTCCGCCATCCGCAAACGGGGAGCTGCGTGCTTGATGCCTGGAAGGAGCAGGCCCAGGAGGCGGGCGAGCGGGTGCTGGGGCAGCTGCGCCATGGCGTGCAGCGGGCCCTCGAAGCCCTGGGCAATGGCCTGCTGCAACACCCTGCGAACGACCAGCTCCGGGCCCAACTGGCCAACAATGGGTTGAGCGGCGCCGAGCTGCACCGCCAGCTGTTGCGGTTGGTGTATCGCTTCCTGTTCCTGTTCACTGCGGAAGACCGGGATCTGCTTTTCCCGCGTTCGATCAGCCAGGACGATGCCCGCCGCCGCATCTACCGCGAGGGCTACAGCGTGGCCCGACTGCGGGAGCTGGCGATCCGCCGCAGCGCCTCGGAGGGGCCCTCCGGCGATCTGTGGCAGACCCAAAAGCTGGTGTTCCTGCAACTGCGCCAGAGCAGCTCACCGCTGGGGTTGCCCGGTCTGGGTGGATTGTTCAACGCGCCGCAATGCCAGGCGCTGGAGGCCTGCGAGCTGGGCAACCGTTTCCTGCTGCGGGCACTGCGGGCGATCGGCTGGTTCCAATCCGGCGACGTGCTCACCCGCGTCAACTACCGCGACCTCAACACCGAAGAGCTCGGCAGCGTATACGAG
>JBKCTK010000147.1:0-1111 GCA_046319055.1 Synechococcaceae cyanobacterium
GCGGCGGCGGCGGCGGCGGAGGGGGCGCCAGGCAGGACCACGGCGGCGCCGCGGGCGGCCACGGCCCGCACCTGCCTCTCCGGGGTGGTGACCGGCATCACGATCACGGCCCGGCAGCCCAGCTTCTGGGCGCTGAGGGCCACCCCCTGGGCGTGGTTGCCGGCGCTGGCGGCGATTACGCCCCGCTCCAGCTCCGCCGGGCTGAGGCCGGCCATCTTGTTGTAGGCGCCGCGCAGCTTGAAGCTGAACACCGGCTGGAGATCCTCGCGCTTCAGCAGCACCTGGTTGCCGAGCCGGCGCGAGAGGTTGGGGGCTGGATCCAAGGGCGATTCGATCGCCACGTCGTAGACGCGGGCCCGCAGGATCCGCTGCAGGTAGGGGCTCGCCTGGGCCGTCGCCACAGCGGCGCTGGAGCGCCAGCCCAGGTCCTGGAGGCGGGTTTCAATCATGCCTCCAGTGTCGCAATCGGCGGCGCCAACGGTCGCCGTTGCCTCTTGACGTTCGGAGAGACCCCCTAGATTGCAGGTCTTTCCCCCTGACGCCATGCATCTGAGCGAGCTGAGCCATCCCAACCAGCTCCATGGCCTCAGCATGGCGGAACTCGAAGCGATGGCGCGCCAGATCCGCGAACGCCATCTCCAAGTGGTCTCCACCAGCGGCGGCCACCTGGGCCCAGGCCTGGGCGTTGTGGAACTCACCCTCGCCCTTTACCAAACCCTCGACCTCGACCGCGACAGGGTGGTTTGGGACGTGGGGCATCAGGCCTACCCCCACAAGCTGGTGACGGGTCGCTACCGCGATTTCCACACCCTCCGACAGCAGGGAGGGGTGGCGGGCTATTTGAAGCGCTGTGAGAGCCGCTTCGACCACTTCGGTGCCGGCCACGCTTCCACCTCGATCTCAGCGGCCCTGGGCATGGCCTTAGCCCGCGATGCCCGCGGTGAAGACTTTCGCTGCGTGGCGGTGATTGGCGACGGAGCCCTCACCGGCGGCATGGCGCTGGAGGCCATCAACCATGCCGGCCACCTGCCCCACACCCGCTTACTGGTGGTGTTGAACGACAACGACATGTCGATCAGTCCACCCGTGGGTGCCCTCTCCACCCATCTCA
>JBKCTK010000148.1:0-2904 GCA_046319055.1 Synechococcaceae cyanobacterium
GACACCCTCGGCCACGGAAGCGCCAGGGACGCCCAGGGCGAGATAGGTTTCGCGGAGGCCATTCAGGCAGCGATCTTCCAGAACGGAAGCGTCACCGGTGAAGGTTGCGTAGGTGATGTAGCGGAGGATGATTTCCATGTCGCGCAGGCAGGCAGCCATGCGGCGATGGGTGTAAGCGTTGCCGCCGGGAGAGATCAGAGAGGGCTGCTGCTCGAACAGGTCGCGGGCGGCGTTTGAAACGATATTTGAATCGTTGGAGGTGATGCGGTTGACAGCATCCAGACGCTTGAAGCTGTCGGCCACAACACCCGAAAGGGCGTCGATTTGACCAGCATTGAGGAATTCGCCGCGGGCGTCAGCCTGCGCAACGACCTTGGTGAAGGCGTCGAACATGTGGGTAAAGCTCCTGTTCTCGACGGAACCGTCGGGAGTGGGTGGGTGGGGAAAGAGGTGGTGGAGCTGCGAAGCGTTCCGGCAGGGCTGGTTGGCTTGGCGGGGCTCACCGGATCGTCCTCAGCGGCTGGTGCAACCTGAACTCGTGACAGAACCGGATTCGTGGTGACGGATCCCGGCTCAGGAGTTCGGGCGAACTCACTGCTAAGTGGCGACCGACACATTGTTATCGGTCGTGGCAGACAGCCGCGAGGCCCGTTACAAACGGTCACTGCTAGCGCCCCCGCAGGTTGGCTCCCCGTTGCGTCGAGCCTCTTTGGCCTTCGGCTGCGGCCGGGTTTTGGCGCTGGATCGTTGCGGGCTTGCGCGGGTGGGGGATCCCCGAGGTGCCTTCCAGGAATCTCCCAAAACAGGATCTCCGGTCGCTCCTTGCAGGTGCTCTCGAGCGTCCCCGAGGGATTCCTCCGCGCCTGCTGTCAAGCATCACGGAAAGCTGAGCCACGTCCGACATCGAAAACTGAGCCACCCCCGACGTCGGGTGGGCGGCTGCCAACCCAAGGCAACCGGCAGCAAGGTGATCCGGCGATTCCTTCGGGTGTGCGATCGGGATGCTCAGGAGTTCCATCGGGAACCGCAGCGCCCAGTCGGGTGGCCTTGGTGCCAAATGCTGGCGAATCGTGAGGCCGCCAGGCGTGGGGTTGGGGGAAGGAGCGGTTCCCTCGCTGCCCTGCGGCGTGGCTGCCGCCCACTCCCGCTCAGGCCCGTGCCCTTGGCCTCCCCAAGGGCACCTTGTTGCGGCGTGCTCCCTGCGCCCAAGCCTGCCGGAGCGCGGCTGGGAGGTGGGTCGTGCACCGCGATTCGGGCACAAAAAAAGGGGCCCTTCGGCCCCTTGGCTGCCAGCCATCCAAGGGCTGGAGGAGGTTAGTCCTTGCGAGCCGGTTGGCCGGGCAGATCGCCACCGCTCACGGCCACCTCCGTGATGCGTCCGCCCAGGCGGTGCACGAGTCGGAGGGTCTCATTCATGCGGGTGAATGGAACCTGCATCACGGTGTCGGCGCTGCGCACGTAGTCGTTTTGTGCCAGACCGGTAACGGTGATGCTGACTTGGCGACCATTGACGGTGCTGGTGCCGCGGGTGCCTGCGGAGACCTTCATGGCGGGAAAAAGCAACGGGGAGAAGGGGGAGCGGTGCTCAGTTGATCGGCGTGATGCTGGCGATGCGACCGCCTTCACGCTGGATTTGCTGCTGATATTCCAGCAGCTTGTTGAAGGGAATAAAGCGCACACGGTTGCTGCGCTTGTGCAGCCGGTAATTGTTGAAGCCAGCAATTTCGACACGGAAGGTGCGGCCTTCTTCGCCGGAACCCACACCCTGGCGGGTGAGGCCATCGGAGCCGATGCGGCGGAACGTGGCTCCCTTGGCGTTGGGGCTCACCACCGGCAGCGGCGATTCGCTGTGCACGGCGGGATTGAGACGGGATTGGTTCTTGAGGGCATCACCACGCACGGATGCGCCAACGCCGCGGGCAAGCTGAAGAATGTAAGAAAACTGGAGGCCCTGTTGACCTGCCGAATAGTCCCAGCCGTGGATGTAGGGAACCACTTCCTCGCCGAAGCGGGTTTGATACTCGGCGCTGTCGATGTAGGAATCAATCTCGGCGTCGTATCCCTGTTCCTGCAGGATGGTGAAGTGCTCCAGCATCTCCGCTTTGTTCTGGGGGGCCCGGCCCAGCAGGTGCTTGAAGTTGAGCTCGATGAAGCGGTAGGGGTTGGTGCTCTCGAAGAATTTCGCCTTGTAGAGGCCGCTCTTGGCCACCTGGCGCACGAATTCGCGCACGCTCAGATAGCCCCGCTTGAACAGTGATTCAGGGCCTTCCAGCCGTTCACTGGCCATCACGTATTGATTGCCGAGAACTTGCCGGTAGACGGCCCTGATCAGGACTGCCTTGTCGTTCTCAGTGGCGTTCGTCCAGTTTTCCTTGTTGCGTTGGCTGGAGAAGCGCTCGATGCCCAGATAGGCAGCGTTGGCGAGTGTCATGGGCGGGGGAGGCCGGGGGGGACGGGCGGTTGACGCCCGGAAAAGGCGTCGTTAAAGAGGGCCGCTTCTGGATGGGCGGACAGCCTCGAAGGTGGTGCTGCCGGTGGTTCTCCGCCGTAGCAGCATGCCGGATCCTATGGGCACCCCTGGGGTTAAGAACGGCCGCTTCACAATCGTTACAACCCCAGGGGCGGCGGTCGGGCGCGAGGCGCCCAGAGCTCGGCGGGAGCGTGCGAGGCCAAGTGGGAGCCGGCCCCCCCTGGCATCGCACGGCAATGTCGATACCATCCGCCCAGCATGTTGTGCTTAAACGGAATGACACCGTCACAGCCCCATCCGATCAGCAGCCAACGTTTGGCGGATCAGCTGCAGGCGCTCTCCGTTTTGGTCGAATCGCTGACCATCCGGCTGCTGGAGCTGGAGGAGCGCCTCGTCGTCCAGGAGCAACGGGTGCAGGCTGGGGCTGACGCGGT
>JBKCTK010000149.1:0-3384 GCA_046319055.1 Synechococcaceae cyanobacterium
GCCACGACGCCGCGCAGAGCCGCACGAACTGCGGCCAGGCGCACTAGGCAGCAGGGAGCAGACCCCCGCATGGCCACACGAAGATCACCCGGCAAGCCGCCCGCCGCACTTGCTTTGCTGCGCCAAGGGCCTTGGCGGCGCTGCGCAATAGACTCTGGTGAGCCTGCTGAGACGTTTAGGAGCAAACAGCACCTCCTCTCTCATCGGTGCAATGGGGTACGAGTTCATCTCGCCCCCTGAACGGGTACGCCCAGGCAGGTTTCTGGGGGTTGAGCTCTGACTGCGTGGATTGGTGCGGGGTTGTTGCCCCCCGCGAGGGTCAGGCTTCGGTGGGGTGCGAGATCACGCGATCGATCAGGCCGTAGTCCTTGGCTTCGGCGGCGCTGAGGAAGTAATCGCGATCGGTGTCCTTGGTGATCTTCTCCAGCGGCTGGCTGGTCATGTCCGCCATCGATTGGTTCAGCATGTCCTTGATGCGCAGGATTTCGCGCGCTTCGATCTCGATGTCGCTGGCCTGGCGCTGGCTGGTGCCTCCCAGGGGTTGGTGGATCATGATGCGGCTGTGGGGAAGGGCCAGGCGCTTGCCCTTGGTGCCGGCCGCCAAGAGAAAGGCCCCCATGCTGGCTGCCAAACCCACGCAGATCGTTACCACGTCACTCTTAACATATTGCATCGTGTCGTAGATCGCCAGGCCGGCGGTGACCGAACCACCTGGAGAGTTGATATAAAGATAAATCGGCTTGCTGCTGTCCTCGGAATCCAGGTAGAGCATCTGGGCCACCAGGCTATTGGCGATGCCATCGCTCACCTCCTGGCCCAAAAACAGGATCCGCTCCACCCCCAGGCGCGTGTAAATGTCGACCCAGCGCTCGTACTGGCTGCCGGGCAAGCGGTAGGGAACGCTGGGGGTGCCGATGGGCATGGCGGAGGTGCTGCTGGGGGATGGGGAGTGACGGGATGGGGGGGCGCCAGGCCGGGCGCTCGGCCCCGGGTGGGCGGAAGCGCCGCTCAGCCGATGCCGGCGGCGGTGGCGACGGGAGGGGCCGGCAGATCCTTGCGGCTGTTCAGCACCCGATCAATCAGCCCATACTCCAGGGCCTGCTCGGCGGTCAGGTAGGTCATGCGGTCGGAGTCGCGCGAGAGCTGCTCCACGTTCTTGCCGGTGTTGTCGGCCAGGATCTCCAGCATGGTGTGCTTGTTGTGCAACACCTCCTTCGCCCGGATCTGGATGTCGCTGGCCTGGCCCCGGGCGCCGGAGCGGGGCTGGTGCAACACGATCGAGGCATGGGGCAGGGCCGCCCGCTGGCCCTTGGTGCCAGCGCTAAGGATCATCGCCGCCGTGCCCATCGCCTGACCGATGCAAATGGTATGAACCGGCGGCTTCACATAGCGCAGCGTGTCGCAGATGGCGAAGGCCTCGGTCTCAAAGCCGATGGCATCGCCCGAGTACCAACTGGTGCCGGTGGAGTTGATATAGAAAAAGATTGGTTTCTCGGGATTGTCGAACTCGAGATACAGAAGCTGGGCGATGATCAATTCGGTCACATCAACACCCATCTGCCGCTTGGCGTCGTCGTCGGAGAAGAGCGGCAAACCGAGGTACACGATCCGCTCCTTCAGCAACAGCGAGGGCAGATCGGGAGGTGGTGTGCGCAGAACGGCCGAATCGCCGTAGTAGGGGGCCGACACCGACATCCGCGTGAGATCCTCAGCTTCCAGCCAGGAGCCTAACTGGGTCGGGGAGGCTCCTGCTCCCGCGAACTGACCGGTTTCCCGCCGCCGCGACCGCCGCGCCGCTCTCCGCGGGCCGCGCTGGGGTTGGCGGCGGCGCCGCTGGCGTTGGATCCGCCGCGGCTGGCGTTACCGCCAGAGCCAGCACCGGAGCCGACGCTCTCGCCGCTGGAGGACGCGCCATCTCCCCCCTTAGAGCCGAGGCTCCCCGGGCCGTGGGACGCCGCCGGGGCGCTGTCTCCGCTCTCCTCGCCGCGGCCGGCGGCCGCCCCGTCCCAGCGGGCGAACACCATGCGGCCGGTCGGGGTCTGCAGGGCACCGGTGACCGTGACCGGCAGCCGCTCACCGATCTGGCGGCGGGCCTCCTCCACCACCACCATCGTGCCGTCCTCCAGGTAGCCGACCCCCTGCTCCGCCTCCTTGCCCTCCCGCACGATCTTGATCTGGAGGCCATCACCGGGTTGCACCTCCGGCCGCAGGGCGATCACTAGTTCGCTCAGGTTGAGCACCTTCAGCGCCTGCACCTTGGCCACCTGGGCCAGGTTGTAATCGGCGGTCAGCAATGTGCCGCCGGTGTCGGCGCTCAGCTTCAGCAGCTTGTCGTCGGCGCCGTTGCCCTCATAGCGGGTGGTGTTGATCACCAAGCGGCGGCCGTAGGTCTCGCGCAACTCCGACAGCAGCCGCAGGCCGCGACGACCCTTGCCCCGCTTCTCGGCATTGCCGGAATCGGCCAGGGCCTGCAGCTCCTCGATCACCGCCTGGGCCACGATCACCTGCCCCTCCAGCAGCCCCGACTGCAACAGACCGCTGATGCGGCCATCGATGATCACGCTCGTGTCGAGGATCTTGGCGCTGGCCGGCTGCAGCACGCCATCCGCCACCAGCAGCGCCTCGGTGCTGGCGGGATTGAACAGCCGCAGCAACGTGCGGCCATGCACCTCGGCCAGGTTGTAGCCCAGCACCCCGAAGAACACATTGCTCAGCACCGCCGCCAGCGGCTTGACCAGCACCACCTCCCAGGGCAGGGGCAGCAGCAGGATCGGCGCCAGCAGCAGATTGGCCACCAGCAGGCCCAGGATCAGCCCCACCGCCCGGCTGATCAGCAGGTCGGTGGGCATGCTGCGCACCTGGGACATCAGACGACGCCGCAGTTGCTGGAAGAAAAAGCCGGCCAGCACCCCAAAAAATGCTCCGAAGCCCGCCAGCACCCCCCGCAGCCCGTCGAGATTGGTGACTTGGGCCAGCAACGGCTCCGGCAGCAGGTCAACGCCGAGCCAGCCGGTGGCCGTGCCCGACACCACAAACAGCAGCAGGATGAGGGAGTCCACCATGGTCGGAAGGTCCGGTTGCCGGTGTTCCGGCCCGTGTGGCAGCTCACCACGTCTGGCTGGCAGCTTGCCCGATCCGCCGCCATTTGCCATGGGGGGTTACCGCCTGTGAAGCCGAACTCCGCCGCCAGGGCCCTGCCATGGCCCCCAGCGTCTGCTCCACCGCCAGCTCCAGCACGGCCGCCCCGCAGTGCCTATCTGCACCTGCCCTTCTGCCATCGCCGCTGCTTCTACTGCGACTTTCCGGTGGTGCCCCTGGGGGATCGGGCCGCTGGCGAGCGCTCCGGTTCCATCGCCGCCTATCTGGAGCTGCTGTTGGCGGAGA
>JBKCTK010000150.1:0-20252 GCA_046319055.1 Synechococcaceae cyanobacterium
ACCTTGGAGATTTCTGGCGTTTCGCAGTCGCTCAACCCAACGGCTCGTGTTCGCGTTGCCGCATTGCCGCTTGAAACATCTAAACTGGATTCCGAGCTGAATGATATATTTCAACAACTCCATGATCTTGATGCTAGCATCTCAAGTGCCAACTACGCTATAGATGAGCTAAAGGAATCAACAAGATCTATCATTCGCAACATGCTGACTGAGGGTTGACGCATTATGCAGGCGTTGGGACAGATTGTAAAATTTGGCAAGGAGCTCCTTACTCTCAAGGGTCAAGTTGAGAAGAACACCCTAGACATCAAAGCAATTCGCGAAGATCTTGATCAGTTGGCAACTGCCATTCAAAACCTTAAACACGAAATGGAGTTGCACCAGCTCAAGCAAGAGTATGATCTGAAAACGCAGAGATATGAACTGGAAAATGCATTGCTTAGGCTTCTACGCCTGCCTTCGGCCAATGATGCGCCACCAATGCTCCCTCCAAGCGAGTGAGGCCTTCTTTTGGTGACTCAGAGGTTGGCAATCGTAATCTATACAGGAATGCGATCTTCGAATACAGCCATTCACCTGACTCGCCACCTCCAACACACTAAACCCAGGAGGATCTCTTTGATCGCACTCTCTGCGGCCAGGTGATGGCCAGCGTTAGACAGACCAGGCAGCCGGTTGCATGCAGGTATCTCCTGGGATACACTGAAGCATGCTCGAAATCCGGGAGACCTCTGCCTATGCTTCCTGGTTTGCTGCCCTGCGTGACCGGAGTGCCAGGGTTCGCATCGATATTCGGATCAGGCGTCTCTCCTTGGGCAACGCAGGCGATATTCGCCCTGTAGGCGAGGGTGTATCAGAGCTACGCATCCGTTACGGCCCTGGCTATCGGATCTATCTCAAAAGGCAAGGAGATGCACTGGTAATCCTGCTTGCAGGTGGCGACAAGAGCTCACAAGACCATGATATTCGACTTGCCAAGAATCTTGCTCGCAATCTCTAGGAGGCATCAATGACCAAAACCACGACAACGATCTGGGATCCTGCTTCGCATCTTTCCACGGCGGAGGATGTCGCTGCTTATTTGGAAGCTGCCCTGCAAGACGGCGATCCTCAGCTTGTTGCAGCAGCGTTAGGGGATATTGCCAGGGCCAAAGGTATGAGCCAGATCGCACGTGATGCGGGCCTTGGCAGGGAGAGCCTCTATAAATCTCTGTCGTCTTCGGGAAATCCTGAACTGGCAACAGTACTGAAGGTGATTTCGGCGTTGGGCTTGCAATTGCATGTCAGTCCTACCGCCGATGCGAAGATGGTTGTCTAACCCGCCCCTCGAGTGAACAGGCTGCTACAAGCAATCTGCTGTGCCACCCCAGGCTCCCTGCCTGCCACTCAAGGGCAGCGTCCGCCAGATGGCGCTCCGAGTGGGGATCATAAAGCCTGCGTTCGTGCTTCAAGCAGATATGATGTAATGGGAGTTACCTGCATGGTAAGCGTGCTCGCAGACAAGATGGATGCCATACGACAGGCGTGCAAGCACTTTCATGTCGTGAGGCTGGACATCTTCGGTTCTGCTCTACGGGAAGATTTCGAGCCCGACCGCAGCGACATCGATCTCCTTGTGGACTTCGGAGCCATGTCCCCGTTTGACAAACCGGATGCGTACTTCGGCTTGCTTAATGAGTTGCGTGCGATTCTAGGCACAGAAGTAGATCTAGTGATGGTCGGTGCGCTCAAGAACCGTTTCATCCGTGACGACGTGAACAGGACGAAGCAGCAGCATTATGCAGCGTGAGGACCGTGCCTATCTTGCTGACATCCTTGAGTGCTGTGAAGCGATCTCCACAGCACTCTCTGGTATGCAGATTGACGACCACCTCAGTAATCGTCTCGTGCGGTCCTTGGTGGAGAGAGAGTTCACCATCATCGGTGAAGCAGTTCTGGCCCTGTCGCACAAGGCACCGGATATCTTTGAATCCATCACCAATGTACGGCGAATCGTTGACTTCCGCAATCGGCTAACCCATGAGTATCCATCGGTCGACGATGAACTGGTTTGGGCGCTCGCGAAGGTCGACCTACAGGTTCTTAAACGAGAATGCACTGGACTGGTTTCGCAGCTCGATTCGGCGGACTAACATCAAGATCCTGCAGGCGGGGGCCACGGATGCTTGTTGAATGCACAGGAGAACTTGCCCGCTTCTGATCTGGAGCGTCAGATGGAGCTGCTCAAGTCACTCAGAAATGAAAAGTGATACCATGGATAGACCTACTCCAATAGTTCAGCTTTAAGGATGGTGTTTGGTAAGGAATCCGGAGTTTCTGCAACGACTGTCGAGGTTGCCTTGTTTCTCGACGCGACAGAGACCGCGTTTTGCATCGGCGACCAGCTGCACCGCACAGACCCATCCTTTCCGGCTCCGCCCCGCCGGCAATGTTGCAAACGCCGACGAAGCCCATGAGCGCATCCTGAGCGGAATGAACGCGATCGTCGCCATGTCCCTCGATGATGTGATCTCACTCGCCAACAGCGACGATCCCGCAGCCTCCGAGCTCGTGGTGATCAGCGGCGTCCACCGAGGTTTTCTGAAACTCATCGGACAGCCGTCGATTACCGACATCCACAAGCTTCGAGACAGGAAGGTCGCGGTCGACACAGACACCGGATATGCCAGCGCCCTGTTCGAGATTCTGCGTCGTGTGGGACTGCAGCGTGATCGAGACTACGAGGTCACTTATGCTGGCGCGACCAACAGGCGTTTCGAGAACCTGCTGGCCGGGGAATTTGACGCCACCTTGTTGGGGGCTCCCTTCACCGATTTGGCGACACAACAGGGCTATCGATCATTGGGGTCCGTCCGCGAAATCCTCGGCGGCTATCAGGGAGTTGTTTTGGTAGCCCGTTCGAGCTGGTTGAAGAACCATCACCGCGAGGCAACACAGGTGATCGACAGTCTGCTGTCGGCGGAACGCTGGGCTCGGGATCCCGCCAACCGCGAGCGCGTCGTCGAGCACCTCCGCACCTGCATTCCGGCGGTGACCAGCGACGTGCAGGCCCGCCAAGTCGCTGAGACGCTATTCGGTCCCTCGTCGGACTACTTGGCGAACGGTCGGATCGCGCATTCGGACATCGATGTCGTGGTGGATCTCTATAACCAGTCCAGAGGTGCGTCCATCACTACGGAGTCAGTGCGTGGGCTCATCGATCAGAGCTATCTGCCTGGTGCTTGACGGTGCTTGCGGAATGCATACTGGAATCACTTCCCACTTCCATCGAAGAACTAGAAGCGGCATGGTCTGAGGAGATTGCCTTGCGCATTGAAGCATTTCAAAAGAAGATATTTCTGCGTACTCAGCGGAGCAAGTATTTGCAGAAGCACGTCAGATCCTGCCGTGAATCGTGTTCGTTTCGTTGATTCTGCAAGGCTCGAGGTTCTTGCTGAAGTTTGCGATTATCATCGAGTTAATGCAGGGCTTGCAACCAAGTTTCTCGAAGCAGTAGACGACGCCACAGCTCGTACTCTCGTATACCCACTGGCAGGCTTCCCAGCGTAACATCGAACAAGGCGTGTGTTTCTGAGAGATTTTCCCTTCGCACTGGTCTATCGCTCGGACGAACAGGAATCACAGTCTATGCACTGTCTTGATATTGATCGTCGATCCGGTAAGGTAAGTGCCAGTTGTGCGGATACGGCGACTACGGATCGTCGGCATTTGGTCTACGTGATTGAATCTGGCTCTCGAATTCCTCCCGCAAGTGGCGGATCTCGGCCAGCAACTGCTCCCGGGAGGCCGGCAGAGGCGTGTCATCCGGCGAGTAACGCGCTTTGACCGCAAACTCCGCCAGCTCCAACAGATCCTCCGGCAGCGCTATACCGGCCAGATGTTGCAAGCGCCCCAGGTCATGGCTGAGCGGCGGCTGTCCATCGGCTAGCACGATGAACCCTTTCAACAAATTCTCCACGCACTGCTGAGCAAGAAAGCCCCAGTTCTCTTGCGCGAAGGCTGGATCCAGGCTGGCGGCAAGCGAGTGTTCGTGGCGCAGGGCCAGCCGCAAGATCGCCCGGGCATCCTCCTCAGGGGGCATGGATGGGTCTCCCCTCGCGGTGGATGTGGCCCAGCACATGCCAGCGGGATCCCGCCCAGTGGGCGGCGGTGGCGGCATCGGTGATCAGGAGGTCGAGGTCGACGGGCAGAACAGGCGTGAGCAAGGCCCTGGCGCGGCAGCGCAGCGCCCGCTCCCGCTCCGGCGTGAGGGCTCCAGCGACGATCAGCAACAGGTCGAGATCAGAGCTGGGGCGAGCCTCCCCGCGGGCGCGGGAGCCAAAGACACCCAGGGCGGGCGCCTCTGCATCGTGCCTCAACCGGGCCAGGGCGGCGGCGATCCGCGGGTCGTCCAGCCCCGGGCCGAGATTCGGCGGGGTGAGTGGGCAAGCGGGCGACGCTTCCAGGCCCGTGGGGAGGGGAGATCCCATAGGAGAAGCGTAGGCGGGGCCGTGGATCTAGCGCCACGGCTCCAGTTGGGCTCCTCGGGTGCCGGCGCGGTTCCCTCCTTTACCCCCCGGATCTTGGCCATTACGGTTGCTGGGCCGAGGCCCAGGCGAGCAGTTCGCGGCGGCCTCCACTGCGGCCGCGCCATCCTCCGTGCCGAAGCCATCGGCGGGCAGCCCATCGCCGCGGGCCTCCGGATGTCGGGTGGGCGCGTCGAGCTTGTCCAGCAGGCGGGCCTGCCGTTGCCAGCGCTGCTCCAGATCACTATCCAGCTCCCGCAGCAGGTTGGTGAGGGAGTGACTCAGCAGGTCGCGGACGTCTGCCCCCAACAGGGCCTTGAGCGCGATTTCTCCTACCTGCTGGGCCATAAACAACGCCTGAGCCTTCTGCCTTCAGCTAGGAGCAAGTGCGCCGCCCGCAGGTCATCCTTGGCCTGAAGCCGCCAACGCCGGGTGCGATGGCCGGCGCTCTCCAGCTTCTCGGGATACGGCTGCCCGCGAGCAGCGGAATCGACTCGGCCCCATGGAGGTCTTTCCATGGTGGAACCCATAGCTTTCTGCGAGGTAGAACTCCCCGGGCTGTCTATACTGAAACCGGACACTCTCACGCCCGTCTAGTGTTATTGACTTCAGGGGCCCAACCTGTCCAGTAAAGGGCCACCCCCTCATCCTCCACTTCCTCAGGCTGGGCAAGAACCGATCCCAGCGATGACCGCCATCCTGCCAAGTCAACCCAATCAGACCCTGAGGTGCCTACGCTCCCCCCGCCATTGACGCACCACATCATCATGAATCCTCGTCTCGCCACCGCCTTCGGCGCCTTGGTCGTTCCCCTGATGGTGACGGGAACAGGTGCCGCCATGGCTGACAGCCAGCCGATGCGCATGGACAGCAATATCAGTGAACAGCAGGTGCTGAATGCTCAGCAGGGTTGGTGCAATGCTCTGCTCTCGATCAGCAAAGCCTATGCCACGGGTGGATTTGCCTTGGCGGAGACAACGGCTACTCAAGTGCTTGATCAAGCCTATGCTTATCAGTACGGAGCCGTGGCCTTCAAGCCCACGCTCACCCAGCAGCCCCAGACCTTCAGGGGCACAAAGGCAGGTGCACTGGCCTATTTCGTAGGCGGCAATCCGAGCTATCCCAACGATAAAGGCTTTGCCATTAAACCCTGGCAGAAGTGTGCGATTCGCAATCAGGTGGTTCAGTTGCATGGCAACTTGGCGATCACAATGGGCAACGTAGACCTCACTGACCGCAATGGCAAGGTAACCACCGTCGACAAAACCTGGGCATTCATGAAGGAGCCAGACGGTGAAATCCGGATCGTGCTGCATCACTCCTCATTGCCCTTCACGGTTCAATGACGACCAGTTAGATGTGTTCCGTTCGGGGTCATCAGCACTTTCGCTGCTGCCCCGTACCTACAAACGGCTGCTGAATCTGTCGCCCATGGGGAATCGTGTGCGATGTATCTTCGGCCGCTCGAGCTTGCGGCCATTGGGTGGAAACGCTGAGTCAACCACTGCTCTTTGCTGCAGTCCTGGCCTCGGGGTTTGTGCGCGTTTGCCAGCGGTCTACGGTTGACGCTGTTGGCTTTGGCAACTGCCCGTAGTGGGGATTTTGAATCTGAGGGACTATTGTCGTCATTGTTGGGGCATTGCGCTGAACCTCATGCTATGTTCCCAGGGTGGCCGTTGCATGCGGACCCTGGAGAAGTCCTGCAGCTTGCGTTACCAAATTCCCCAGACACGTCCCGTTAAGGGCAGTTGGCCTCCGAGTAGCTGTTTGATGATGTGCCACTGAATCAGTTGACAAAGTGTTGGTCCGGCGACGAAGAGCAAGGCTATCGCTGGGTGCCAGCTCCAGTCTTTGGTGGCCTGAATGTATCCTCCAGCGATGATCGGAAGACTAAATCCGTACATCTTGGCAATCACGGAAAGAATCGCCCATTGCAGACTCAGGCTGTTTTGGATGCCTCGAAACCCGGCGACAAGCAGTGCTACAACAAGGCACTCTGATAGGATCAAGTTCAGGATCCAAGCGCATTCGCTTGGCGACGGACTGCCTCCAGCTCTTCTATTGCGGTAGGAAGTGAACTCCTCGATCTCCAGCCACGTCTCCGGGCCAGTGGCCAACAGTGCAGCCACGGCTGGGTGCAAATCCCAGGCACTCATGGCATGCCAATAGGCCCCCACCGTCAAGGGAAAAACAACCCGGCAGCCCATCCCAGCGATGATGGCCAGTACCGCCCAAACCCAGCCCACGCTGTGGCTGATTCCTTGAAAGGCGGCCACGAGCTTGGTGAAATAAAGGCTTGTGTACGCGCTGACGGTCCAGATCAAGACCATTCGTCTTGACCACACGACAAGAGAACTAATTGTTTTTGCTCATGAAGATTTCACGTTGCCGACTGCTTGGCGGTCATCCTGTGGGGGCATAGCCAGAGGTTCTGTTTCGGCGCTTCACGGTTCCTGCTGGCAACGCAGCACAAGCGCTGTGGGGTGATGGTCTTGCAGCACCGCAGCCTCCTGGCGGTTCCCGTCTCCGGCCATACTCTCCAGGCTCAGGGCGCTGGCATCGGGCAGCCCATCGCTTTGCTTTTGGCCAAAGACGCTATAGATAATCACTGGTCGAAACCGTTCGATTCCGAGCCTGTCGCGCAGCACCAGCGCCCGATAGCGCTCCAACATCGCCTTCTGCTGGCTGTCGCTGCAGAAGCGCCGTTCAATCACCAGGGGGCGCTCCGGAATTGGCGCCACCACGGCGATCATGCCAGCCAGCAGCAACTGGCTGAACCAGCCTCCCAGCAGAAGGCGGCTGGCCAGGGGGGAGAGGGTTGGCGCCATGCTGTCCTCGCAATCAAAGGGCGGTCTGGACCAGGTCGTTGATCAGCGGCAGGATCCGTTGTGGGTCGCCTCGGTACACCGCACTCTCGCGGATGGCGGCGATGTCCCGCAGCTCTCCGTCGTTGACGTTGCCATAGGCAATGGGGGTGATGCTGATGTTGCTGTTTTCGATCACGCTCCTGAGATCCCCCAGGTTCAGCCCCTTGGTGGCCATGCCATCGCTGAGCACCAGCAGATGGAAGCGACCATTCGGGTCGCGGCGCCGTGCCTGCATCAGATCGTGCAACGCCACGGCCAAGCCGTCATACAGGGCGGTGGCGCCATTGGCCTGCAGCCCCCGAACCGTGGCCAGCAACCGCGCTCGGCTGTTGGCGTCATAGGGCTGCAGTGGCATCAGCCGCGTTGGTTGGTCGCTGAAGCTGATCAACCCCACCTGGTTGCCGCTGTTGATCGCCCCGCTCGCCAAAATCAGGGCCCGCTTGAGCTGGGAGAGTCGGTCGTCGTCGTTCATCGAGCCGCTCACATCCACCAGCAGCTGCAGGTAGACCGTGCGGCCGCCATCCTTGCGCTGCTTCCACAGCCGCTGCACCTTGCTCAGCAAGGCCCCATCCGCTTGGGGCGGCCGCGCATGGGCTGGAACCGGGCTGGGGTCGCCGAAGTTTTGGCTGCGGGCCAGGGTCTGCAGGGGCGCTGAGGTCGCGAAGCGGGCGAACTGCTCCAGCGCCTGCCGCTCCGGCCCCGTGGTCCAGGGCAACGCCACCAGCGGCGAACCCTGGTCGGCGCCGAAGGGAACCGCCACCAGATCCTCAAAGCCAGGCTCCCGCTGCAGTTGCCGGTAGCTCTGTTCCGCCATCACCGCCGCATCAAGGGCCTCGGGCCGCCGCTTCCAAATCTCGATCTGTTCGATGTAGGTCGGGTCGATCCGGCTCACCCGTTGCTGGAACAACTCCAGGGAGCGTTGAACCGAGGTGCGATCCAGCTCCGCCGTCTGCAGCTCTCCCCCTTGGACCGCATGGCCGGCCGTGGTCCACAGCAGCGTCTGCATGAAATCCAGGCCGGGGGAACACAGGTAGGGATTGCAGATGCCCATGCGCAGCTGACCCGCGAGGGTCCGCTCAATCACCGGGCCGAACGCCAACTGGCCGCCGCCGCTCTGCTTCCAGGCGGCGCCGCGCACGGCGATCACCGAGCGATTGCCCACCAGCGAGGGTTGCAGCAGCGTCGGCGCGATGCCGTCATGACGCAGCAGCGCCAGCCACTGTTGGCTGGCGGGCGAGTAGCCGGCGGGGCGATAGCGGCCGGCCACCAGCATCTGGGCCGCCAGGCCCGAGGGGATCGGCCGTATCACCACCTCAATGCGGCGGCCGTCGTTACCTCGCTTGCGTCGTTGGTTGAAGCGTTCGGCCGCATCCACCAGCCAGCGTCTGCCGGCCCGTTGGTTGTCGGCCTTCTCCAGCGAGCTGACGATCTCTACCCGCAGGGTGCTGCCGCTTGGGTTGTTGGCATCGGCTGGGGCGCCGTGTACGGGGAAGGCCTCTGCCTGGGGCAGTCGCTCGGCCAGGGGTAGGGGCGCCTCGGCGCTGGCGAGGCTGGAAGGCGCCATGGCGCTCCCCAGCGCGATCGATGGCAGCAATCGGCGCTCCAATCGCGCCAGGGCGGAGTCGAAGGAGGTGACCGGCGGGTTCAGGGCGGTGTAACCCAGCACGCCACCGCCGATGGCGACGGCGGCCAGGGACAGACCAAGCAGGGGACGGGTCGTCATGATTCGAGCAGCAGGGTGGAAAGAACAACCGTGGCCGGCACCTCCGGACAACGCAGGGCCTCCTCCAGGGCCGCCTCGTAGCAGTGCGTCAGTGCCGCCTGGCAGTTCTGCAGGTGCTCCTGCAGAGCATCCAGGCGCCGGTCCAGCAGCAGCAGAGAGGTCGGGGTGGGGGCGCGGTTCAGGTGGCGGAAGTGGACGTCCATCGCCAGGGCCCGATGCACCAGGCGCTCCAGCAACACCAGAAGCGCCACCTCACAGCCCGCATCCAGTTCGGCGCAGGCCGCAGCCAGGCTTCGCACCGCCTCCAGGCGTTGTGCGATCCGCTGCCGGCGCTGCGAGGCCTCCGGCCCCAGCGCGGCGTCAAGCCACAACCGCTCCCGCAGCACGCTGGCGTCGAGCAGGCACGCCGTCGGCGGCGAGGGCGCCGGTTGGCGCAGGCGGCGCTGGGCCCATCGCCACACCCCCAAGCTCGCCAGCGGGGGCAGCAGGGCGGGGAGCAGCACGGGCCAGCGCCACCCCAGGACGCCCACCACCAAGCTGGTGCTCAGGCCGAGGCCGCAAGAGAGCAGCAGCCCCTCGCGACCCTGCATGCACCTTTCGAGCAGCGCCACAACGTTGGTCGACACCACCCGCCATTGGGATAACCCTTGCTGTTGCATCGATGCGAACTCTCGTCCATCAACGTTGCAGCACATTGTTCTGCAGCCCGTTGTCTGGGTCAATCATCACTCGATGGAAGCCAATGGAAGCGGTTGTAAGTGTTCACACGGGGTTGCTTTGCCGATAGATTCATGTCGGCGGTAAGCACTCCATCCCCCGCCACTTTGACGACGGCGATGAGCTGGACAGCCTTTCTTCAGGCCCTTGGGGATGATCCCGAACACGGCCTCACCCCCCATGAGCTGGCGGTCATCCTCTGCATCGACGAACAACCCGGTCAGAGCAAGCAGCAGCTGCTGGCGGCCTATCAACGCCGCTGGGGACCGATCGAAGATGAGGCCTTCACCCAGCGCCTGCGCACCATCTACCGCAAGTTCGGGATCGATGGCCGGGGCATCAAGCTGCCCCAGTTGCAGCGGGCCTTTGTGCAGCGCTATCGGCAGAGTGAGCCGGGCCTATCCCGTTTCGGCCTACGCCGCATCCACGCCTTCTTTCCCGCCGCCGCCTTCGCCACCGCCCTCGAGCGGCTCATGGGCGAGCCGCAGGAGGAGCCGCGGGAGGTGGCGATCCTCCAGACCTTCGCCCCCAATCTCGACGACTACAGCAGCCAGCTCGGCCGCTGTCTGGAGGCGGGTGTACGGGTGCGGATCCTGCTGGCTTGGCCCTATTCCAGGGCCGCACACCTTCGCGAGGCGGTGTTGAAGCGCTATGCCGATGAATTGCTGTCAGAGGATTTTGCCATCCAGAGCAGCGTGATCGCCAATCTCGATAGCCTGGAGGCCATCCTGCGCACCAGCGGCAATCCCGCCAATCTCGAAATCCGCCTCTACGACACACTGCCCTCACTGGCCCTCTATCGTGCGGGCTCAACCCTGCTGGCTGCCCCATTCCTGCATGGTGCCCTGGCGATTCATACCTTCCAGCTGGAGCTCGATCTACGCGCCAGCGATCCGCTGCTCACCGGCACCCTGCTCCATGATTTCGAGCGGATGTGGATGATGGCCCGCCCATTTCAACCCGCACCGGATCGCAATTGGCGCAATGCGCTGAAGATTCTGTTCACCGATTGATCGCCATGCTGCACCACCTCAACGCCCACGAACGCAATCGCCTCGACGACCTGCAGGACCACCCGATCATCAGCCACATCGCAGGCTGCAGCTGGGATGAGCTGTTGGTCGTGCTGCTGCAGCGGCGGTATCTATCCCTGGCGATCGTCAATGTTTATGAGTTCGTGATTGATGCCCTGAAGGATGAGGCAAGCAAAGCCACCGTCCGGCTGATCCTTCACGAGGAATATCCCCGCAACAGCCGCGGCATGCCGCTCCCCTCCCATCGCGAATTGTTGTTCCGCGATCTGCTGCATCTGGGCGCTAACCGCGAGCAGATCCTGACCACAGCCGAATCTGCGGTGACCCGCCAGGTGCGATTGGAGAGCCTGGCGGCGCTGGAGAATTGTCTGACCAGCTCCCACAGCGATCTGGCTCTGACTTCCTTCCTGCGTTTCTGGGCCGAGGTGTTGGTGGCGGAGGAATATGCCTGCCTATGGCCGCGCCTGTCGGAGCGCTTGAGTCAAGGCTTCGCGGCGGAAGGGAACCGATCCGAATTTTATTTCTATCACATGATTCATGACCGCCGCCAGACCGACATCGGCGCCGAACAGCTTCTCGGTGGCCTCACCCACTCCCAGGAACTGGCGGGCCATATCGCGACGCGAATCACCAGTGACGCCACCCTGCAGATCGCCATCGACCAGGTGGAGCGCGCCTGGCAGCTCAAGGATCTGTTCTATCGCCAGTTTCTGCCCCAGCCAGCTGCGGGGCTCGCTTGAAGGTCCCTCGGTTGGGCCTGCGCCCGCGGGCTCTCCAGCGCCCGTGACGGCACGGTGATCATCGGTCGCAGCATGGATTGGTTGGGGGACAGGCGCTTCAACCTTTGGACCGTTCCTTCAGCCCCGCCGCCAGCGGTTGGGAAAGTAGCGCGGTGCCTCCGGGGCTGACACCGATTCCCTCTTCGCCGCGGGCAACGGTTGGGAGTTCCGGCTGCTGCTGGATTCCCCCGCCAGCGGCTCCCCGTGCAGCGCCATCACCGCCCGGCAGCGCTCCAGCAGCTCCTGGCGCAAGGCCTCGGGTTGTTCGATGCGGATGCCGGCACCGAAGCCGAACAGCCAGCGGCGTAGGTCGACATCGCGGGCCAATGTCCAGGGCGGTAGATCCAGCTCCACCGGGTAGGGATGGCTGTCATCGGCCGCGTTGGGCGCCAGCACGTGCGGAGCGCGGGGATGGTGCCACCAGGTTTCGCCCGGCAATGGCCGGCTGAGGCGGGTCTGCTCCAGGGGGTAGCGGCCTAGCCCCTCGCGCAGGAACGCGAACGCCCAGGGGGCGCAGCTGAAGCGCAACGTGCCCAGCTGGCTGGCCCGCTGGCGGGGGTTGCCGCTGGCCAGGGCCAGTTGCGCCTGGAGGTCTTCTCCGAAGTAGAGGCCGCCGCAGTGGTACTGCAAGCGCTCGAGCCGTTGTACGGCCCGCTGCTGCCGTTCTGGCGAGCGGGCCAGCAGCGTTTCGGCCCGCAGCAGCTGCAGGCGATCGAGCCGTTCGCAGCGGATCAGGCCGTCCTCATGGCCGATGGCATCGTCCTCCAGCATCAAATACCAACCAATGGAATGAAACACCAGCTGCAGCGGCCACACCCGCAGCTCTCCGGAGGGGGCGCTGCCGTGATTGCTCTCCTTGCCGCTCTCCTCTCCGTTCTCCTTGCCGCTCCCGTTGTTGATCCGTTGGTTGTCCGCATGGCGGCCGACCGCCTCAAAGCGCCGCAGCAGCAC
Source organism: Synechococcaceae cyanobacterium (assembly GCA_046319055.1). Lineage (GTDB taxonomy): Bacteria > Cyanobacteriota > Cyanobacteriia > PCC-6307 > Cyanobiaceae > Cyanobium. The sequence continues at coordinate 12,577 of JBKCTK010000150.1, forward strand.
CCGTTGGCGGGCGAAGATTGCCGCCTCGATGCGCTCGGCCTGCCGTGGCGCCGCCAGAGACTCGCGTCGCTCCAGCCCCGATTCCAGGATCGTGTGACGGGCATAGCTGCGCACCGGTGGCGTCTCGCCGCCATCAAGCCCCGCCCAGGCCAGCCGCTCCTGCAGCTCCCCCACCAGGTCTTGGGCTGAGGGATCCCCCAGCCGGCCGGCGGCCTGTTGCACCACGGCGAACACCTCTTGCAGCCGCGGCGCCGAGAGCACCGCCGTGCCGAGGCTGTAGCCATGGCGCACATTGTCGTGGCGCGATCGGAAGCCATCGGGGGTGAGCACCTTTTCGAGGTCCTTGCGCAGCGTGTCGATCTCCCCGGGCATGTAGCCGCCAGGGATCGCTCCGGTGGCCTCGATCAAGTGCTGGTGCAGGGAGGCGCCGCTGAGGCTGGGATGGTCGAACGGTTGTTGCAGCACATGGCGCAGCAGCGTCATCACCCGCTGAAACACCGGCCCATCGCCCATCGGCGGCAGGCCCCCATGCAGGCCGCCCCGCTCCGGGTGGCTGCGGTTTTGCGGGGATGGTGCCGGCGCCAGCTGGATCGGACCCCGCTCGGCGTTGGCGCTGGTGAAGCCATTGGCCTCCAGCCACAGCAGATCGGCCCGAATCGCTTCGGTATCGCCGTAGCAGGCACCATGCAGGCGCTGCAGATACAACGCCGCCCGCTCGGCCAGGGGGCCCTCGGGTCGCGGTGAGACCAACGCCTCCAGCGCCTCGCGGCTGCCGGGATCGCGCCCCTCCAGGTCGGGATAGGTGGCCAGCAGTCGGATCAGATAGAGCAAGCGCTCCAGATCCAGCAGGTTGGAGTAGCCATGGCGCCGCAGGTTGCGCTCCCGGTTGGTGGCGGCGCGGATGCGCGTGTCCAATGCCTGGAGCTCCCGCTCCAGCAGGGGCACCAGCTGCTGGGGATCCACCTCAAAGCTGGGCACCAGGGCGCAGATGGCCGCGAAGCCCTCCGCCCGGCAGGGGCCGAAGTTGCTGTTGGCGAGGGCCGCCGCCATCTCGCGGATCACCGCCTCCGGCACCCGCCGCTCGCGCCGCAGGTTCCAGCGCAGCGATGCCTCCAATGGCGTGTGCAGCCACCAGCCGATCCACTCCACCGGCCGGGGCAAGGCCAAGGCTTGGGTGATGGCCAGGCGCCAGGGCCGACGGGCGTGGGTGGCATCCACGATCACCGGCCGCCCCGCCGCCACCGCCTCCAGCAGTCTGCGCTCCAGCAGCGCCTGGATGTCGCCCCAGGGCCCTTGCACGGCCGCATCGCCGAACACCTCCTGCCGCAGTGGATCGGTGGACAGCACCAACGCAGCCTCGCCATTGGGGCCGTGCAGCAGCGGCGCCAGCAGACCGGCCAGGGTGGTCTTGCCGCTGGCGGGCTGGCCGATCAGCAGATGGCAGCGCAGCGGAGCTTGGGCGGTGGCCATGGCGGCGGCGGAGAGTTGCGGGGTGGGTGGAGCGTGGCGGGGTGGTTGCCGCAGCCCCCGGAGGGAGACCGGGGGCACCCCGCTCAGGGAGAGCCCTTGGAGGCGCTGGGGCCCAGCTGGAGAGCCTTCTTGACCCAGGACCCGGGGGGTGGCCAGCGGCCGGGGTCAAGCAAGCGCGGCAGTGGTGCAGACCCGCGGTGTGGGTGCCCCAGGGGAGCGCAAGCATCCCCCCCATCTCCTGGCGGAGCCCTCCGAGATCCAACCCATCCTCCCCACTGACTTCCCGGCAGGGTCAAGTCGCCAGAGCTCCAGCCCTCACCCCATCGTCATGGCAGGAACGGCTGACGGGCGCAACGCGCAGTCTTGGCTTGGCCCACGCCTCTCCGCAAGGAGGAGGCTCCGCCCGTCCCCCACCGAACCAGCTGCGGCGCAGGGGGGCCTGGTTCAGTCGCCAGGACGGCTGGCTGCCGGGACGTTCAGCCGCTCCCCCTGTTCATCGCCGCCGCAGCGCACCAGGCGGCCCTCACCCGCTGGGGCCGGTGACGCTGGACTGCCTCAAAGTTTCACTGCCAAGCTCCAAAGGCTTGGGCTCGGCTGTGTTCCGAGGCGATTCAGCAGGGGCTGACGCGCGTCCTTGCGCCGCCGAAGCCGTGAGGCCAGGCCGCTGGAGAGGACTTTGAGGCAATCCTGGCCGGCGACGGGTGGCCTGGATCGGCAGGGCTGCCTGAAAGTTTCGCTTGTGAGCTCGCAAGGCTCAGTCTCTGCTGCGTTCAGGCTGATCCAGCAGGACCTGAGGCAAGTTTTGGTGGTACAGAGGCCGAGGGACCAGGCCGGTGGAGAGGACTTTGAGGCAGCCCTGTCTGGATCGGCAGCAGTGAGACCGAGCAGCTGGGCACCGGCGCAACGGAGAACAGCAAGCTGGTTGGTGCTCAGCCTCGATTTCTGATCAGCCTGCGCCTCCCCCCAGAGCAGCCCGGCAGCAAGGGGTGCGGGGCCGTTGGAACCCTGAGGCTTGGCCCTGGAACCGCAACATTCCGCGGCATGAGGAACCCTATGGCGACGCAGGACATGGCGCCGGAGTGATCGCCACGCTGCGCACGGCTGCCTTGCATCTGGTGGGGCTAATCGGGGTTCAGAGGATCCGGCGAAGCTTGTGGGTGGTGATGAACGCCAGGTCGGCACGACTGGCGATAGCGAAGCGTCAACCGCCCCAAAAACCGCCCCATCCTGAATAATCTGCCATGGGACGAGGTGGCTCTGCGTGGGCTGCTCGATCCAGCCCAGCAGAGGGGGACGTCCTGCCCTTCCGCGTGGAGCTGCTTGCAAAGATCGGAATGAAATCCGCCGCAATGCATGCCGCACTTGTTGGTATACTGGCATATGAACTGAAGTGGGATGAGCCCCCTTACCGCATGATCGGCAGCCGATTCGACCTGGAGATCTGTATTCCCACCTGGAATTCCCATCTCTTCCTGCGCCAATGCCTGCTGCAGATCGCCAAGACCTGCACGGGCTTGAGGCACCGCGTCACCATCCTCGATAACGAATCCACCGATCAGACCGCCGCGATCGCCCGCGAGATGGGCTGCCGCGTGATTGTCAAGAAGTGCTCGATGCCCGATGCCCTCAACATCCTCCTCAAGCTGTCGCGTGGCGAAACCACTTTGTTTATGCACGCCGACACCATCCTGCTCAATCCCAACTGGTTTGCCCTGGCAACAAAGCATCTGAACGACAAATGCATTCTCGTCTCCCCGCAGGATATCGGCTGCGGCCCTTATTCCCGTCCAGCCGGAAAAAACAAGCCCGAGAGTTCCTTCATGCTCTTCGATACCAGCCGGCTGCGGCGCACTCGTCAACTGCGCTGGGTGCGTCGTTTTCGGCTTCCTTTTTTCCCGCAACGGATCGTCAATTTCTATTCAGGTAATGTCACCCATTACATCCCCGACGTGTTGTTAGCCAAGGGCTTCACCTGGAAGCCCATGCAGGTGCACCTCTCCAATGAAGAGCCGCAGGTTCTGTTCACGGATGCCCAGGTGCAGCCTGGTGAGCACTGGGATGATTCGATGGCGAAACTGCGCTATGGGCTTGGTAACTTCTACAGCATTGATGGCACCATGACGCACTACCACAACTGGTATGACAGGATCCTGGGTTCCCATCCCGAGTGCAAGGAAAAATCCCGCATCCCGGTGGATTACATACGCGAGCGAACCCTGCAGTTTCTGCACGACTTCGAAACCAACTCAATCGTAGTCCCGCAGCCCTTGTCTCAGGAGCGGGAGCCTCAGGAGATCCCCCTATTTAAGGGTAATCGGGTTCAATCTGGCCTATAGGGCCGATCACGGTGTTACGGAATAGCCAATTTGATCCCGTCAAAGCTGGCGAGGATGCCGCCCAAGCCGTGCCGTTTTGCAACGCCTGAAGAGCATCCGGCCCGCAGCTCGTCCACAAACTCATCCACCAACGCCACGATCAATGGGCTGTAGCGCCGCAGCGCCGCCGCCGAAAACAGTTGCCCCACCACCCGGCTCGGGCCCGGTGGTCGGGGCCGTTGCGGTTGGCCAGCGAGCGGCTGCCCAGCAGCTGGCGCACATTCTCGTGCCACCAGCCTTCGGTGGCCTCCGGTTGGGCCAGGAGATCGTTGATCGCTCGGCCGCCGCGGATGAACACCAGCCGCTGGGCCAACAGGCGCGTTTCAACGACATCGCCGCACCGCGCCAAGCGGCGTTGGGCGAAGTGGCGTTGGGCGAAGTCGTCATCCCGGAAAAACGCCGGGTGCTCTCAGCCGGCCGCTGCGGGCGCTGGTGGGGGCAGGAGCCGTGGAGGAGCGCCGCTCATCGCCGCTGACGCCAGGATTGGTCCCCAGCCCGCCGGATCCGCTCATCCATCGGGCTGAAATTGGTGGCTGGCCACGATGCGTTCGCCCTCGGCGCCGTGCTCCACGAGCGACACGCCTCGGACCGTGCCGTCGTCCTGGCACCAACGGTCCTGGCGCAGCGCCTCGAAGGCCTCAAGCGCCTGCTCCAGCGTTGCGAAACCGCCGAGGTCGGTACGGCCCCAGGAATCCTGAAGGAACAGGCGGAAACGCATCGGCTCGGGGTTGTGAGTCAAAACAAGCGCCACAAAATGCGCGACACAACAGTATTGATCAGCGCCCGCCTGAGCCAACTCCGGGGGGGGGGCATGAGCTCCCCATTCAGAGACCCTTTGGGGTCATCCCTGCGGCCATGCCCGGGACCGCGTAAAAAACGGGCCCGGAGGTAGCCCCGCGGACCCGCAACGCTTCCCGTGCGAGGAGCGTGGCATTGACACTAGCCCCAGAGGTGCTGTGCGGGGTGTGTTCCTGAGGCACCTCTGGCGGATCCCCTCAGGGTTAATGGGCCAGCTCCGCGAGCAGGCGGCGCTGGGCCGCCACCGGCACGAAATGGTGGGCCGCCAGGGCGCCGCTCACCGCCACCGGCGGCACGCCGATGCCCGGGAACACCCCGGCCCCGCAGATCCGCAATCCGGCGACCGGTGTCGCGCCGCTGGGGAACGTCCCCCGGTTCGCCGGCCATGCGGGGCCGTAGCTGCCCTGGTGCACCCGCAGGAAGCGGCGGTGGGTCAGCGGTGTGCCTTGCAGCTCCAGCACCGTGCGCGCCGCCCGGTCCGGCAGGATGCGCTCCAGCACCTGGTGGAACAGGGCGCAGCGTTCCCGCTTGCGTTGCTCGTAGGCCGCCGAGCCGCGCTCCAGACCCTCCCAGCGCTCCCAGGGCTCATTGGCGGGGGTGTAGGCATGCAGCACATGGTGTCCAGGTGGGGCCAGGGAGGGATCCAGCAGCGACGGCATCGACAGCACCACCATGTTCTGTTCCGCCGTCACGCCCCTCTCCCAGTCGCCCACCCAGACGTGGTGAATCGGCAGCTGGGCCAGATCGTCACCCCGCAGGCCCAGGTGCAGATGCAGGAAGCTGGCGCAGGCGGGGGTGGCGCGGCATGCGCTGCTCCAGCGCCGCGGTAGCGCCTCCGGCTCCAGCAGCTCAGGCAGATCCCACGGCGAGACATTGGCCACCACCCCGCGCCGGGCCGACAGGCGGCGACCGCCGCGCAGGCGCACGCCGCGGGCCCGTCCGGCCACCACCTCGATGCGCTCCACCGGGGCCTTGCACACCAACCGGCCTCCGTGGCGCTCCACTCCCCGCCGCAGGGCCTCCACCACCGCCGGGCTGCCTCCGAGGGGATAGTCGAGGCTGGCCTCGGGCTCAAACCACTCGCCGAACAGCGTCGCCATGGCGGCGGCGCTGGTTTGATCCATCGGCAATCCGGAGATCAGAAAGCAGAGCAGATCCACCCAGTGCAGCAGGAAGGGATCGCTGAGATGCCGGCGGGCCAAGGGGCCAAAAGCACCCGACAGCCGCGGCAGCTGGGGAGCGGTGGACAGCAGGCCGGCCAGGCCGGAAGCCCCCAGCACCCGGGCTGTGCCCCAGGCCCCGGAGCGCAGCGCCAGCAGGGGCAGGCCGGCTGCCGCCCGGCAGGCGGGCTCCAGCCAGGCCATGAACGCTTGCCATTGCGCCGCCGCCGCCGCGCCGCGCAGCTGCCGCACCGTGGCGACGAAGGCTTCGCTGCCGACGCCGATGCGCAGGTCTCCCTCCGGCAACAGCAGGCCCCAGTCCTGGTAACGGCGGCAGGGCACGGTTTCCCCCACGGCCCGCAGCACCTGGGCCAGGGGGTTGGGGCTGGGCCAGCGGCCCAGGCCGCTCCACAGCGATGGGCCCGACTCGAACTGGAAGCCGCCCCGCTCGAAGCCATGGGCGGCGCCTCCGGGCCGGTCGTGGGCCTCCAGCACCACCACCTCCAGCCCGTGGCGGGCCGCCAGGGCCGCGCAGCAGAGGCCCCCCAGGCCGCTGCCGATCACGATCAGGTCGGTCTGGGGCGGCAGGGTCTCCACGGGGGGATCACGGTCGGGTGACCACGATGGCTGCTCGATCGCTCCGGCCGCTGGCCCCGGGTCGGCTCGGCCCGGGGCCGAACGGCTCAAGGCCGCGACCCATCGTCGGAGGAGCGCCAGCCTTGTTGAGGGAGCAGGGCAGGGCTAGGGATAGGGCTGATCGTCGCCGCCGCATCCCGGGCGGGGGGGCGGCACCCACCTAAAATGGTGTTGTGTCGATGCCGTCCTGGGGACGGTTCACGCCGTGCTGGTCGACATTCTGTTGCTGTTCTCGGCCGTTCTGTTGGTGTTGCGCAGCACCACCGAAAGCGATGACGTCTGGGCGGTGTGCCTGCGGGTGCTGGCGGCAGCGGCCGTGCTCACCGTCGTGGTCGGCAACCATGGCCTGCCCCTTTGCCTGATCCTGCTGGGCGTGGCCCTCTGGCTGCCGAGCGCCGATCGGGCGGAGCGCGAGCTGATCAGTCGTGCCAATCCCGGTCCCGGTTCGCGCCGCACGGAGCGGCGCTGATGCCGGTCCCGCCGCAGCAGATGGGCCCCATGGCCTGGCAATCGTGAACAGCGACGGCCCCGATCTGCTGGAGATGTTTTTTGTGGCCTTGGTGCTGGTGGCGATTGCCTACAGCTTCACCCACTAAGCCCCGGGGGCCCGCCTGGCGCGGGGCCCCGGCCGACGCCCAAGACCTGAAGCCAGCTTCGGCAAGCCCCCAACGTTGAGGACGGGGCACCTCGACAAAGCCAACGCCGAGACACCAACCCATCCCATCAGCCTTGCTGGACCGCTGCGTGGGATGGTCGAGGGCTCGGAACTCTTGACTGCAGCGCGGGTTGGGCTGCGCGGCAGGCTCGGCCCGACGGCGCCGCTTGCGCCAGGCCCACCGCTGGCATCCAGCCGCTGCGGCTTTGATTTGTGAAGAGGCTCTTGCTTTCGCGCGCTCGCGCGGTATGTGGTCTAGGGTTCAGTGCTCTGAACTAGCGTCGCGTGAGAGTCACCCACCACGGTGATGAACATCTGCTCTGCCTTTCCTCCGATGAGGTGGCGTTGCTGGTCGACCTGTGCCATGCCGCCACCTTCTCGGAGATGCTGTCCCATACCGCCGAGGATCAGCAGCGCCAGCAGCGGTTCATGGCCGAGGTTCAGTCCTCCCTGTTCGATACCGCCCAAGCGGTCTGGCAGACCCGTCGCCGCCAGCCCCAACCTGTGGATTGAGCTTCGGCCCGCCTGGCCAGCCCTGGCCGGCGCCATCACCCCAGCCGCCTGGGGTCAGATTTGCAGTGA
>JBKCTK010000151.1:0-1037 GCA_046319055.1 Synechococcaceae cyanobacterium
CCAACACCGAGCAAACCGATCGCGATCCCCGGCTCACCAACCGCTTCGATTACGACGGCGACTACGGCACCGTGTTGAACCGTTTCCTCATGCAGGCGGCGATCGGCTATCCGCTTACCGTGCATGGCGTCGGCGGCCAAACCCGGGCCTTCATTCACATCCGCGATTCGGTGCGTTGCGTGCAGCTGGCCCTTGAAAATCCCCCCAGCCACGGCGAGAAGGTGAAGATCTTCAACCAGATGACCGAGAGCCACCGGGTGGGTGATCTTGCCCGCAAGGTGGCCGATCTCACCGGCGCTGAAATCCGCAACCTGCCCAACCCCCGCAATGAGGCGGTGGAAAACGACCTGATCGTCGACAACCGCTGCTTCATCGAGCTGGGCCTCAAGCCCACCACCCTCGATGACGGCCTCCTGCGCGAAGTGGTGGATGTGGCCCGCCGCTGGGCGGACCGCTGCGATCGCTCCCGCATCCCCTGCCTCTCGGCCTGGACCAGCCGCCAGGCTGAGGCCATCGGGCTGAAGGTCTGAGCCCCGAGGTCATCCGCTGCCCGTGAAGGTCGCCTTCTTCACCGAAACCTTCCTGCCGAAGGTCGACGGCATCGTCACCCGACTCACCAAGACCATCCCCCACCTGATCGCCGCCGGCGATGAGGTCATCATCTTCTGCCCCGAGGGTTGCCCGGAGCAGTTCATGGGGGCCCAGGTGATCGGCGTGCCGGCCCTACCGCTGCCGCTCTACCCCGAGCTGAAGCTGGCCCTGCCGCGACCGGCGGTGTCCGAGGCCTTGGAGCGTTTCGCCCCCGATTTGGTGCACGTGGTGAATCCAGCCGTGCTGGGGCTGGGGGGCATCTGGCTGGCCCGCACCCGCGGCTGGCCCCTGGTGGCCAGCTACCACACCCATCTGCCCAAATACCTGGAGCATTACGGCATGGGCATGCTGGAGCCGCTGCTGTGGGAGCTGCTCAAGGCCGCCCACAACCAGGCCGGCCTCAACCTTTGCACCTCCACGGCGATGGTGGAGGAGTTGAGTGAGAA
>JBKCTK010000152.1:0-23638 GCA_046319055.1 Synechococcaceae cyanobacterium
GGTTGGTCGTTCGTTCGTACGTCGTTCCTGTCGTTGGGGCTGTTCTGGCTGTTCCCCTTAGACCTCCTTGGCTGGTGTCGGTGGCGGTACGCCACCGATGCCAGACGAGGAGGAGCCGCCCGCCTGCGGGCGGAACAGCCCGGATCTGCGCTTCTCTCTCAGCCGGTAGCTGTCGCCGTGCCAGCTGGGCATGACCGCAGCGCTGAGCGCCTGGGCTGCCTTCCAGTCCTCCCCAGCGGCCTGGCCTCACGGCTTCGGCACCGCCAGGTTTCACGTCAGCCCCTGCTGAGTCGTGTGCGAACGCAGCCGAACCCCAGTCTGTCGAGCTCGGGAGAGACACTTGCAGGCAGCCCTGCGCTCAGCGCCGATGCCTGCATGGCTGGTATCGCGATGGGCTGGAGCCGAATGCCAGTTCGGAGGCAGCGTTGGAGGAAAGTTGGAACATGTGGGCTAGGCCTGATCCAGGCCTGTCCCAGGGCTGCCCTAAACACCAACCCAGCGGCCGGACTTACGGCCTCGGTACCGCCAGCACTCACGTCAGGTCCTGCTGGATCATCCCGGAATGCCGCAGAACCTGAGCCTTGCGAGCTCACAAGAGCACCGTTCAGGCAGCCCTGACGCATGGCCCCAGCTGGTTTCCACGGCCCGGTATCCCCGCTGATCGACCAGGGAGTTGTTGCGAGGTTCCTTCCATGGCTTTGGCTGGATGATCCAGCGTGTTGCACCATGGGGATCCACCACAACGATCCAGCCAAAGGCCCCAACTCAAGGGCATCTCAAAAAGTTCCTGTCGCGAAACATCGCAAACCAGGTGACCCTTACTGACCGGGCGAGTATCCTGGGTGGCTGGATAGCCAAATAACAGTGATATAAGTTTCCTTGGGATTCCCTATAAGAAAAAGATAGTTTAATATACTCATCTTAGGAGAATTAAGATTTTTTAGCGTATTAGGTTTAGCGAATCTTGTCGAAGATTGAAAACATAGGAAGGTACATAGCCACAAGAATCGAGCCAACAATGCCGCCAACTAAGACGATCATCGCTGGTTCGATCAGAGAGGTAAGGGTTTTGACAGCTGTCGCGACTTCGTCTTCGTAGAAATCCGCAACCTTGGAGAGCATGCTATCCATCTCCCCTGTTTCCTCACCGATTGCCAGCATGCTAATGGCCATATCGGGAAACACATTTTTCATCCTCAGAGCTGAGCTTAAAGGCAAGCCTTCACTGACCTCAATGCGAGAGGAGAGGATGGCGTCGCCGATGACGCTGTTGTCGGTGGTTTCCCGCACCACCTCCAAGGCCTGGAGGATCGGAACACCTGCCCGGGAGAGCGAGCTGAGGGTGCGGCAAAACTGGGCTGTGGCGGTCTTCTGAATGAGATCGCCAAAGAGCGGAACCCTCAAGATCATGCCATCAACTTGGCGGCGCCCGGATTCAGTCGAATAGAAGCGACCAAAAAAATAGACAGCAAGGAATATTGAGCCGGTAATTACGATGGAGAATGCAGAGCGCAAGAGGTTGCTAAGGTTTAGCATCATCTGTGTAAATAGTGGCAGCTCTGCGCCAAGTTGCTTGAAGATATCGGCAAAAGTTGGGATCAGGAAGATCGTCATCCCAAGAAACACTAAAATGGCAATCACAAGTACGGCAATGGGATAGCTCAAGGCACTGCGGATCTGATTCTGCAACCTGGCGGTTTGCTCCAAAAGAAGAGCCAATCTGCGCAGTGTTTCATCCAGTACTCCTCCCACCTCGCCGGCCTCCACCATGGCCACCGTCAGGGTGTCGAACACTTGGGGCCAGCGACGCATCGACCGACCCAGGGTCTCACCCTGGTTCACATCGTTGGTGATGGCGGTCAGGGCGCGGCGCATCTTCGGTGACCGCTGCTGGGTGCGCATCAGATCAAGGCTGCGGATGATGGGCACCCCCGCGTCCACCAAGGCAGCCAGCTTGTTGGCGAACAGAGCCTTCTCCTTGACGGATACGCCCCCCTCAAACAGATCCTGCCAGGAGCCACTCGGCTTCTTGGTCATGGTCGGCAGGGCGGCAGCGGCGTCTTTGCGCACCAGCGTGGTGGGCAGGATGCCCCGTAGACGCAGGTTGCGCCGGGCTGAGGCGGGACTATCGGCCTCGAGGCTGAGCTCGCGGCGTTGCCCGATGGTGTCGGTGTAGGAGACGAGGAAGATTGGCATGCCTAAGCGAGTAACCGTTCCAGCTCCTCGGGCCGGCTGGTGTGCATCATGGCCTCATCCCGCGTGACCTTGCCCTGAAGCACGAGGTTGGCGAGCGCCCGCTCAAGGGTTTGCATTCCCAGGGCCCCGCCCGTTTGAATCTGCGAGTAGAGCTGAGCGGTCTTGCCATCGCGGATCAGGTTGGCGATCGCCGGGGTGTTCACCATGACTTCTTGAGCCATGATCCGTCCGAAAGCGCCGCCGCTGGGTTTGCTGCGTTTGCAGAGAGTTTGGGTGAAGACCGCCAGCAGGCTGGAGCTGAGCTGCACCCGCACCTGGGTCTGCTGGGCCGCGGGGAAAACATCCACCATGCGGTCGACGGTCTGAGCAGCAGAATTGGTGTGCAACGTGGCGAACACGAGATGCCCCGTTTCAGCTGCGGTGATGGCCAACTGAATTGTTTCGAGATCGCGCATCTCACCGACCAGAATCACATCTGGATCCTCCCGCAGTGCCGCCCGTAGCGCGTTGGCAAAACTACGGGTGTCTTCATTGACTTCCCGTTGATGAATCAAGCTTTTGGCATTGATGTAGGTAAACTCGATGGGATCCTCAACCGTGATGATGTGTACGGAGCGATTTTGGTTGATGTGGTCCAGTAGGGAAGCTAATGTGGTGGTTTTCCCCGATCCCGTTGGGCCTGTTACCACCACAAGACCGCGGGGTTTGCTGCTGACATCCTCGATAATCTGAGGCATGCCGAGCTGACTGAGTTTGGGTATCGAAGAACCCAGGGCCCGCAGGCATGCCGCATAACTGCCCCGCTGTCGATAGACATTAACGCGGAAGCGTGCGACTCCCCTTAGTCCATAGGAGCAATCCAAATCCCAATTCTGCTCGAGTTGCCTGCGTTGGGAATTGTTGAGCAAGGAGAAGATTAAGCGATTGCATGAATCTTCATTCAAGCTTGTGGCGTTCATTGGCCGTAACTCACCATTAAAACGACCGAAGGGTTGGTGGCCTGCTGCCAAATGCAGGTCACTGCCTCCCTCTTGAACCAACGCTTTCATCAGGTCTTCGATCAGGATTTCCTGCATGCCTCAGCCTCGAACCGTTAAACAATAGGGACATTCCAGCCATTCATCGCGAAGGCCGGCCCCGCAGCCCTTACAGGTGAGGCTGTCGAGTGCCCGGGCCCGACGCTCCGATTCCAGGCCCGTATCCGTGAGCAACATCCGCTCGACTTCCTCCAGGGTGGTCAATCCTTGGCGCACCAGGCTGAGCCCGTAGCCGAGCAGGGTTTTCATGCCGTTCTCCAGGGCCATGCGCCGCAGCATCTCCGTGTTGGTGCGTTTGGCCACCGCCGAAGCCAGCTGTTCATTCATGAGCAGGATTTCATAAACGCCAACCCTGCCGGCGTAGCCGCGACCCTGACAGGTCGGACAGGCTCCGACCTCGCCGGCATGCATCTGGTTGGCACGGAAAAATTTGATTTCCGATTCGTCGCTGGCCACCAACCCGAAGCGGGCCAGTTCTTCGGAATCGGGATGGAAGGGGATGCAGCAGTCCTGGCACAGGCGTCGAACCAGGCGCTGGGAGATCACACCCAGCAGGGAGGCGCTCACCAGAAACGGTTCCACCCCCATCTCATCCAGGCGGGCGAAGGCGCTGGCGGCGTCATTGCAGTGCAGGGTGGTGAGCACCAGGTGGCCGGTGAGGGCGGCCTCGATGGCGGTGCGCGCCGTCTCCAGGTCGCGGGTCTCGCCCACCAGCAGCACATCGGGGTCCTGCCGCATGAACGCCCGCAGGGCGGTGGCGAAGTCGTAACCCTTCTCGCGGTTCACCTGGGTCTGGGTGATGCCGGCCAGGGTGTACTCGATCGGATCCTCAACCGTGGAGATGTTGATCCCTGGGTCGTTGCGCTCGGACAGCAGGGCGTAGAGGGTGGTCGACTTGCCTGATCCAGTTGGACCCGTGACCAGAATCATGCCGAAGGGCTTGTTGCCCATGGAGCGCAACATGGCCCTGGAATCGGGATCGGTGACCAGGTTGTCGAGCCCCAGCTTGGTGGCGCCGCTGTCGAGGAGCCTCAACACCACCTTTTCGCCGTGCCGACTGGGCAGTGTGCTGACGCGAAAATCCATCGTGCGGCCCCGGAAGGAGCGCCGGATGCGTCCGTCCTGGGGCATCCGGCGTTCGGCGATGTCCAGGTCGGCCATGATTTTGAACCGAGAGGTGACCGCCGGGATCAAGGTGCGGGGCAGGGTCTCCATGGCCCGCAGCACGCCGTCCTGCCGGAGACGCACCAGCAGGCCATCCTCCTGGGGCTCGACGTGGATGTCGCTGGCACCACTCAGCAGGGCCTCGATCAGGATCTGATCCACCAGGCTCATGATTGGCGACACGGATGCGTTGCCGCGACTGGCCTCCAAGTCCTCGGCGGGAACCGAGGCGTCCCCCCCCAGGGGGTTGGCTGTGGCGCTGATTTCGCCGATCAGGGAACTGCGCAGGGCGTCCGAGCCGGAGTTCAGGATGGCCGAGGGTTCAGGCGTCATCGTGCCGGGAGGTCGCTGGAGGGGTCTGCGGGTCGGGCTGGCGGGGTGGAGGTGCGGGCTTCCGCCGCTTGTGAAGGGTGGCGATCAACCATCAACATAACGGCAACTGATTTTCTTGTCAGTCAGCATGAGTGGCGACAGCAGTCCGGTCAGCGATCCCAGCCTCCATCCCGACCCGCAGGCGTTGACCATGCCTCCCGACGGTGATCCCCTGCCTGCCGGAGAGACCGGCGCGGCCGAGCCTGCCGCTGCGGCTGAGCCCGGCAGTCCCACTCAGCCGCCCAGCCCAACCGGCTCGGAGCGGGAGCGGGAACTGGAGAGCCGTATCAGCACCCTGCAGGACGAATTGGAGCAGGTGCGCGGTCAGTCGTTGCGCATCGCCGCCGATTTCGATAATTTCCGTAAACGACAACTGCGTGAACAAGATGATCTGAAACTAACAATCACACGGTCGACAATCACCGAAATTCTGCCGGTTGTTGACAACTTTGATCGGGCTCGAGTGCAGCTCAATCCCGAGAGTGAGGAGGCCAAGTCGCTGCATCGCAGCTACCAGAATCTCTACAAGCAGCTGGTTGAGGTTTTGAAGCAGCTCGGGGTCGCCCCGATGCGCGTGGAAGGCGAGCCCTTCGATCCAAACATCCATGAAGCTGTGATGCGTGAGGAGAGCCATGACCACCCCGAAGATGTGGTGATCGAAGAACTGCAGCGCGGCTACCACCTGCATGGACGGGTGTTGCGCCATGCCCTGGTCAAGGTGTCCATCGGCCCAGGGCCAGCCGGCCATTCCGATGCGACAGTCTCTGATGCGGAGCAGCACGGCTGATGGCCGATTTTTATCAACAGCTCGGCGTTGCCCGCGACGCTGATGCCGATACCCTCAAGCGTGCTTACCGCCGGCTCGCTCGCCAGTTTCACCCGGATGTCAATAAAGATCCAGGTGCTGAAGATCGTTTCAAGGAGATCAGTCGCGCTTACGAAGTGCTCAGTGATCCCCAGACCCGTTCCCGCTACGACCAGTTTGGCGAGGCCGGCCTTGGAGGCGCCGCGGGCATGCCCGATATGGGTGACATGGGCGGGTTCGCGGATTTGTTCGAAACGTTCTTCAGCGGTTTTGGTGGCGCTGCCGCCGCAGGTCCCCGCCGCCGGGGCCCTCGCCAAGGTGAAGACCTGCGACTGGATTTAAACATCAGCTTCCAAGAAGCTGTTTTTGGGCTTGAAAAAGAGGTTCAGATTCGTCATCTTGAGCCGTGCGGCAGTTGCGCCGGAACTGGAGCCCGAGCCGGCAGTGGCCCCACCAGCTGCGGCACCTGTGGGGGAGCCGGCCAGGTGCGTCGCTCCACCCGCACCCCCTTCGGCAACTTCACCCAGGTGGCCCCCTGCCCCAGCTGCGAAGGCAGCGGCCAGGTGATCGCCGATCCCTGCCAGACTTGCGGGGGGCAGGGTCTGCAACAGGTCAACAAGAAGCTGCGCATCAACATCCCTGCCGGGGTCGATTCTGGCACCCGGCTGCGGATTGCCAATGAAGGCAACGCTGGTCAGCGCGGTGGTCCCAGCGGTGATCTTTATGTGCTGCTGGACGTTAAACCCCATCCGCACCTGCACCGCCAGGGCACCACGATCCAGTCCGAGGTTTCCCTCAACTATCTCCAGGCCATCCTCGGCGACACGATTGAAGTGGAGACCGTGGATGGCCCCCAACAGTTGGAGATCCCTGCGGGCACCCAACCCGGCACGGTGCTGACGATGAAGGGGCGTGGAGTGCCGCGTCTGGGCAATCCCGTGGCCCGCGGCAATCATGAGGTCAATGTGCGGGTTCAGCTGCCCACCAAGCTCAGCTCCGATGAGCGGAACCTGTTGGAGCAGCTGGCCGGGCATCACACCCGCAAGGGCCAGCGACACCACCACAAGAGCGGTCTGTTCGGCGGTCTCTTCGGCGGCTCGTGAGCGGCGATCCCGCTGCCGATCCCGCGCCCTGCCTGGATCTGCGTGGCACCCCCTGCCCGCTCAACGTGGTGCGCAGCCGTCTGGCCCTCGAAAAGCTGCCCAGCGGTGCGCGCCTGCAGCTGCTGATCGATGCCGGTGAGCCGGAAGAGATGGTGCAGGAGGGTTTGCGTCGCGATGGCCATCGGGTGGCTCTGCGCTCCACTCCCGGCTCCGGGATGGGGGTGTCGCTACTGGTGATCCGCGATGGAGATCGCCCCTGATCGCCCTGCCACCGCCACCGGTCTGGTGGTGGCGATGGAGGCCAACTACTGCCGCGTGGCCCTGGATCAACCCGGTCCTGGTGGCGTGCTCAGCTTGCTCTGCACCCGTCGCGGCCGCCTCGATAAATCGGGCCAAGAGGTGTGTGTTGGCGATCGGGTTGGCCTGGAAGGGATCGACTGGCCCGCCGCTCGCGCGGCGGTCGCGTCGCTTGCCCCCCGCCGCAATCGCCTGGAACGCCCGTCCGTGGCCAACGTCCAGCGCGTAGTGGTGGTGGTATCCCTGGCGGATCCCCGGCCGGATCCCCTGGCCTTCAGCCGGTTCCTGATTGCTGCCGAGCACCTCGATGCGGAAGTGCTGTTGGTGTTCTCCAAAGCGGATCTGGTGTCGGAGCAGCAGCAGCGCAGCTGGTGCGAGCGGGTTGCCGGCTGGGGCTACACCGCCCTGCCGGTGTCCTGCCAGCAGAGGAGCGCCATCGAGGCCCTGCGCCATCGCTTGATCGAGCCCGGAATCAGCGTGCTGTGTGGTCCCTCTGGGGTCGGCAAGAGCAGCCTGCTGAACGCGCTGTGCCCCGGCCTGGGGTTGCGGGTGGCGGCCGTCTCCGGCCGGCTGCGGCGGGGACGCCACACCACGCGCCATGTGGCCCTGTTCCCTCTGGCTGAAGGGGCCATGGTGGTGGATTCCCCCGGCTTCAATCGGCCGGATCTGCCCCAGGATGCCGCCGCGCTGCCGGCCCTGTTTCCGGAGCTGCGGCAGCGCCTCAGCCATGGCGGTTGCCGCTTCGCCGATTGCCGCCACCTGGGGGATCCGGGCTGTGGAGCCGGCGCCGACTGGGATCGCCAGAGCATCTACGCCCACTGTCTGGCCGAACTGGAGGGTCAGCCGGGGGATCGGCCGGCCAGTGGGCCGCGCTCACGGCAGGGAAGCCTGCGACAGCGGGGCGACAGGCTTGAGCCCCGCCTCGATCCCCGCTGGCGTCGCCCTTCGCGCCGTCGTCAGCGCCAGGAGCTCGAGCCCGGCTTGGGGGCTCCTGGGGTGGAGCTCAGCCCCCCAGACCCGGCAGATTCAGATCCAGGCCCCCAGTGAGGTCTTCCATGCGATCACGCATGGTGGTGGTGGAGGCTTCGTAGGCCTTGCGCAGGGCCTCCAGCACGCAGGCCTCGGCCTCTTCGGCCGAAGCGCCGCTGAGCAGGGCCGGGTCAAGCCGCACCCGCAGCGGTTGCTGATTGCCGCTCAACCAGATGCTGGCCCGGCCATCGCTGCTGCTGCCCTCAATCTCCATGGCGTCCAGCTCCTCCTGGAGTTTCTGGGCGTCCTGCTGGATCTGTTGCGCCTTGCGGAAGGCCTCGGTGAGTTGACTGAAGTTGGGAAGACCGAAGCCGGCCATGGGCTGTCCTGGTGCGGAGTGAAGGTGCTGGCAGGTTAGGCCTTGTCCTCCGGGCCGTCGGCCGCTGGGAAGCCCAGGCGGATCACCTCCGGATGCAGCTCGACCCCCTCCTGCTCCCGCACCCGCTCCTGCACCCGGCGGATCAGGGCATCGATGTCGGCCGCCAGGGCCGTGCCGATGTTGACGATGAAGTTGGCATGGATCGGCGACACCTGGGCATCGCCGATCCGCAGACCCTTGAGCCCCAGGGCCTCAATCAGCCGCCCGGCCTTCTGCGGTTCCGGGTTGCGGAACACACTGCCGCAGCTCGGTTGTTGATACGGCTGGCTGCTGGTGCGGCTGTGCAGGTTGCCGCTGGTGCGAGCCGTCACCGCGGCGGGATCGTGGCCCGCCTCCAGACGGAAACGGGCGGAGAGCACAAGCAGGCTTCCATCCTGAAGACGGCTGTGGCGATAGGCGTAGCCCAGCTCTCGTGCCGGTAGCCGGAAGGGAGCGTCGGGGCGCTGAGGGTCGAGCACCTCCACCGAATCGAGCCATTCGGCCGTGCAGCCCCCCTGGGCGCCGGCGTTCATGACCGCGGCCCCTCCCACGGTGCCAGGGATGCCCACCGCCCACTCCAGGCCGTGCAATCCCGCCCGGGCGGCTTTGCGGGCCAGGGTCGGGATGGGTTCACCGGCATCGGCCTCCACCCAGCCGTCCTGCCGATCGAGGCGGCTGCCCTGCAGGCGCCGGCTGCACAGGGTGAGCCCCCCAAGCCCTTGATCGGCGATCAGCAGGTTGGAGCCGGCGCCGATCCAGCGCAGCGGCATGCCTTGAGCCTGCCCCCAGGCGAGCTGGGCCTGCAACTCCTCGCGGCTGGTGGGCTCGGCGAACCATTCCGCGGGGCCCCCGACCTTCCAGGTGGTGAAGTCAGCCAGGGCGACGGCTTGTCGCAGGCCGGTCGGGGGTGCCAAAACACGTTCCATCAGACCGCCAAAGGCTGGGGGCGATCCCGCTCTCCCAAACGCTGCAGACGCTCCCAGAGGCTGTTCACGTCGCCGGCTCCCATCGCCAGCACCAGATCGCCGGGCCGGCTGTTGTCCGCCACCAATTCGGCCAGGCTGTCCATGCTGTCGGCCACCTGCACCGGCAGGGGGGGGGAGAGTTTGCGGGCCACCTCGGCCATGGCGGCGCTGGAGACCCCGGCGACCGGTGCTTCTCCGGCGGCGTACAGCGGGGCTAGCAGCAGCGCATCGGCATCCCCCAGGGCCGCCGCGAAGGCGTCCAGAAACTGGGCGGTGCGGCTGTAGCGGTGGGGCTGGAACACGGCCAGCAGCCGTTGGGGCTGCTGGGGCAGGGGGCTGCTGCCGCTGCGGATCATCAGCTGGGCCGTCGCCAGGGTGGCCGCCACCTCACTGGGATGGTGGGCGTAATCGTCCACCACGATGCGCTCCTGCCAGAGCCCGCGGCAGTCGAAGCGGCGCCCGGGGGACCGCAGGCCTGCCACGGCCTGCTGCAAACGGTCGAACGGCACGCCCTCCAGCCGGCAAGCGGCGATCGCCGCCGTGGCATTGCTGAGGTTGTGGCGACCCGGCAAAGGCAGCTGGATCTCACCGACAAACAGGCCGTGTTCATAAAACGCGGCACGGGTGCCATCGCCCCGCTCCTCCAGGGGCAGGGCGGCGAAACTCACCCCTTCGGCGCTGCGGATCGACCACCAGGCCTGGGCTTCGAAGTGCTCCCGCAGGATCGGGCAGTCGCGGTTTGCCAACAGCTGGCCTGAGGCGCGGGCAAAGCGCTGCAGGGTGGCGATCAGGGCGTCGAGGTCGGCGTAATGGTCGGTGTGGTCGAGCTCCACATTGGTGAGCACGCCGAGGCTGGCCTGAAATTTCACCAGCGAGCCATCGGATTCGTCGGCTTCCGCCACCAGCAGCCGACCCTCGCCATGGCGGCCATTGCTGCCGAAGGCCGGCACAATGCCGCCGATCACGGCTGTGGGATCGAGCTCCACCAGATCCAGCAGGGTGGCGATCAGGGTGCTGGTGGTGGTCTTGCCATGGCTGCCGGCCACGGCGATGGAGGGCTGGTTGTTGATCAATGCCGCCAGCACGTCGGAGCGATGCAGCACCGCCAGTCCCTGACGCCGCGCTTCCGCCAGCTCGGGATTGCTCTCAGGCACCGCCGAACTGACCACCACCGCCGGTGGCAAGGGGCCGGGGGTGAGGGCCTCGATCGTGCTGGCCCGCTGCTCGCTGAACAAGCGCACTCCAGCGCCGGCCAAGTGGTCCAGCACCGGGGTGTGTCTGGGGTCGGAGCCGCTCACCTGGTAGCCCCGCGCGGCCAGGATGGCGGCCAGAGCCGACATGCCGATGCCGCCAACGCCGATGAAGTGAAACGGTTGGTGGCGATCCAGCATCTGACTCAAGGACATCCCCTCGGAACCCGCCGAAAATAAGGCGGGACGGGCTGGCGCTCAAGGGATCTCAGCCGACGAAATCTTACGAGATGCATCGTTGCGACGCCGCCCCACGGCCCTAGCCTGGGCCGTGGTTGGCGTTGGGCGCCTCAATCCCTTGCCCCAACTGGGCGCTGCCGGAAACCCCAGGGATTGCCCCGCTGCGGCTCTCGCCCAGGCCGGGATCCGATTTCTGTATGATCTGCAGCCGAAATCACCTTTGCTAGCGGGTTTCGCCGCTTTGTGCCATGACCTTGAAAGTTGCGATCAATGGATTCGGCCGCATCGGTCGCAACTTCATGCGTTGCTGGTTGAGCCGTGGAGCCAACACAGGCATCGAAGTGGTGGGTCTGAACGACACCTCCGATCCGAAGACCAATGCCCACCTGCTCCAGTACGACACCATGCTCGGCCACATCCGCAATGCGGAGGTGAGCCACACCGACGACACCATCGTTGTGAACGGCAAAGCGATCAAGTGCTTTTCTGATCGCAACCCCCTCAACCTTCCCTGGAAGGAGTGGGGGGTTGATCTGGTGATCGAGGCCACCGGCGTGTTCATCGATGAGAAGGGCGCCGGCAAGCACATCGAAGCCGGAGCCAAGAAGGTGTTGATTACGGCCCCCGGCAAGGGCGAGGGTGTGGGCACTTTCGTGGTGGGCGTCAATGCTGATGAGTACCGCCACGAAGATTGGAATATCATTTCTAATGCCAGTTGCACCACCAACTGCATGGCACCACTCGTCAAGGTGCTCGACCAGGCCTTCGGCATCGTGAAGGGCACGATGACCACCACCCACAGCTATACGGGCGACCAGCGCATCCTTGATGCCTCGCACCGCGACCTGCGCCGGGCCCGTGCCGCGGCTGTGAACATCGTGCCCACCAGCACCGGTGCCGCCAAGGCCGTGGCCCTGGTTTATCCGCCGATGAAAGGCAAGCTCAACGGCATCGCCCTGCGGGTTCCCACCCCCAACGTGTCGGTGGTGGACCTGGTGCTGGAGGTCAGCCGCGCCACCACCCGTGATGAGGTGAATGCCACGATCCAGGCCGCTTCGCAGAACGGCATGAAGGGCATCATCAAATACTGCGATCTGCCCCTGGTCTCCACCGACCATGCCGGTACTGATGAATCCACGATCGTGGATTCCGATCTCACCCTGGTGATGGGCGACAACATGGTGAAAGTGATCGCCTGGTACGACAACGAGTGGGGTTACAGCCAGCGGGTGGTCGATCTGGCAGAGATTGTGGCGAAGAACTGGAAATGAAGCTGCGCCGGCCAGGCCTCTGGGCTTGAGCCGCGATGGTGGCTTCGCCGCTCCTTAGGGGGCGGCTTTTTTTTGCGTTGGTCTACCGCGTCCCCAGTTGGGCAACGTGGCCGCCTTGGCTTGGAGCCGCAGGCTGCGTCAGACCCATGCGGCCGGCCAGGTGCTTGAGCCTGATCAAGGCCTCTTCGGGTGGGGGCTTGATCGTCGTGGTCCCCAGCCATGCGCGGGGCCAGCCAGCTGAGGAGACAGGAGGCTTGCTAGCCGTGCTGGCCGGCGATGGGTTGAGCGTCGCCCGGCCCCCTTGGCCGCGCGGCGGCGGCGGTGAAGATCCCCGCTGGTCCGCTGGTCCGGGGGCGTGATCGCGCTGAGGCTGTTGGCCTGACTTCTCCCGGCGGCCGCTGGGCGGCGATGGCGGAGCGGGCTGCGCCACGGCATGCAGATCCGGCCGCGTCCAGAAGGCATGCTGGAGGGCAGCCCAGACCGTCCCCATGTCGGCGCCGCTACAGGCCCATCCAGCCGCGATCCCCCGCGCCCATGGGGTGCGTCGTCACGGGGAATCCCATAACACCCACCGCATCGGTTGGTTGCGGGCCGTGGTGCTGGGCGCCAACGATGGCACCATCTCCGTCGCCAGCCTCGTGGTGGGCATCGCCGCCTCCGGGGCCCAGCGTCCGAACCTGCTGCTCTCCGGCCTGGCCGCCTTGGTGGCCGGCGCCGCCTCGATGGCAGCCGGTGAATATGTTTCGGTGCAGTCGCAAGCGGATACCGAACGGGCCGACCTGGCCCGCGAACGCCAAGAGTTGGCCGTCGATCCCGCTGGCGAACTGGCTGAACTCACTGAGATCTACCGCAGTCGCGGCCTCGATCCGGAACTGGCTCGCCAGGTGGCCGAGCAGCTCACCCTCCATGACGCCCTGGCGGCCCACGCCCGTGATGAGTTGGGGCTCAGCGAAATCTTGCGGGCCCGCCCGCTGCAGGCGGCATTGGCCTCCGCTGGCAGTTTCTCCCTCGGCGCGGTGATGCCGATTCTGGTGGTGATGTTCAGTCCTGAGGGACAGATCACGGCCTGGACGATCGCGGCGGCGCTCGTGTCGCTGGTGCTGCTGGGGGCGCTCTCCGCCTCCGCCGGCGGCGCCTCCCGCCGGCGCGGTGCGCTGCGCATGCTCATCTGGGGCTCGATCGCCATGGGGCTGACGGCGGGCGTGGGTCGGCTGTTCGGCGCCGTGGTGTAACGGCTCGCTTCAGACCCCGTAGAACTCCCGGTACCAGGCCACGAAGCGTTCCACCCCCACCTGAATGGATGTGGCGGGCCGAAAGCCGATCCATGCCTCCAGATCGCTGGTGTCGGCCGCCGTGGCGGGCAGGTCGCCCGGTTGCATCGGCTGGGGATCCAAGCGGGCCTTCACCCCGAGGGCCCGCTCGATCGCGGCGATGTACTCGCTTAACGGCGTGGGTTGGGCGTTGCCAATGTTGAACAGGCGGTGGGGTGCCCAGCTGACCGCTGGATCCGGATGGGCGGAATCGAAGTTGGGATCGCCGCAGGCCGGCTTATCCAGCACCCGCACCAGGCTCTCGACGATGTCGTCGATGTAGGTGAAATCCCGCACCATCTGGCCATTGTTGAACAGCTTGATCGGGTCCCCAGCCAGCATGGCTTTGGTGAACAGAAACAGGGCCATGTCGGGTCGTCCCCAGGGGCCGTAGACCGTGAAGAAGCGCAGGCCAGTGGCTGGAACCTGAAATAGATGGCTATAGGTGTGGGCCATCAGTTCATTGGCCTTCTTGCTCGCGGCGTAGAGACTCACCGGATGGTCAACGCCCTGGTGCTCCGAAAAGGGCAGACGGGTGTTGCCGCCGTAGACCGAGCTGCTGGAGGCATAGACCAGATGCTCGACCTGGCCATGTCGGCATCCCTCGAGCACATGGCCAAACCCCACAAGGTTGCTTTGGATATAGGCGGAAGGGTTCTCTACGGAATAACGCACCCCTGCCTGGGCGGCCAGGTTCACCACCCGCCTGGGCTGGAAGCGCTTGAACAGCCCATGCACCGCCTCGCCATCCTCCAAGTCGCCGCGCACGAACGAAAAGCCCGCTTGGGGGGTCAGCCGGTCCAGGCGGGCCTGCTTCAGCGCTGGGTCGTAGTACGAGTTGAGGTTGTCGAAGCCGATGACCTGTTCGCCCCGCTCCAACAGCCGCTGGCAGAGGTGAAAGCCAATGAAACCCGCTGCGCCGGTGACAAGGATGGGCATGGAGACGTGAGGGTCACGACGGCGTCGCCGCGGGTCGCAGAGCCGCCTTGCGAACGGAGAAGGCCCCACCCTATGGCGTTGCTTGCCGGGATCCCGCCGCCACCGCCGCTGTCCTGGCCGTCCTGCCGGAGGGTGATCGGGTTGGGGTTGGGCCCGCTGCGGGCCGCCAGCCCGCCCAGGAGAAGGCCGCCAGCCCGCCCAGGAGAAGGCCGCCAGGCCGCTGGCCGCTCCCAGCCGCTGGCAGGGGTGGATGGGACTGCCAACGGCCCTGGCCTCCCGACCCGGAGACTGCCGCCACGGGTCGTCGGCGCCGGCATGGCAAAGGCCTTTTGCGTGTCTCAGCCGAAGTGCCGGTATCCGCCGAGGGTTGGCTCAAGGGCGCCGCCGCCGTTCCAGTGCAGCGCCCCCGCTTCCCCCTCCACCAGCTCGCCGATGAGGCTGGCGCCCGGCAGTGCCCCCACCAGCGCCGCCGCCCAGCCGGGCTCCAGGGCCAGCACCAGCTCGAAGTCCTCCCCACCTCCCAGGCACCAGGCCTCCGCTTGGGGTAGGGCGGCCATGGCCGGCTCCAGCGGCAGCCGTGCCCAATCGAGCCGCGCCCCGCAGCCGCTGCCGGCGGCGATGGCCGCCACGGCCGCCGCCAGGCCATCGCTGCTGTCGCATCCCGCCACCCGCCAGGCCATGGCGCCGGGGCGGGAACGGGTCAGGGCCCGCACCGCGTCGAAGCGCGGGCGGGGCCGCTGGTGCGCCGCGATCGCCCGTTGTCGCAGGCCCGGATCCGGGAGCGGTGCCCCAGCCGGTTCGGCCGGAATCTCACCCAGCAACAGGGCCAGCCCCAGCCGGCTGAGGCCGTGGGGGCCCGTGCACACCAGGGCATCGCCGGGTCGGCCATCCCCGCGGCGGATCGCCCCCCAGGGTCCGCGATCAGGGGGGGGGTGCAAGCCCTTCCCCGCTGGCGCTGCTCGCACCAAGGGCGGCGCCACCCCCAAGCGCCCGATCGCCGTGATCGCGAGCATCCGTTGGCCGCCGCCGCTGCAGTCGCCCCCCAGCAGCACCCCGCCATAGGTCCCCAGGGTCTGCCGCAGGCCGCGGTACACCCCTTCCACCCAGCTCCAGGCGGTGCGCTGCGGTGCAACCAGCCCCACCGTGATCCCCACCACCTCTGTGCAGCCCATCGCCGCCAGATCGGAGAGGTTCGCGGCGGCCGCCCGCCAGCCCACATCGGCGGGGGCCGTGGTGGCATCGCTGAAGTGGATTCCCTCCACCAGCACATCGGTGTTCACCACGAGGGCGCCGCCGTTGGCGCCGCTGTCGGCCGCTACCCGGGCGCCGTCCACCTCTCCGCCCGGAGTAAACGGGTCGAGCAGGGCGGCGTCATCGGCGAATTGGCCCGGGGGCGCAAAGGCCCCCAGCCGCCGGATCACCTCCCATTCCCCTAGGTCGGCGAGGGTTTCGCTGGGCCCCGCGTGGTGGTGTTCTGGCTGGCCCGCGCCGAAGCTGCGGGTCTGGTGCTCTTGAAGCCCGTGGGGGTGGTGGTCTGGTGTGGCCACAGCCTCAGGCCCCCGCCAGCCGCTCGGGAACCCAGCGGCCCTGACGCGGCGGAGTGCGGTGTTTGAACTGCCGCCTTGGCCTGGGTTGAAGCGATTGCATCGGGAACGGCCGCGGGGGAGAGCCCACAGCCCAGATTGCCGCCCGGCGGCAGGTGTACACCAAGCTGCCAGCTGAGCCTGGGCGGCCCAGGCTTAGGCGTGGGGCTTGAGGTTTTCCGCCCCTTCGATCACCGTCGCCTTGACGATGCCGTCCTCGGCGCTGAGCTCCTGGAGCACGTCGAAACCATCCACCACATACCCGAAGGCGGCATAGCGGCCATCGATCAGGTTCAGGCCGGCGGGGGTGAGCTCGGGCTCAAACAGGAACAGGAAGAACTGGGAGGACCCGTCGTCGAGGGCCTCGTCGGAATGGGCCCAGCCCAGGGTTCCCTTGGCGTTGAAGGGCAGTATCGGCTGGGCCTTGAACAGCCCCAACTCCTCGAAGGTTTGGTTGTAGTAAGGGAGCTCTTGGCCGGGAACCCGGATCTCCAGGGGGACCTGGCGTTCGGCCTTGGTGGCCGGGTCGATGAAGCCGCTGGCGGGGCCTTGGGGATCGCCGGTCTGCAGCACGTAGAAGTCTTCCGCCCGGATGAACGGCAGGCCGTCATAGAACCCCCGCTGCACCAGGTCGACGAAGGCTCCAGCGGTGAGCGGGGCGTTGTAGCCGTCCACCACCGCGGTCAGATCCCCCTTGGAGGTTGTGATCTTGACCGTGGCGCGACCGAGGAGGCGCGGCAGGCTGGCGTAGGTATCAGGGATCGGGAAGGGGAAGGGCCCCACCAACATGGCTTCGGCCGTGCCGATCGCGCTGAGGGCTGCCCGGCGGGCATCGAGGAACCCCTCGCGCTGCTGGGCGTCGGCGGCGGCCCGCAGGAGCTGCAGCTGGCCGCTGAGCTCGTCCAGCAAGGCTTCCACCGCGGCTCGGTCCGTTTCCGGATAGGTAGCCAGAATCGCCGCCCGGCGGGTGGCCAGCTGGGCCTCAGCGCGGCGGCTGGAGCCGGCCAGGGCCGCCCAGCGCTTGGCTCGCAGGTCGTCGCTGGTGGCTTCGAGCCGATGCTGCAGCGACTGCAGATCCGCCTGTTGCACCGGCAGGGCATCGCGCAGCAGCGCCTGCGGATCGGTGACCGCGTTGCCTTGGGGCAGGGCTGCCAGGGCTGGTGTGGCCTGGATTGGCAGCAGCAGGGCGAGCAGCAGCAGGGCCCGGCAGAGGCCCCGGAGCGCGTAGGAAAGAATGGATCGGTCGCCCATGGCACCCCGGCCTGTGGCTGGAATTTGGCACAGCTGCCGGCGGCCCCGCCCGCCCTGGTGCCGTCGGCGCCAGGGCGCTCCAGTAGCCGGACGTACAATCCGCGGGCAAAGCGAAGTGCCGGGATGATCTCCAGCAACGACTTTCGCACCGGCTCCACGATCGAACTCGATGGTCAGGTGTGGCGGGTGGTCGAGTTCCTGCATGTCAAGCCGGGCAAGGGTTCTGCCTTTGTGCGCACCAAACTGAAGGCCGTACAGAGTGGCAATGTCGTTGAAAGAACCTTCCGGGCAGGCGAGAGCATGCCCCAGGCCGTGCTGGAGAAGGCCACCCTTCAGCACACCTATATGGAAGGTGACGACTATGTGTTCATGGACATGGCCTCCTATGAGGAGATGCGCTTGACCGGGGATGACATCGGCACCCAGCGCAAGTACCTCAAAGAGGGTATGGAGGTCTCGGTTGTGTCCTGGAACAACAAACCCCTGGAGGTGGAACTTCCCAACTCCGTGGTGTTGGAGGTCACCCAGACCGACCCTGGCGTCAAGGGCGACACGGCCACTGGCGGCACCAAGCCCGCCATTGTTGAAACCGGAGCCCAGGTCATGGTGCCTCTGTTCGTCTCGATCGGTGATCGCATCAAGATCGATACCCGCTCTGACAGCTATCTCGGACGGGAGTCTTGAAACCATGCAGCTCGACCATAATCAGCTCCGTGAGCTGCTTGCCCTGATCGCTGAGAGTGATATCCAGGAACTGCGGCTTGAAGGCGAGGATTTCCGCCTTGAAGTACGACGCAATCTGCCCTCACCTGCCACTGTGGTCCAGGCCCCGGCCCTGGTGCCCGTCACCGGGGCTCCGGCATTAACGCCACCCCAGGTGTCGGCCTCCCCCTCCGTGCCTCCGCCTCCGGCCGCCGCGGTCCGTGGCGACCTGGTGGCGATCACGGCGCCGATGGTGGCCACCTTCTATCGCTCTCCCGCACCAGGTGAACCGCCGTTTGTTTCGGTCGGAGATCGCGTGAGCGCGGGCCAACCCGTGTGCATTCTTGAGGCGATGAAGCTGATGAATGAACTGGAGACGGAGACCACGGGCGAGGTGGTGGAAATCCTGGTGGAGAACGGCACGCCGGTGGAGTTCGGCCAGGTGCTGATGCGGATCAGGCCGAGCTGACCCCCCCACCACCGGCGGCCGGAGCCCCCAGCTCCCAGGCCGCCTCCATCGCCGCCGCCATGCTGCATGGCCGGGCGATGCCCGGGCCGGCGATGGCGAAGCCGGTGCCGTGATCGGGTGAGGTGCGCAGGAACGGCAGCCCCAGGCTGGTGTTCACGGCGGCATCAAAGGCCAGCAGCTTCACGGGGATCAGCCCTTGATCGTGATACAGGGCCAGATAGCCATCCGGTCCCTGGCCGCGACCCTGCCAGGCTTGGGCCGCCTCCAGCCAGCAACTGTCCGGCGGTAAGGGGCCCTCCAGAGACACCCGCTCGTGCCGGCTTCGCCAGGCCTCCAAGGCCGGTTCCAGCCAGTCCCGCTCCTCAACGCCGAGGTTGCCAGCTTCTCCGGCGTGGGGGTTAAGCCCGGCCACCACCAGCCGCGGCTGTGGGCTGAAGCGCTTGCAGAACGCCAGGAGCACCTCAAGCTTGCGCTCAACCAGGTCCGCCGAGAGCCGGGAGGGCACGGCCGCCAGGGGGATGTGGGTGGTGGCCAGCAGGGTGTTGAAGCGCCAGTCGCCATGGGGCGAGCGGGCGGTGAACAGCATCGACGCCTCCGCCACGCCGGCCAGTTCCGCCAACCGTTCGGTCTGGCCCGGGTAATGGAAACCGGCGGCGTGCCAGCTCGCCTTGGCGATCGGAGCGGTGACCAAGGAGC
Organism: Synechococcaceae cyanobacterium; assembly: GCA_046319055.1. Lineage (GTDB taxonomy): Bacteria > Cyanobacteriota > Cyanobacteriia > PCC-6307 > Cyanobiaceae > Cyanobium. The sequence continues at coordinate 18,978 of JBKCTK010000152.1, forward strand.
CGCCATGGGCCAGGATCCGTTCCACAGCAAGGGTTAGCCAGTGGAAGCCGGCCGCACCGGCGGCCGCGTCGCTGTGGCCCGGGCGCACCGGGCGCTCCAGCGGTAGGTCGATAATTGTGAATGCGGCGGGGTCAGCCACTCGGTCAGGGCTGCGATCGCGCAGGAGCATGTAGGTCTCCTCGAGCCAGCGCCGACAGCCCACCAGCTCCACGGGCCGCGGCCCCGGTCGCGCCTGCGCCAGAGCTTTGAGGGTCACCTCCGCCCCGATGCCGGCGGGATCCCCCAGGGCAATGACAAGGGGCGGCGGCGATGGTGTTGCGGGGTTCAATGGGCTAGGCATCGTTTGCAGTTCCATGATTCGCTGGCTGATCGTGGGGTCCCTGATCACGGGGATCGGGTTGGGGTTGCAGAACGGTTGGATTGAGATCCATTGGGACCGCTTGTTTCGCTCGGCGGGGATGGAACTCCCGGCCCCCGTGGATCCAATCAAGGAGATCAGCAAGTGAGCTGCCCGGTCCGGGGGGGCCTGATCCACCCCTGGCGTGGAGGATCGCCCGGCATCAGCCATCGCTGGTGCGGTCTACCCCCTGCCCGGCCGGTTGGCACAGCTCAGAGCGGCCACGGGGTTGAACATTCGCGTTGGCCTGCCCCATCTGGACGACCAACCGGCCGGATGCCCATTCGGAGCCTGAACCATCCTCAGGGCTGCTGATCGGCCGCCAGACAGGCCCGATAGCCCTCGCGGTAGCTGGGGTAGCGCAGCCGATAGCCCAGGCCCTGGCAGAGCAGGCGGTTGCTGACACGGCGGTTCTCGCTCCAGAAGCTGCGGGCCATTGGGCTCATCTCCAGCGCTGCTTCCCCGTAGCGCTCCAGCTGTGGCAGCTGGCAGCCCAGCAAGTGAGCGGCATAGCCAAGGGTCTCACTCGAGGGACAGGGCCGATCATCCGCCAGGATCAATGTGGCGGGCCGCTGACCCTCCGGCAGGGCCAAACAGTGGGCGAGGGCGCCGACGATATCGTCGACGTGGATGCGGCAGAACACCTGGCCCGGTTTGTGGATGAGCCGAGCGGAGCCATCCCGGAGCCCGCGGAACGGGGTACGGCCAGGCCCATAGATGGCGGGTAGCCGCAGCACCTGCAGCGGTAGCCCCTGGGCTCGCCAAGCCAGCTCGCAGGCCAGGCGGGCCTTGCTGCGCTCCAGGCCGGGGAGGGTCGCGCTGGTCTCATCGACCCAGCCACCCCCCTGATCCCCATAAACGCCAGTGCTGGACAGATAGCCGACCCAGCGCAGCGGGAGTTGCGCCAGCCGTGGACCCAGAGCGCTCAGCACCGGATCACCGCCACGGCGGTCCGGAGGAATGGTCACCAACAGGTGGGTGGCGCCGGCTAGATCGGCCGCGCTGGGCACGAAGCCGGCCTCGGGATCGAAGCGCAGCCGCTGGATCGGGCCGCCGTCCGCGTCAGCGGGTTGGCGGTTGGTCACCGTCACCGGCACTCCGGCGGCCGCCAGCCCCCGAGCAAAGCGGCCGCCGGTGTAGCCGCCCCCGAGCACCACGGCCCTGCCGATCCCGGCCTGGCGCAGGGGGTTCAGGGTCGGATCGGACGCCGCCGCCGCCGTGGCCAGCCCCGCATTGACAGAGCCTTCAATCCTCAGTACGCTTGTATTATCCACGGAGCCTGTCGTGTCCACTCTTTTTCTCCTCCCATCCTCGGGCCACCCATCCCTAGGGCACCAGTCCTCGCCTCGGCGATCGTTTCGCCGTGGCGCTCCCGTCGGCGCCCTGGTGTCGCCCCGGTCTGAGCGAGGCTGGGCTCGGCCGGAGGTGATCTCGGCGCCTGGCATCCCCCTCACCCTGGCGGCCATCCTGTGGCTGGCCGCGCTGCTGGTGGCTCCCGAGCAGCCCCTGGCTCAGGAAGCGATCTGCCAGCGCCACAACGGAGTGGCGGCCTGCCGGGTCTGGTGAATCCTCCGGGCCGCCTTGTTGGGGGTTTGTCCCGCCGTCGTTGGGGTGCCGTTTCTGGAGGGCTGGTCCGCAGAGATCGCTTCGGGGCTGACCGATTCGCGGTTGAAGTGCACGCTCTGCCCCGGGCTGGCGACCACGACTGGCTGGCTCCATTCCAGAAGCTTCACCGCCATCCGCAGGTCCCCATCCAGCCAAGCCCGCAAGGCCATCGCCCGGCGCGGATCGTAGAAGTGCTGATCGCGATACCAGGTGAAGGCGTCACGATCGCCCTTCTGTCCGTTGCACGACAGGCAGGCCGGTACACAATTCTCGGTGGTGCTGCAGCCGCCACGGCTGCGGGGCAACACGTGGTCGATCGATTCGGAAGCCGAACCGCAATAGACGCAACAGCCATGCGTCAGGGCGTGTAAGGAGCGTCGCCAGCTTCGATCGCGCAGCTTGGGGCAGAGGTCCTCGAGGAACACACCATCCCTGGGCTGCATTCGGAAAGCCTCGGTTGGGGGGATTTTGGCGTGCATCGACCGATGGCAATGTGTCGAAGGCTGCTGCCTGTTTCCTTGGTCACCCCACTGGTGCAGATGCGCCTCGGCCCCAGTGGTCTGATCGAGGTGGTCGCCCCCTTCGATCCCGTGACCCAGGCCCAGCTGCGTCGGATTCGGCCCGCGGGCAGCTGGCTGCCCCGCCGCCGTTGTTGGGAGTTCCCCCTGGAGGCCGCGGCGGTTCTGGAGCAGACATTGGCCGGTCGCTTCCCGGTCACGGCAGAGTTGGCCCAGTGGCTGGCCTGGTTACGCCAGCCCCTGCCACCGCTGCCCCCCCATCGTCAGCTGGTGTGCGCCGCCAGCCTGGAGGAGCCGCTGGCCGACGGCCGCAAACCGATGGCCCATCAGCGCCATGCCGCCCGCTGGTTGCTGGCGCGCCGGGGCGCCGTGCTGGCGGATGCCATGGGCCTGGGAAAGACCCTCTCGGCTCTGCTGGCCGCCCGGGCCTTGGTGCGCTGTGGAGATTGCCGCCTTGTGGTCGTGGCACCCGCCGGGTTGCGCGCCCACTGGCGCCAGGAGGCTCTCGCCCTGGAGATGCGACTGGATCTACACAGCTGGGCCCGCCTGCCGGCCGAGTTGCCGGCGGCGGGTTGCGTCCTCGTGGTCGATGAAGCCCACTTCGCCCAGTCAGCCCATGCGGCCCGCAGCCTGGCCCTGCTGCGGTTGGCCCGCCATCCGCGGCTGCGGGCGATCTGGCTGCTGACGGGCACGCCGATGAAAAATGGACGCCCTGCCCAGCTGCTGCCCCTGCTGGCGGCGATCGGTCATCCCCTCGCCGCCGACCGCCACGGCTTCGAGGAGCGGTATTGCCAAGGGCACTGGAGGGATAGAGCCGGTCGACGGATCTGGGACGCCTCCGGCGCCAGCCACTTGGAGGAGCTGCAACGCCTGGTGCGGCCGCTGCTGTTGCACCGTGCCAAGGGGCAGTGCCTTGATCTGCCCCCCAAACAGCGTCGGTTTCAGCCCGTGCTGCTGGAGCCAGCGGCGGCGGCCGATTTCGAGCGGCGTCTCGATCGCTGTGTGCAGGTGTATCGCCAGCGCGCCGCCCGCGGCCTGGTGCGCCGGGACGCTGAGGCCCTGGCCGTGCTCACGGCCTTGCGGCGCATCGGATCTCAACACAAGTTGCCCGCGGCTCAGGGGCTGCTGCGGTCGCTGCTGGCGGCGCAGGAGTCGGTTGTGGTGTTCACGGCCTTCGTGGCTACGGCCCAGGCCCTGCATGGCCACTTCGCCGCCCATACCGAGGCGTCGCTGCTCACGGGTGCCGTGCCGCCCCGTCGGCGGCAGGCCCTCGTGGATGCCTTCCAGCAGGGCCAATGCCGGCTGCTGATCGCCACCTTTGGCACCGGCGGCTTGGGCTTCACCCTGCATCGCGCCCGCCATGTGGTTCTCATGGAGCGCCCCTGGACCCCCGGCGATGCGGAGCAGGCGGAGGACCGCTGCCACCGCATCGGCATGGCGGCGATGCTGACCAGCCATTGGCTGCAGCTCGGTCAGGCCGACGCGTTCGTGGACAGCCTGATCGCCGACAAAGCGCAACGCATCGCCCTGCTGCTGCAGAGCCAGGAGCGACTGCGTCAGCAGCGGGCCTTGCCAGAACTCGTGAAGGAGCTGCTGGAGCGTTGGTGAAGGGCCAGCTCAGTTGCGGCAACTGGCCAGCCGCTGGGCCAAGTCGCGGCGCAGTAGCGGGTCGAGCCGCGGTGCCGGCAGACGTGCCGCCAGCTTCACCGCCTTGCGAATGTCAGTGCAGGCTGCGGGATTGTCGCCTAAAAGACTGTGGATCAGGAACCGGTCATTGAGCGGTGCGGGATCGGCTGGAAACGCCTGGACGACCTTGTCGCAGCGCTGTCGAGCGTTCCGGAGATCGCTGAGCTTGAGCTCTAGTAGGCAGTCCCCTGGGGTGACGCGCCGCTGGGGCAGGGGTTCCTCCACGCAGCCTGCCAGGGTGGACAGGAGCGATGCCGCCAGAACCAGAGCGGTCAGCAGGAGCCGCGATGGTGTGGATTCGGCCGGAGGGTCAGGATCCGTAGCGATCACTCCGGGTCATGCCGCTGAGGTTGTATGGGCCACTCGTTCGGCAATTGTTGTGGATGGTGCTGGTTGAACGGGCCGGGGCGCCATCGGCCATGGGAGCTGTAGGGGAGAACAGATCCCCCAGAAAC
>JBKCTK010000153.1:0-4700 GCA_046319055.1 Synechococcaceae cyanobacterium
GATCTCTGCCGCTCCCGCCATCGCCTGAAGCCCAGTCGCCAGACGGTTTTCGTAGTGCTCGCTGCTGGGCTGGGGCGGCAGGCCCAATCCCCCAAAGCTACTGCCGCGGTGATGGGCCAGCCCTTCGAGGTCGAGCACCGCCACGCCGCGCTGCCGCAAGGCCAGCAACAACGCGGTCTTGCCCGTGCCGGTGCGTCCCCCCAGCAGCCGCAGCGGCCAGGCCCGCTCGAACTGGGCCAGCACCCACTGGCGGTAAGCCTTGTAGCCCCCTTGCAGCACCAGGGTTGCCAGGCCCAGCCGCCCCGCCAGCCAGGCGACGCTGTCGGAGCGCATCCCACCGCGCCAGCACTGCAACCGCAGGGGCTGACCGGGGCTGGCGGCAGCCCGTTCGGCCAGGCAGGCAGCCAGAGACTCCAACCGAGGTCCCACCAGGGCCAGGCCGCGCAGCACCGCCGCCTCACGCCCCTGCTGCTTGTACAGCGTGCCGATCTCGGCCCGTTCGGCGTCGTCGAACACGGGCAAGTTGATCGCGCCGGGGATGTGGCCCTGGGCGAACTCGGCCGGGCTGCGCACATCCAGCAGCGGGCCATCAATCGCCAGGAAGGCATCGCAGGGCAGGGCGTTCAACGGGGCGCGGTGGCGACCCCCTGAGATTGACAGGCCGGGGCCGGGCGACCCGCCTCGGCCCAGCCCGGGGGAGGCTCCGTTCGGGCCGAGAAGGGTCGCCATTCCCGGCTCCAGCTCCCCGCCGTGAGCGCGAGAGCCCTGGCCCGATGTTTCCCCGGGAGGTTCTCCGAGGGGACGGCGCACAAGTCGCCGGCCGCCGCCGGGCAACGGGGGCCCCGGCGCCTTGGCTCAACCGGCGATGAGGGTCTCCAACGCCAGGCGCACATCCGGCTGGCGCATCAGCGCCTCACCCACCAGCACGGCATCGGCGCCAGCCCCTTGCACCCGATCGAGGTCGTCGCGGCTGAACAGGCCCGATTCGCTCACCAGCAGCGCCCCCTGCTGCCGCAGGCGCTCGCCGAAGCTGGCGAGCAGCTGTTCAGTGGTGGCCAGGTCGACCGTGAAGCTGCTGAGATCGCGATTGTTGATGCCGATCAGCGGGAAGCTGTTCAACGCCAGCACCCGCTCCAGCTCGGCGGCATCGTGCACCTCCACCAGTACGGTCAGGCCAAGGCCGCGGGCCACCTTGTTCAGATAAGTGAGGTCTTGATCCGAGAGGATGGCGGCGATCAGCAGGGCGGCATCGGCGCCGGCGGCCCGGGCCTGCACCAGCTGATACGGCGAGAGGATGAAGTCCTTGCAGAGCAGGGGCAGCTCCACCGCCTCGCGCACGGACACCAGCACCTCGAAACCGCCCTGGAAGAAGGTGCGGTCGGTGAGCACCGACAGGCAGCTGGCGCCGCCCTCGGCATAGCCGCGGGCGATCGCCACCGGGTCGAAATCCTCCCGGATCACCCCCTTGCTGGGGCTGGCCTTCTTGATCTCGGCGATCACGGCCGGCTTGCGGCAGCTGGCCCGTAACGCCGCCACGAAATCGCGGGTGGCGGGCAGTTCGGCGATCTGGCGCTGCAGCTTCTCCAGGCTCACCCGCTCGCGGGCGGCGGCCACCTCCCGCTCCTTCTCCCAAACGATCTCTTCGAGGATGTGGCGCGGTTTCTCCTCCGGATGGGGGATGCCGTATTCAAGGTGGGCCACCTTCACCGAAGGGTTGGGCGGCCGGCGACGGATCTCCACGCTCACGCCCCCACAGCCGCGGCGACCGGAGCTACGGCCAGGGCCGCCTGCTTGTAGGCCACCTCCACCACTTCGCTGAGGGTGGGATGGGTGTGCACCTCGGCGGCCAGTTCCCGCACCCGCTGGCGCCGGGCCACCGCATTGGCGATCTCTTGGATCAAATCCGCGGCGTGCAGGCCGAAGATGTGGGCGCCGAGCACCTCGCCCGTGTCCTTGCGGAACAGCAGCTTGAGCAGGCCATCGCTCTCCAGCTCCGCCAGGGCCTTGGAGTTGGCCTTGAAGTAGCTGCGCACCACTCCCAGCTCGAAGCCTTGGCGGCTGGCCTGGTCCTTGGCATCGGCTTCACTCAGGCCCACCGAGCTGATCTCGGGATGGGTGAAGGTGGCGGCCGGGATGGAGCGGTAGTCGATCGTGCGGGGGTGACCCAGGATGTTGTCGACCGCCACGGTGCCTTGGGCGGCGGCGGTGTGGGCCAGCATCATCTTGCCCTACACATCCCCCACCGCCCCCACATGGGGCACCGCCGCCGCCCCCGGTTCGGCGCTAACCAACACCCGCAGGGAATCGTCCACCGGGATGAAACCGCGGTTGGTCTCCACACCCACCGAGGCCAGATTCAGGTCTTTGCTCACCGGCACCCGACCGGTGGCCACCAGCACCGCATCCACTTCCAGGGTTTCCACCGGCTCGCGGGTCTTCATGTCGACCAGGTCGATCTTCACGGGGCAGCCGGGGGTGATCGACTTGGCCAGCACGCCGGCGCGGGCGTCGATGTCGCGGCTGTCGAGGAATTTGCGGGCCGCCAGCTTGGCGCTGTCGGGATCGAAGGTGGGCAGCACCCGATCGAGGGCCTCGATCATCGTGACCTCGCAGCCCAGGGCGGTGTAAACATCGGCGAATTCCAGGCCGATGTAACCGCTGCCGATGATGGCGATCCAGCGCGGCAACCATTCCAGGTTGATCGATTCGTCGCTGGTGAACACGGTGCGGCCATCGGTTTCGATGCCGGGCGGCACGAACGGATCGGAGCCGGTGGCAATCACCACGTCGCGGGCGCTGTAGGTGCGCTCCACACCGCTGCCCGCCTGCTGCACGGTGACCCGCTGGGAGCCGGCGAGGCGGCCGCTGCCCCGCAGGATGGTGACGCCGGAGCGCTCCAGGGTGCGGGTGAGGTTGTCGCGGATCGTGGCCACCAGCTGGGCGGCGTGATCGGCGATCTTTTGGCGCTCGAAGCGCACCGGCGCGGCATGGATGCCGAAGCTGGCCAGGTGTTCGGCGTCCGCCAGCTCCCGCACCCGCCCCGCGGCGGCCAGCAATGCCTTCGAGGGCACGCAGCCGCGGTTCACGCAGGTGCCGCCCATGTCCCGCGATTCGACGATCGCCACCTTGAGGCCGTGGTCCGCCGCATGCTTGGCGGCATCGAAGCCGCCGTAGCCCGCCCCGATCACGATCACGTCGAAATCAAACGGGCCAGGGCTGGCGGAGGGGACTGCGGTCACCGGTGGCTGGGAGGGCTTCTGGCTGGGCATTCTCCCCTGTCAACGGCGCTGGCACGGCGGCAGCGACGACATGGAGAAGCCCGTTGAGCAACCCAGGGCGGCTGGCTGGGCCGAAGCCCCACCGCCTGGCCTCGACCGCAGGTCGGCCGGAGCTTGACGGGGTGCACCGCTGTGCGCTCTGGAGCCGGCGGTGCCGATCAGCGGGGGCAGAGCGCAGGGGAGCCGCGGCCAGCGCTGCCCCAGGGTGCGCTGGCCGCCCTCAGGCGCTCCGCTGCCGCCAGCGCTCCAGCAGCAGCGGCGCCGCGGCCACCGCCACATTCCGCGACTCCACCGCCGGCGCGTGGGGGATGGTGACCCGCTGATCCGCCAGCTGCAGCAGGGCCGGATCGAGGCCGCTGCCCTCATTGCCGAGCAGCAGCAGGGTCGGCCGGGTCCAGTCCAGTTGCCAGTAGGGCCGTGCCGGCAGGCCGGGCTGGGGCAGCACCGCCGCCAGCCGCTGCAGGCCGCGGGCGCCGGCCTGGGCGAGCCGCTGGCGCAGCTGCTCCTGGCTCAAGCGCAGCACCGGCAACGCCAGGGCGGCGCCGCTGGAGGCCCGCAACACCTTGGGCTGCCAGGGATCGGCACCATCCGCCAGCCACACCTGCTCAACTCCGGCGGCCAGGGCCGTGCGCAGCAGCGTGCCCAGGTTGCCGGGGTCCTGGATGCGATCCAACGCCAGCAGGAATGCTTCCGGCGCCTCGACGGCGGCCGGCTCGGGCAGCGGCAGGGTGAGCAGCACCCCATCGGGGTGCTCGGTGCTGGCGGCCACCGCCAGCACCTCTTCGCTGGCCAGCCGCAGCGGCACCGCGGCCGGCAGCGCCGCCAGCAGCGGCCCGTGGCTGGCACACCAGCGCTCGGTGGCGAGCACCAGCTGGGGCGTCAGCCCCAAGCGCAGCACCTCCTGCAGCAGATGGGTACCCTCCACCAGCAGCAGCCCCTGCTCGCGGCGCCCACGGGACTCCCGCAGGGCGCGCAACTGACGCACCAAGGGGTTGCGGCGACTGGTCAGGGGCGGGAGGGGGCTGGCGACTGTGGCCAAGCGACTGGAATTAGGGGAAGCCTCGCCGCGCCCCGTTGGCAAGGGCGCCAGCGTCAGAACTCGTGGTGGGATTGCACGTGCAGCCGATCTTCGAGCACCAACTTGGAGCCATCGAAGTCGAGGCCGTGCACCGAAGCCACCACACCACTGAGTCCCTCAGCGGCGAGGTTTTCAATCAGCTTCTTCATCAGCACGGCCTCAATGGCATGAAGCTCGACGGCTTCGGGAGCCATCATCGCCAGGAGGCGCCCCAGCTTGGAGGCCATGAACTCGGAGCTGTTGGTGACCTTGAGAACGATCATCAGAGTGCGGATGGGGAGACTTGAACTCCCACGACATTGCTGCCACTAGTACCTGAAACTAGCGCGTCTACCAATTCCGCC
>JBKCTK010000154.1:0-2119 GCA_046319055.1 Synechococcaceae cyanobacterium
GTTGCCTCTTGATCAGCCACCAGCCTGCCGCTGGTCTGATCCAATCCGCTCACATTGCCGCCACTGCCAGCTACTAGCCCTGGGACGGGAGAGGTTGGGTTGATCGCCGAGGCCATGGCGCCTCCCACCATTTGGGTGACCAGGGCGACGGACTTCACCAATCCATTGCTGAATGAGACAGTGGCGTCATAGAGACGGTTCAAGCTGCCTGGCGGTAGCACCAGCGAATTGAAGCCTAATATCCCGGCATTCACGGGGGGCTTCGCCATCGTGGTTGTGACCGTGCCATGGAAGCTGCTGGCTGCTGGGGCGACAAAAAGATGATAAACTGCGGAATCAATCAGCGACGGATTGGAGGTGCTGACCGCCTGAAACACCAAATTATATTGGCCGGGGCTGGCCGCACTGCCGCTGATCTTAAAGCTCGAAGCATTCTGCAGCAGGCCGCCACTGGCCGGAGTGCCATCGGCAAAGGTAAGTTGCAGGCCAGATGGTAATGTCCAGCTATTGGCGAGGGAGATATTGTAAGTGCCTGAACCATCGCCGAGGTAGATCGACTGATCATAGCTATTTCCCACCGATGTGGGCGCTATCTTGCCAATTGGCTGCCCGTAGTTCAGACTGCTGAAAGGAATCGAAGCTTGGTCGCCTCCTCCAGCTAGAGCGGAAGCGGGCTGGAGAATGCTGGCGGCAAGCGCGACTCCTATTAAGCCCTTGGAGTGCCAAGGGGCAACCAGCTGCAGAATCAATAACGGCGCGCCAGGATTACCGGAGGGCCTAAGGAAACACCAGGCAGATGCCAGAATGTTGCCTGGCAGACCCAATTTGCGCATGGTTCGCCAAACTTTATTTTCAGAAGCATCGTAAGTTTTTCCTTGGATATGCGCAATCTGATTTGACTCGATCAGTGGCGAATCTTCACATCGCGTAGCAAGTGTTCCGGGAAGGGCGGGGATGCAAGCCCGACGACCTGTACTCGCTGGGGTCATGTCTTCGTGCTTAGCGAAGTAGAGCCCCGCTTCTCGCTCCTTGATGCCGGGCCCTGACGGCCTATTGTTATATCGCAAGTGCAGTGGTAGTCTCCGCCGAATGCGATCACCACCGGCTCCAGACCCACCTCCGGCGGCACCTGCTGCCAGATCGGCTGCAGATCCCGTTGGGCCGTGCGACCGGCCACGAACAGCACCCGGCCGCTCAGCCCCAGCCGCCGCAGCTCCCTCCCCAGCTCGTGGGTGGCGCCAGGCCCCTGCATGCAGCTCCCGGGGCTGGCGAACAACGTGAGCGGTCGCTGGTGGAAGCAGATCACCGAGCTGGTGTAGGCCATGGCAGCGGGCGTGGTAGAGGGTTTCTCGCTTTGCAACACCGGGAGACTGGGCCCGGGAAATCCCTGTTCAGCTGAACGCCTTCGCCAACTCCCCAAGCCGCTGCAGGAATAAGTCCTGCCCAGCCTGCACATGCGCCTGCCAGCTCGTCTCGGAACCCCGGTCGGCGTGGTCGGAGATGTACTTAAACGAGCGCCAGGGGATCCCCTCCCGCTGGCAGACATAGGCGACAGCGAACAGTTCCATGTCCACCACCTCAACACCGTGCTGGAGCAGCCATGGATCCACCGCTGTCACGAAGCGGTCGCCGCTGCCGCACACCACGCCATCGCTGCCGGAATCGAGCTGGAAAGGGCCGGGGGAAAAGGGGGTCTGGCCTCGGGGTGCCAAGGGTTCGGCCTCCATGTCCACCTGCAGCACGCGGCGGATTTCCACCAGTCCCTCCAGGGAGGGGTTTAGGCCGCCCGCAGTGCCGAAGTTCACCACGAGCTTCGGCCGGCTTCGCTGCAGCTGGCGGGTGAGGGCATAAGCCGCGTTGAGTTTGCCGACGCCCGTGTGCAGCACGTCCGGGTGGTCCAATTCTTCCGCAAGCGCCGCCACGATCAGGATCGAAGCGATGGTGTCCGGTGCCGGCGGTGAGATGGCCAGGAATCGGTGGGCTTGGCGGGCCACCAGCCTTGCAGAGTGGTCGCAGTTCCCGAGCCGCGATGCACGCCTCCCTCCGCCGTCAGCTGCTGCATCTGGCTACCGACCTGGCGGAGCTGGTGGAAAACCCCAGCGATCTCCCCCACGGTTTT
>JBKCTK010000155.1:0-3751 GCA_046319055.1 Synechococcaceae cyanobacterium
GCGCAAAAAAAAGGGCCCTTGCGGGCCCCGTGGGATGGAAGCGAACAACGGGCCTCAGACGAGGGCGTTGATGGCGTAGTCGATGTAGTTGTTGGCGATCACACCAGGATCACCGGCGATGCCGTGGTTGTTCTTGATGTAGGTGAGGGCTTCGACGTACCAGGAGGGGGACAGTTCGAAAGCGCGGTTGATTTCATCAAGACCGGCGATCAGGTACTCATCCAGGGGGCCGGTGCCGCCGGCAACCAGGGAGTAGGTGCTGCGGCGGAGGGAGTCGCCGATGTCACGGGCGCACTTGGCCTTGCCGCGGGCGTCGGAGGCGAAGTTGGGGCCCTGCTGTTGGGTGGTGTAGGGGTACTTGTTGTAAACGGCCTGGGCGGCGCCGTTGACGAGGTTGTCGGCGTTGGCGGTGAGGGCCTTGGCGGCCTCAAGGGCGTTCTTGGCGCGCTCAAAGCGACCGAAGGCGGCGTTCAGCTCGGTGTTGCTGAGGAAACGGCCTTGGGAGTCGGCAGCTGCGACAGCCTCGGTGAGGGGGGTCTTCATGGAAGGAAAAGGAAGGGGGGTGAACCGAAGAAGAGGAAGCTGGAGCCTGAATCAGGCGACAGCAGCAGCGGCGCGATCGAAGTAGGTGCCGATTTCGGACATCAGGGCGGAGCAATCGCCGGGGGTGATGCCGTTGCGGTCGTTGGCGATGGAGAGGGCGGCATCCTTCATTTTGCGGACGCCTTCGGCCACGGAAGCGCCAGGAACGCCGAGGGCCAGGTAGGTTTCGCGCAGGCCGTTGAGGCAGCGATCTTCCAGAACGGAAGCGTCACCGGTGTAGGTGGCGTAAGTGATGTAGCGGAGGATGATCTCCATGTCGCGCAGGCAGGCGGCCATGCGGCGATGGGTGTAAGCGTTGCCGCCGGGAGCGATCAGAGCGGGCTGCTGCTCGAACAGGTCGCGGGCGGCGTTGGAAACGATCTTGGAGGCGTTGGAGGTGATGCGGTTGACGGAATCCATCCGCTTGTTGCTCTCAGCAACCACGGCGGAGAGGGCGTCCAGCTGACCAGCATTGAGGAATTCGCCGCGGGCGTCAGCCTGCGCAACGACCTTGGTGAAGGCGTCGAACATGTGGGTAAAGCTCCTGTTCTCGACGGAACCGTCGGGAGTGGGTGGGTGGGGGAATCAGGGCTAGCGGTGAATCAGGATCCTCGCCTTGGAGCGATCGGCGGCAACCATTGCAAGCACTGTTATGTCAATGTTGGTGAGGTTGGAGCCTGGACCAGGGCGGCGATGCCAGCTCCAGGAGGGATCGTTGTCCAGCCAGGTGGGGCAGCTCTGGTGAGGGCCGCTTTGCCTGGAAGCGGGGCGAGGCTGATTGGGTTAGCCCCTGTGCTTCGGCACGGGTCTATTTTGCGCTGATCGGCGCTGTGATTACGGTTGCTTCACAAAGGGTCATCGGTCCCGGTCCTTGGCCTTGCAAGGGGAGCAACCTGCTCTCCGTATTTTGTAGCTAGCTGCTACCAAATATGCCGTGGGAGCGTGATCGAGCCCACGGGGGAGGCTCCTCGACACCGTCCACTCTGGGAGACCGCGCCAACAAGAGGTTGCTGTTGAGGGGATGAATCGCAGGGCTGCCTCAAAGTCCTCCCAAGCGACCCGATCTCGCGGCCTCGGTACCGCCAGGACGCACGTCAGGTCCTGCTGGACATCCCGGAACGCAGCAGAATCTGAGCCTTGCGAGCTCAGAAGAGCAACGTTCAGGCAGCCCTGGGATGAATCCCAGGGCTGGCCGCACCGGACCTGGGCGATCTCCGCCTCCCTCCCATCCCCCATGTCGTGAGCGGTCGACCCTGGTTGCCTTGTTCCTCAGGCCTCGGCAGACCAGGAGAGGCAACGGAGTGGCCGCTGGGCTGCCTGCATCAACCGTCCTGATCAGCAAGAAAGCTCCGCAGAGCCAACGATCACCGGCTCAGGACTGCTGACTGGCACGCATGAGCGCCCGAAGGCGAGGCGCCGGAAGCCCGTTCTTGCCAGGCGTGAGAACGCATTCCTCTGATGAGGAGCTTTGTTGCTGATCAGGTCAACCGTTGGCCCGGCAACATCGACGAAGAGTCTGTTGCCCCAGGCCGCCAAGGTCGTTCCCGCACCGACGCAGGATCGGCGTGCGTCTTCCAAGGCGACCTCGTTTCGGGAATCCCCTGGTCAGATCCCGCCTGCGCTTCGCGCCTGGCCGCCATTGGTGCAACAACGTTGAGCCGGTTGACTGGAGCTCTGTTGGCTTGAGACTCTCGAGAACCCCTCCCGGAGGATCGAGTTGATGGAAGCCCTCGGCGCCAGAGCTTCCGAGTGGATGGGGCGACGAGGAACAGGCTCTTCGCAAGGCTTTCGCCCTGGTCGATCTCCCTGTTCCAACCCCTGTGGATCAGAGCGGCGCGCCGAAGCCATGAAAAAGCCCGGCAGGTGTCTACCGGGCGGAGAACTGGCAAGGCTCGGTGCAGGTGCGGTATCGCCGCGCAGTCGCGCCGATGCCGCACCTGCAAGTCCAAGCAAGCTGGGATTTCAGTTCACGGGCGACACGCTGGCGACGCGACCGCCTTGCCGATGGATCATCTGCTGAGCTTCCAGCAACTTGTTGAAGGGCACGAACCGCACAACGTTGGCGCGCTTGTGCAGCCGATATTCCGTAAGGCCGGTGACTTCAATGCGATAGACCCGAGCTTTTTGGCCGATTCCCTGCATCATCTGGGTGATGCCCTCATTGGCGACCTTGGTGGGTTGGAAGCCAGCCCCGCTGGCATTGGGGCTCACCACGGGAACGGCACGGTTCTGGTGCAGGGCCTTGCCGAGCCGGAAGTTGGTGCCGGCGGTATCGCCTTTCACGGAGGCGGCGGCGCCGCGAGCAAGCTGCATCAGCCAGGAAAACTGCCGACCCTCCTGACCGGCGGAGTAGTTCCAGCCGTGCAGATAAGGCACCACTTCCTCGCCGAAGCGCTCCTGATATTCAGCGCTATCGATGTAGGAATCGATCTCAGCATCGTAGCCCTGTTCCTGGAGGATCGTGAAGTGATGCAGCATCTCTTCACGATTCTGGGGGGCGCGGCCCAGCAGATGCTTGAAGTTGAGCTCGATGAAGTGATAGGGGTTGCAGTTCTCAAAGAACCGTGCGCGATAGAGACCGCTCTTGGCCACCGTGCGCACCAGCTCACGCACGCTGAGATAGCCGTTGCGGAACAGCGATTCGGCACCCTCTAGGCGCTCACTGGCCATCACGTATTGGTGTCCCAGCACTTGCTGATACACGGCACGGATGATCGTGCGCTTGTCCTCTTCGGAGGCGTTGGACCAGTTTTCTTTGTTGCGGTCGTTCGCGAACCGCTCAATGCCCAGATAGGGCGCGTTGACCAGAGACATGGAGGGCGGGCCAAAAGGGAGTGGCAGCACGGGGTTTCACGTGCGCCGGGTTGATCTTATGGGGATTCTGGCGGCAGGTCTGGCGGGGCTTGAGCTTCTTTACAGCCCGTTCTCAGACTGTCAGGTTCTGGTTTGTGAGACCCGCTCACCTCGGTGTTGGCGCAGTTGATCAGCACGCAATCGACCCCAACCAACTGGCTATTGCCGTGAAAATGTTCGGCCTGCTACGTATGCCTTGAGGCTGTCGGGTTGGTCAACGGCGTGGCGCGAATGGGGGCACGATGGGCTGTCGCCATTGGTCCCGTAGCCCCACAGGGCCATGGCGTTGATCCGGGTCTCGCCTTGCCCAAGAGGT
>JBKCTK010000156.1:0-26032 GCA_046319055.1 Synechococcaceae cyanobacterium
GGGCTGCTGCCGCATTGCGCACCCCGCCGCCCAAGCGGCAGGACAGCACCACGGAGCGCAACCCAACCGGCAAGGGGTAGAGCGTGTCCATCAGCAGCACCAGCACACGATCAACACCCCCCCCCCAGTATCCGCTGGCCATGCCCAGGGGAACGCCGATCACCAGGGCAAGGCTCAGGGCAATCAGCACCACCTGCAGGGCGATGCCACTGCCGGCGAGGGTGCGCACGCAGACATCTCTTCCTAAGCGATCCGTGCCGCACCAGTGTTGGAGGGATGGGGCGCCATTGATTGGATTGGCCAGGCCGGTGTTGGGATCCGGCAACCAGCCCAGCTGGATCAGCCAGGGGGTGAACAAGGCGATCAGGATGTAGGCCGCCACGATCGCCACTCCCCAGCGGGCCAGTCGCAGGGCAAGGGGTGGGAGCTCCAGGGAGTGGTTCATGAGTTGTTCACACGTCTAGCCGCGCAACCCCTTTTAGCAGCCTTGGACCAGAGCTCAAATGTGTCGGCAACATCGAGTGTGCCCAACGTGCCTCGTGATCCGGTATCCTTTCAACATTCGCCTTCCGGCGGATGCCCATGGGCAGTGCTTGCATCCTGAGAAGTTGGCGTGGCCGGCGAGGCTTCCTGCGGCTGTAGCTCGAGCTCGCGGCATGACAGGTCATGATAGTGATAACTGGGGAGGTCGGAATCGGATTGGCTGCTCTGCTGTTTGCTCAGGACAATGGCGTTGCGGCCGAAGCTGACTGTTTCCACAAGTTTGGCGGCCTCTGGGTCAATTCCCATGTCCAACAGGGAGCCGTATAGCCAATTCTGATCAGCGGCTCCAAGAAAACGTCGATTGACAAGGTCGGCTACACCCTTAAAGGCTTCAACAGTTGAATGGCGATGCCCCAGCCCGTAACTATAATTGTAGCCGTAGAGACTGCCGCGACGCCAATAGGAGGTTTCCACATCCTCAATGATATACAGACCCCCGGGTTCGAGTAGGTGTTGAAAGAGTATTGAAAAGGTCAGTAGCTGATGGTCAGGGTGATGGGAGCCATCGTCGATAATCAGCGAAATTGGGTGTCGGATTTTCGCCATGGTGCGCTCCAGATCTTCCACCTTGGATTGATCGCCTCTCAAGACGCACGTCTGCTCGTCTTCCCAGTCGCCTTGATTGCAATCGAGGCAGTAATGAAAAACTTCGGGGAACAGGGTGTGCCAGAAGGCAAGACCTTGACCGCTGCCATAGCCAATTTCCAGCATCGCGAATGGCCCAACGCCGGCGTAGGCCGCTAGCGCCCTGCCATAAACCTGATCATAGCGATGCCCAGAGATTTTATCGGCGCCGCAGCCTGCCCCCGCCTGACGCATCGCCTCCAAGAATGGCTGGATCGCCACCGCTGTTGGTGCTGTTGAGACCGAATTCACCTGCAAACCACGTAGGTTGTTCTTCGCTTGTCATTATAGGCCACCCCAACAAGGCACGGACCAACGTCGCCTTGCCTTCATTCCCAGATCCCTCCCTCCCCCCGGCTGGATTGATCTCCTGGAGGCGGTGCAGGCTGCGGTGATTGCCGCTCGACCTCAGGGCTCGTTGCTCACAGCAGCGACCTCGACCTGGATGAGTGACTACTATTTGGGAACCTTCCAGAGCCTTGTGAGCAGTTCCGTTGCCGGACCAACTGCCGACCCCCTTGAGGTGCTCGTCGTTGACGACGATCCCCGTCTGAGGCTGTTCCTCACCGGGGAGCTTGGGGTTGAAGGTTACCTGCCTCGCGAGGCCAGGGATGGGCAGGAGGCTCTGCTTGAACTACGGCGTCAACCCGCCGATCTCGTGCTGCTCGATTGGCAGTTACCCGATTTCAGCGGCGTGGAGGTCTGTCGGCGCATTCGGGCCAGTGGGCTTACGTTGCCAGTTCTGATGCTGACCGGTCGGGATCAGGTGCGGGACCGTGTGGAGGCTCTGGATGCCGGTGCTGATGACTTTGTGATCAAACCTTTCTCCCTGGAGGAGTTGCTGGCCCGCGTGCGGGCCCACCTGCGCCGCCGCAGCTTTGCCGAGCCCGTTAGCGCTGCCGAGAAGCTCCAGTTTGCCGACCTTGAACTCAATGTGGCCACGCGAGAGGTGCAGCGCCATGGCCAGAGCATCAGCCTCACGGTGCGTGAATACGACCTTCTTTGCTGCCTGATGCAGGCGCCAAACCGGGTGCTTGAGCGTGCCACCATCCTCCATCAGGTCTGGGGTGAAAACCATTTCGGTGATGATAATCTTCTCGATGTGTATATCCGTTACTTGCGCCGCAAGATTGAGTTTCCAGGTGAGCCAACCTTGATCCAAACGGTTCGCGGTGTCGGCTTCATGCTCAAGCAGGGTGAGCTGCGGCCATGAACGCCCCAACACCTGCGGCCCAGCCACCGTTCAACGTTGCCGTCGTGGACGATGATCCGCGCCTCCGGCAGTTACTGGCGCTGGAGCTGCAGGATCTGGGAGTCTCTACCTTTTGCTTCTCGTCTGCTGTCGACCTGCTGAACTGGGAGGAGTTGCATCAGCTCCAGCTCATCCTACTGGATTTGGTGATGCCAGAGATGGATGGTCTGACCTGCCTGATCAAGCTACGTCAAGGCAGCTACAGTGGCAAGGTTGTTGTGGTAACGGCCAACTGGGAATTTAGCCGTGAACACGCCCTCTTGCGTGCCGGTGCCGATGATTGCTGGAATAAGACGGTCGCTTTAGAGCGCCTTGGCCCCCTGGTGCAGCAACTCCGTCAGCCCCTGCCCCCTGTCTGAGCCCCACTCCGGCGCTATCGGCATTGTGAACTGGGCGTTAGGGACCTCTACCGATGTTTTGCTGCGTGATTCTCCGATGCACTTGGAGTTGTCACGCCGTGATCCCGCCACATGATTGGATCCGCATCGGATCAGCTCGCTTAGCTCTTCCTGGCTTCTGCTTCGGCGCCTGCCGATGGATCTGTCGCAGGCGGGAGCTGCAACCGGAAGTTGGCACCGCCGCCCTCCGCATCCACCACATCGACGTCCCCTCCCATGGCGCGCATCAGGGCCTGCACCACCGCCAGGCCGATGCCGCTGCCCACCACATCCGTGGCCTGACTGCCCCGCCGAAAGCGTTCAAAGATGAGCTGCCGATCCTGCACAGGCACCCCAGGCCCCTGGTCGATCACATTCAGCACCACGGTGCCGTTCGGCTGGCTGGAACCACTGAGCCGCACCGGTGTCGCAGCCGGTGCGTACTTCAACGCATTTTCCACCAAGTTGGCGAGGCACTGTTCCACCCGCGTTGGATCGCCCCCCGCCCGGGGCAGCTGGCAGTGCAGCAAGGCGGGGTCGACCTCCAGGCGACCCTCAGCGTGCTCCTGCAGGCGCGATAGCACCGCTTGCAGAGTGGCGCAGGGATCCACGCCGCTTGGATTGAGCTGCAGATGACCGGCATCGCTACGGGCAAGATCGAGCAGATCCGTGACCAGCTGCCCCATACGCTCCGCTTCTGTGACGATGAGGCCCAATTGCTGGCGTTGTCGGGGTGTCAGCGCCTCGGCGTCGCGGGCTAACCGCCTGGCGTAGCCACCAATGATCGTGATCGGGGTTCTCAGCTCATGGGACACACCATTGACGAAGGTCCGCTGCCGTTCCCAGGCCTCTGCCAGCCGTTGCAGCAACCGGTTGAACGCCTCGGCGATCGGCAACAGTTCAACCGGTTGATCCTCCAGTTGGATTTGCTGCTGGGCCAGTGTTTCGGTTTGAATCCGCTCTAGGCGTGAGCTGAGCTCCCCCAGCGGCTGTAGCCCCGAGCTGATCGCTGGCCGCAGCAACAGGCCCGTGAGCAGGGTGGTGACCAGGGCGGAGGCCGCCAGCAAGTTCTGCACGACCTGTTCCTGGCCTTGGTCTTCGGTCACGTCGCTGAGGAAGCCCAGCCGCACCTTGCCCCTGGGGCTGAGCACCGGCACGGTCAGGCCACTGCTCACGTAGTTCAGCTGGCCAACCCGGAATTCCTGGGGTCCGGCCTTGCCCATGTGGGCTTCGGCCTGCTTTAGCAGCTCGGGCAGGGGGATTGGCACCGCAAAACCCGCGGCGGTGCGGGGCATGGCCTGGGGCCGTTGCGACTGTCCAGTCATCCAAACGACCATGCCCGGGGTGAGCAGGCGTCGCAGATGATCCTGCAACCCTTCCCCTTTGCGGGAATTGATCTGGGCGGCCAGCAACTCCAAGCGCACTCGCTCGACGGCTTGGAGATGCCTTAGCCGACGGGCGTTGGCGGACAGCAGCGAGTGGGCCACCACCAGCACCCCAGAGCCGGTCAGCACCGCCAGCAAGCTGAGGGTGAGCAGCTGGCTCCGCAGGGAGCGCACCCCAGGAACCTGCGCTGGCAACAAAAGCTGTAGATAGTACTTCAACATGGCAACTGAGAAATGCTCCGCTAGAATCTGAGGTTATGCTGAGAGTTGGTGGTGAGCCTGCTGGACGCCAGCCTGAAATGAAGCAAAGAACATTGCGTGTTGTGGCATGGTCAGCGCAAACTCGCAATTCTCCAGCTGACTCGGGTGCGTTCTCTGAGTCCTAATTGTGCTCACCCCTGGGCATCGATGAGTCTCAACTCAGGATTCTCTCACCGGGCGCCATTGCCTTTGCATGGCTGCCTTTGCCAGCAGGCATCCAGCGGCTAGGGTGACAACGTTGCGATCCGCATCCTTCCCATCTCCCCACATCCGACCGTGAAAACAAAAACTCAGCTCGAACTTCTCCGCACCTTGCGCGGCCGTAACCTGCGTAGCGCTAACACTGGCTTCACCCTGATCGAATTGATGATCGTGGTTGCCGTGGTGGGCTTGTTGGCGGCCATCGCCCTGCCCCAATACCTACGGGCCCGCAACCGCGCTGCGGCCGGTGCCTCCGTTGGCGAACTGCTGGGTGTCGCCAAGGAATGTGCCGTGGGCAATGCCTCGAAGCTTCCTGAAGTGACCATCAACCCTATCAACGGCAACTCGGTCACTTGTGCTGGAGCCTCACAGGTGCTTTCTGGCCGCAGCTTTACGCCCTCTGCCGAAGGCGTGGTTTGCCTTAATGCAACTGCTTCATCCGCCCACTCGAATGTTCAGGTCACCGTATCCACCTCTGGTGCTCTCACCTGTACGTTCAGCTAAGGCGCTGATCCCCCTTCAGGTCATTGCCATCTTCAAGTCCCCCCCCCCATTTCAGGGGGGACTTTTCATTTCAGTTCGCTGTTCTGGCCATCTTGCGTCGATGATCCAGTTACTATTAGTTCGTTGTTGTGTTCAAGGCTGACCGCTGGGAGGCACCCTTTGGCTATCGACAACGTCCTGAGTTCCGACACCAAGGATTTAGTTTCTCTGCCGGGTGGCATGTCGTGCTCTTTTGCGAACCTCTGAAACACATCTCCGTTCGTCTACGGCTGATTCACGCCTCTAGTACCTTGATTGCAGTAATACCCCCATATCTGTGCACAGTTCCCAGTGGGTGGGTGCAGACTCCCCAGGATCCCATCTGCGATCATTGCCTCCTTACCCTGCTGGAGCCTTGTAGTTTCAGCGACCAATCTTACTGAATTTGCTGGATTCGTTGCAGATGGGCTTCAGACCAGGCTTCTGTCATCGTCCGATGGCATGTCGATCTCAGTCCACTTCCCTTCAGGCTCCTTGCACCTAAGATATCACTGTTAGCCCATAGTTTTCCCCGACCCCCTTTCAAGCAGTGAGAACCACAACTCAGATCGAGCTCCTGCGTGCCTTGCGTTCGCGTCGCGTCTCCAGCTCAAGCACCGGCTTCACCTTGATTGAGTTGATGATCGTGGTGGCTGTGGTGGGCTTGTTGGCAGCGATCGCCCTTCCCCAATACCTGCGTGCTCGCAACCGGGCTGCCGCAGGTGCATCCGTGGGAGAACTTTTGGGCGTCGCCAAGGAATGCGCTGTAGGCAACGCCTCAAAACTTCCTGAAGTTACCATTAATCCTTCTGATGGGGCAGAGATTACTTGCAGTGGTGCTGAACTAACGCTCACGGGCCGCACCTTTCTGGCCTCTGCTGAGGGCGTGGTCTGCCTTAATGCAACTGCATTAGCCACCAATACGGGTGTTCAGGCCGTTGTGAGCAGCATAGGTTCTATTACGTGCACATTTCTCTGAATCAGACCTTCCGCTGTCTTCATTAGACTCTTTTAATCGCCCCGCCTCTGGGGCGTTTTTTTATTTCTGTTCGCAGTTCTTGACATCTTGGCAATGAGGTCTCATCTATTTATGTCTAAGAGTGCATAGGGTTGCCAGTATCTCATCGGAGCTTATTCTGGCTCACCTGGTACGGCGTTAGCAGTTGCTTGGCTTCTGTGCTCCTGTATTTCGATTGTTTGAGTGATTTCATGCCTGTACTGTTGAACTAGCTGTACTCTTGAACTAGGTGCACTGTTGGTCCTTTGTGCTGCCAACCCAGGCTGACCGGAGGCGTTGTGTCTTCAGGCTTCTGCATGGGGAACGTGATGCCTTGACCTGGGATCGAGCCCCACCATGGATCAACCGCTCAGCGTTTCGCAAAGGCTGAGCCCAACACCTCAGGCAATCCAGGGATCAGCACTGCCGATGCCTGGGGCGTGTCGATGGCAGCCGACCCTTCATCCCCGGGGTTTGCATGGCAGGACCATGGTATACGGGTTTTGTCAAGCCAAAGCCATACCACTCGGAACGCTGCCGATTTGTATTCTCGGCTGCATTTAGGCGAGGGAAGCTGGTATGCCCAATGTACATCCGCCCTACATTGGATGTGTATTGCTGTGAATCTCTCTGGTGATACGATGAGCCAAGATGCTTGTGCTTCTACACGATCGGCTGATCGGCTCGTTAACCATGTCTTAATGCAGTTTTTGGCTTCTTTGTCCCGCGGTAACCCCCATCGCTTCCGACCCATGTCTGTTCTCTCCCCGTTATCCGTTGGGATGCAAATGGCAGTGATGCGCGATCTGCGTCATCGCCAAGTGCATCCTACAAAGATCGCTAATGGCTTTACGTTGGTCGAGCTGTTGGTTGTGTTGTTTGTGATTGGTTTGATTGCCTCCGTTGCCATTCCTACCCTTATCCGGGCCCGTAGCCGTTCGGAGGCTGGTGCCGTTGTCGGCGAGCTGACTGGTCTTGCCAAGCAATGCGCTATGGCGAATGCCTCAAAACTCCAAGAAGTTGTGAGCGTGAATGGCGTCAGCGTCACTTGCAATGGCTCAGCGGTTACCCTGACCGGTCGCCCCTTTTTGGGGCCCGCCGACGGCGTGCTCTGCCTTGGTGTCTTCGCGGGGTCCAATGTTAGTGGTGTTCACATCGCGGTCAGTCCCAATGGCGCGATGAGCTGCTCCTTCACGTAAAACAGCGGTTTATTCGCTTGTTCAGCCATGGCCCACAACTCCTCCCCGCCGTTGCGGGCCGGATATGGGCCTAGCGCTGTCTGACGACAGCGCTGATGAACCTCCTATGCTATGGGCGAGACAAGTTTCGATCGAGCCGATGACAGCAAGCGCCGCCGATCAGTTCTCCCATGACACCCCTGAGTTGGCTGGGTCATCCCCTGCCTTGCACCCCGCAGCGTCCTCGGCGGAAGAGCAGGCAATGGCCCTGATTACATCCGAGAGTTACGGTCCAGCGTTGGTGCACCTCCGCCACGTCGCCCGCCAACCCCAGCGCCGCCTGTTTGCTTATTGTGCCAGCGGTGCGTGCCTCTACAAGCTCAAGCGGCTGCATTCGGCCGAGCGTTGGCTGCGCAAAGCCCTGACACTTGACCCCTGTCATCGTTCCAGCCGCCTGAACCTGGCGAATACCCTGCTGGATTTGAACCAGAAAGAGCAGGCTCTCGAGCTCTATCAAGGTTTGCTCCAGGAAGAACCTGATAATCTCCAATTCTTGATTAACACCTGCAAATGTCTTGCCGATTTGGAGCGTGCTCAGGATGCCCTCGAGCTCTTCAATCGAATCCTCAACCATCAATCGACTCAACCGTCGACTCAGCTGGAGCTGGCGCGCTTATTGATCGGCACTTGCCTGGGAAAACGTGTGTTGCCGGTCTTGCGTTCCCTGATCCGCCAACAGGTTGATTGGGATGAACCCTATTTTTTGATGGGGCAGGCTCTGCAACAGCTCCAACGCCCAGATGAAGCTTTGCCCTTCGCGACCAAGGCCACAGAACTGCGGCCAAACCATCTTGCTTACCTTGATCTCCTTGTTGCTATTCTCAATGATCTAACCCAACCAGAGCGCTCGCTCCCCATTTGTGCGCAGCTCCTCGAGAACGAGCCCGATATGCCTTCACTGATTCTCCATTATCATCTCATAACCCCGATCGTATTTCGCTCCACCGGCGAATTGCATTTTTATTGGTCGCGCGTCTTGAGAGGGCTACGGCTGCTACACCAGATGCGATTCAAGCTGTTGATTAGCCCTTATTCGATCTACCCCCATCTGTTTTTCCTTGCCTATCACGACAAAAATCTTAGACTGCCACTCACCATCTATTCCGATATCCTGGCCCGCCTCTATCCGCCTGATGAGTTGCTGCCGGGAGAGTCAGATAGCCTGCCCCCCCAGGCCGCAGATCCGGCCCCAATCCCCTCTGCCGTCGCCAGCAATGATCGACCAATTCGTATCGGTTTTGCCTCGGAATTCTTTAGTGAACACAGCAATACTCGTGCCTTCGAGGGCTTGATCCGCAATCTCAGCCGTGATCGCTTTGAAGTGATCCTCATCCATGGTCCATCGGCCAAGCAGGATGATGCCCAACGCAGCTTGAACAGTTGCGTTGATCGGGTTGAGCGGCTGAGCAATCTTAAGTATGGCTTCCCTGATCATCGCCAGCTAAAGAACCTCGATCTGGAGATTCTTTTTTATCCTGATCTCGGTATGAACTGCCAGATGAACTATCTGGCGATGCGGCGACTGGCGCCTATTCAGGTCACCGGCTGGGGGTTGCCCCATACCTCTGGTGTTCGTAGCATCGATTACTATATTTCGAGCGACTTGGCCGAACCGCAAGATGCGGATGACCACTATGTTGAAACCCTGGTGCGGTTACCTGGTTTGCCCTGTTGCTATCTCTCCGAACGGTTGGCTCTGCACGAGGTGCCCCGCAGCTATTTCATGCTGCCGCCAGGAGCCCCCGTTTTCGGCTGCCTGCAAAGCCTTTACAAGATTAATCCGTATTTCGATGCAGCCCTGGAGCAGCTTGCGATTGCCAATCCGGATGCCGCTTTTGTTTTCGTGGAAAATGCGCGGGCGGGAGTCACCAAGCGCTTTCTGGACCGAGTCAAGGTCACGGCCCCCCACTTCTATGACCAACTGGTGATGTTGGCCGTGATGAGCCGTATGGAGTTCATCGCCCTCTCTAACTGTATCGATGTTCTCTTGGACCCATTTTTCTATTGCAGTGGGATTACTTTCTATGAATCCACCTATGTGGGCACCCCCACGGTTACCTTGGAGGGCCGCTTCCTGCGATCCCGCTTTGTAGCGGCCGCCTACCGGCTTATGGGCTTGAGCAATCCCCCTATTGCTCACTCCGTAGCGGAGTATGTTGCGATTGCCACCCGCCTGATCCAGAACCGCGCCGAACTCGACCAGTTGCGCCAAGAGCTGCGCCACAAAGCGGCCTTGCACCTCTACGACGACCTCAACTATGTGCGCGGTTTTGAGGATTTCTGCGAACAGGCGGTGGTGCGCCATGGCCTACGCCCTGCCCGATCCACTTGACTGGATCTGTTGGTCTGGAGCCGCCGCTTCTGAGCGGTCGGCATCAGGGCGCGGCCATCACCAGGGCACTGGCGATTTGGGGCCGCTGTCCGTTGCGCTCCGGCAGCTCCTGGCGGAGCTCCAGCTCCAGCCGCCCTGCGGTTCGCTCCACCACCCGCAATCCCTCCGCAGGCAGGCTATCCAGCAGCACCCGGTTCAGGGCAGAGCCGGCACTCGGTTTGCCATCCAACCCGAAGGCTGGGCCGCAGCGCATCAGCACCAGGCCCTGCCAGATGCTGCTGGGAGCGCTGCCCACGCTGTAGGTCACCACGGTGGGTAGGCCCTCCAGATGCAACACCACCGAGCGTCCCGCCAGGGGGCAGGCTGGAGATGTCACAGCGGCGAGCGACACCCTGCTGGAGCGCTGCACATCCTCACGGATCAGTTCTAGAGCCCGGCGCTGCTCCAAGCCGGCCCGGAGCCTCTGCGCCAAGAGTTCGGTGCCGCGGCTTTCGCTCAGCAACAGTTGCACCATCGCCGCGCAGACCACCACGCCAACCGTCAGGACCAGCAGCAGCTCCACCAGGGTGAACCCTGTGGGGCCATGGCGCTTGGCCCGCTTGCCCCGTTTCCGCCGCCGTAGCGCCAGCTGGGTTTGTGGGGCCAGGTTGTGGGGTTGTGTTCGCATGGCATCCGGCCCCCTCAACTCTCAGGTCGGCACGCCGCCGCCTCATAGCGCCCCAGGCGCACCACCCCCAGCGGAGGCGAGATCACCAGGCAACGGACGAGGCCCGTGCCCTCAGCCCTCACCACCAGGGTGCCGCCATCGAGCACCAGCCCATTGCTGCTGAACCGCACTAACGCGGGCAGGGTGTGCTCCACCTGCACGCCGGGGGGGAGCAGGCCCTCCTCCGGGTCGAGCTGGCCGCCGCAGGCGGGCAGTCCAGCCGCCCCTGGCGCCTGCCACTGTCCGCCCTCCAGGGTCAGCACACAGGCGCTTCCCCGGCGCAGCGCGATGACGCGCCCCAGTTCAAGCCCCAAGGCGAGGCGCCGCAGGGTGCTTTCCACCCGCATCTGAGCCTGTTGGCTGCTGGCGGCGCCAAACAGCAGGGGCATCGCCACCACCAGCAGAGCCGCGGCGATCAACAGCTCCGGCAGCGTGTGGCCGTCAGGGCGTTCCATGGTCACCGCCGCAGAGACCCATCGCCGCCAGGCTGTAGATGCGTTGCCTGGTTAAATCTGTGGCCTCGCTCCGTAGCTCCACGGCCAGCAGCCCCCCTGGGCCTGAACGGTCCGCGACCTGCCTCGTCAACCCGGCTGGCGCGGGCGATGTCGCCAGCCGTGGCAGTAGCTCCCGGGCCCTCATCGCGCAGGCGTCGATCGGTGCCGCCCCTGCGCCTGATGGTGGGGGAAGGGTTGCCGCCAGGTCACGCAGCTGCTGCTCCACCAGCACCAGTTCGGCGTCGAGACGGTCCACGTCCTGCAGGCGCCGCTCGGCCGCGGCGAGCGCGGAGGTGGCCGCAGCGTTCAGCCGCAGGGAGGTGGATGCTGCCGCCAACACCAAGCCGGAGGCGATCAGTAGTTCGGTGATCGTCATGGTTGGGTTCCCGATGGAGGTATTCAGAGATCGCTGGCCGGTGTTCCGCGCAGCCCCTGGGGTCGCAGGGCCAGCACGCGGGGGGGCGTCGTGGTGGGGTCCAGCTCCACCACAAACTCTCCGCGTCTGGGGGCCTGGCCTGCCTGGGGCTGCACCTGCAGCAACAGCTCCACCAGTCGGCCCCCCGGCTGGGGTTGCCAGTTGATCACCTGCCAAGCAAGGCCGTGGGCTTCGGCCCGGATCAGCCCGATGATCTCCGCGGCGTCGCCACAGCTGAAGTCCGCCAGCGACCAGGCGGCCAGCTCCAGGCCGAACAAGCAGGGATGCCGCTCCTGCAGACGCCCTACTAACAGATGGGCGGCTGAGGCCAGTTGATCTTCCGCCTGCCGAAGTTCCAGCACGACCGAGCGGCGGCTGCGCACCTGCAGGATCAGCGTTTGCATCGCCAGGCTGCTGAGCAGCAGCAGCAGGGCCACGACCAGGGCCAGGGGAAGGGCAAAGCCGCGTTGGTCAGCGCCCTCGCACCGCCGGCCCCTTCGCCATGGCGGGATGGCTGTGGTGTCGAGGCACCAGGGTGGAGATGGGGCAAGGGTCCGCGATGGGGTCTCGCGACGGAAGCGCGGGCAACAGCGATGGGCCATGGGGCAAGCGGCTCACGTGAAAAGTTTTCCCGTGCTTGCTCACGGGGCCCCCAGTACCCTGCAATGGACGCCAAAAGCCTGTAGCAATGCCCAACCCTCGGCCCCAGCAGCGCAAAGACGCCCTGCAGAGCATCATGCTGGGACACCAGTTGGACTACTCGTTCAGCCAGCTGCGGCTGTTGGGGATGCTGCTGCTGGTGTGCCTAGCGCTCCGGCTGGTGTCGTTGGTTTGGCTCGGGGCTCAGGGCGATCCCCTCAGCCACCTCCATCAGATTGAACAGGCCTCCCAGAGCCTGCCCCTACTCCCCCTGGCCGTGGCCCTGGTGCTGCTGGGCGGTGGCCGCCAACGCCTGCACCGTGAGCTGTTTTTCGTTGACACCTTGCGGCAAGTGGTTCTGCCGCTGGCGATGGTGTGCCTCGTGGTGTTCCCCAGTCTGACCTTCATCGCCCAGGACAGGGCCCGCAACCAGCTGCAGCAAGGTGAACAGGCCCTGGCGGAGTTGGTCGCCCGGTTCGATCGCTTGGAGGAGGACATGGATGGGGTCCAAGACCGTGCCGCCTTGGTGCGCATGGCCCGGACTGCTGGCCTGGAAGTGCCATTGAACCTGCCACCGTCGCAGGATCAAGTCCGGCGGAAGCTGCGTCGGCAAATGGATCGTGATCTACGCGCTGCTGAGAAGCGGAGCGCGGGCCCGGAAGCCCAGATGGCGGCCCAGGCACTGATGCCTGGGATTCTTTTCAGCAGTGTGGTCGAACAAATCATCGCTGGCGTGGCGCTGATCTGGATGGATCGCCAGGGGCGTCGCTTGATTCGGCACCACGGATTAACGATGACCCAATTCTTTCATAGTGATCTGAAGAAGGGTCGCAATGCTGGCTGATCTTAGGCTGTTATTGATTGAGTTTTAGTACCGCCATGAAGGCCTCTTGAGGTACATCGACCTTGCCCATTGCTTTCATGCGCTTCTTGCCCTTGGCTTGCTTCTGGAGTAATTTCTTCTTGCGGGAGATGTCGCCGCCGTAGCATTTGGCCAACACGTCCTTGCGCATGGCGCTGATGCTTTCACTGGCGATCACGCGGCTACCAATGGCCGCTTGAATCGGGATCTTGAACTGCTGGCGAGGAATCAATTCCTTCAGTTTTTCCACAAGCCCTTTGCCAACGCCATAGGCCTTGTTGCGATGCACGATCGTGGTGAGGGGGTCGGCACGCTCGCTATTGATCAACACGTCCAGCCGCACCAGGTCGTTGCGGCGGTAGCCAATCAAGTGGTACTCCATCGAGGCATATCCCTTGGTGCGGCTCTTCATTTGATCGAAGAAGTCGGTTACCACTTCGGCGAGTGGCATCTCATAATGCAGCGCCACCCTTTCCGTGGTGATATATTTCATGTCGATGAACTCGCCGCGACGCTCCTGGCACAATTCCATCAGGGCGCCGTTATAGGTGTTTGGCGTGTAGATCTCTAGTTTCACATAGGGTTCTTCGATGGATTCCCGCTTCTGTGGATCCGGCAAGAGTGCAGGATTGTCGACCAGCTGCACGGAGCTGTCCAGCAGATTCACTTTGTAGATCACGGAAGGGGCGGTCACGATCAGGTCGAGGTCGTATTCCCGCTCCAGCCGCTCCTGGACAATCTCCATATGCAGCAATCCCAGGAAGCCGCAGCGGAAGCCAAAGCCCATGGCGCTGCTGGTCTCTGGTTCGTACTGAAGGGCTGCATCCGACAGCCGCAATTTGTCGAGGGCCTCGCGCAGATCCGGGTACTGGTCAGCGTCGGTGGGGAAGAGACCGCAGAACACCATCGGCTTGGCCTCGGTGTAGCCGGGCAATGGCTCCTCGGCGGGGGCAGCTGCCAGGGTGATCGTGTCGCCCACCCGCGCATCGGCCACCGCCTTGATCGACGCCGCTAGGTAGCCCACCTCGCCTGCATGGAGGCTATCCACCTCCCGTTGATCGGGGGCCATCACGCCCACTTCGTCGAGCTCGTAGGTCTTGCCGCTGGCCATCAGCAGCACCTTGTCGCGGCGGGAGATGGTGCCGCTGATCACCCGGAAGTAGACGATCACCCCCCGGTAAGGGTCGTAATAGGAATCAAAGATCAGCGCCCGCAGCGGTTCCTTGATCCGATCGGGCGGCGGTGGCACCCGATCCACCACCGCCTGGAGAATTTCGGGCACGCCGAGGCCGGTTTTGGCAGAGCAGGCAATCGCTTGGCTGGTGTCGAGCCCGATGATGGATTCGATCTCGGCGCTGATGCGCTCCGGATCGGCACCGGGCAGATCGATCTTGTTGAGAACCGGAATGATTTCCAGGTCGTTCTCTAGGGCCAGATACACATTCGCCAGGGTCTGGGCCTCCACCCCCTGGCTGGCATCCACCACCAGCAGTGCCCCTTCACAGGCCTGTAGCGAGCGGCTCACCTCGTAGGAGAAGTCCACATGCCCAGGCGTGTCGATCAGGTTGAGGATGTAGAGCTGGCCATCGGCGGCCCGGTATTCCATCCGCGCCGCCTGCAGCTTGATGGTGATCCCCCTTTCCCGCTCCAGCTCCATGTTGTCCAGGAACTGCTCCTGCATGTCGCGGGCGGCCACCGTGCCCGTCTCCTGCAGCAGGCGATCCGCCAGCGTGGATTTGCCGTGATCGATATGGGCAATGATGCAGAAGTTGCGGATCCGCGCCGCGGGAACGTCGGTCATGCGTGCAGGCAGCTCCTGGGGGCGTGGGGCCCGATCGACAAGGGAGTCCCAATCCTAGGAAGGCACCTGCGCCCTGCTGGTGGCCTGGCCGCGAGGGATCCCTTTTCCCTAAGGTGGTGCCCCCCCTGTGATGAGCACCGAGATGAGCACCGAAACCGTCTCCAGCCCTGAAGCCAGCACCGATCCCCGCGCCCTCACCATCGAAAACGTCGAGCGGGTGCTAGACGAGCTGCGCCCTTACCTGATGGCCGATGGCGGCAATGTGGAGATCGTCGAGATCGATGGGCCGGTGGTCAAGGTGCGGCTGCAGGGAGCCTGCGGTTCCTGCCCCAGCAGCACCATGACCTTGAAAATGGGGATCGAGCGCAAGCTGCGGGAGTCCATCCCCGAGGTCAGCGAGGTCGTGCAGGTGCTCTAAAGCCCCTGCAAACCCACCCGCTGGCGCTCTACCGCCTCCAGCACAAACGCCTCGAAATCCCGCACGCAGTCTTGGCGGTCGTAGAGCGATGCCCTGGCGCGGTGGCCCAGCTCCTGCCTGAGCTTTCGGCGCCGCGGACCATCCCGTAAGAGCGACTGGGCCAGGGCTCCATACTCCGCCAGGGTGCCTGCTACCGGGGCCTCCTCCAGCCCGATCAAGCGGTAGGCCGCCGCCACAAGCCTGTCGCGCAGAAAGCGGCCCTCCAGGGTCACCAAGGGGGTTCCCGTGTGGGCGATCTCGAAGAAGCTCACGCCGCTCCCGAAGTACGGAGGGTCCAGGAGCAGATCCAGGCAGCCGGCCAGGGCCATGAAGCTTGCTCGGTCCTGGCGTGCCAGCACCAGGCTGCGCTCCAAGGTCCGAGGCGCAGCCACCGCCAGTCGCTCCAAGAAGCGCTCGGTGAGCGATGGAGTCAGATCGCGCACGAACACGAACCACGCCTCGGGGACTGCGACGGCAATCGCTTCCAGCACCGCATCGAAATCGGGATGGAGCTTCTGCATCGGCTGCAGGCAGCCCACCAGCAGCTCGTCGGGGGGCAACAGGAAATGCTCGCGTCCCAGCGCTGGCGCCTGGAGCAGCCGGGCTGGATAGCTGCAGGGCAGACCGCGCAGCCGCACCAGCCCTTCGCAGTAGTGGCTCTGGGCCTCGGCTGGCTCCACGGCCGTCGCGGAGATGTAGTGGTCGATGCGGGGCAGGCCCGAGGTCATGGGCATGCCCCAACCGGTGATCTGAATCGGCGCCAGCCGTTGCAACGCCAACAGGGTCATCTGGGGATGCATGCCTAAATCGGTGAAGAACAGCACATCCAGTTCCAGGTCCGCCAGCATTTGCCTGGCTTCGGCCATCCGCGGCGACAGGCGCACAACCCGGGAGCAGGCCTGGCCAAGGCGTGCGCCGACGGCATCGCTGGGGGCCGTGGCCAGATGGATCAGGATCGTCTCCAGCCGCGAGCCCTCCAGGCCGGTGATGAGTCCCTCGAAGGCCCGCGCATGGCTGTGCTCATAGAAAAACCCCGAGAGCAGACCCAGCCGGGGCGGTCGCTTGGGGCCGGGCGATGGCAGCTGCCGCGGAAGCGGCGCAAGTGTGCGGGTCAGCAGCTCCCCGTAGCGCCGGAGAGCCTCCACCTCGTTGTGCTGGCTGTAGGCCAGGTAAAAGGGATGGCAAGTGAACAGGTGTTCAGGGAACCAACGCCAGTGTTGGTGCCGCTCCAGCTGGTCCAATGCGCCAAGGCAACGCTGGCGGTAGCGCTCCTGCTCCGCGGCGTTCGTCGCCACCACCGGCAGCACGAAGGCATGGTTCAAAGCCAGGGTGAGCGAGTCGGGCTGCAGGGCCAGAGCCCTGGCGTGGTGCTCAATCGCCCGCTCCGGCAAGGCGAGATTGCGGCAGAGATGCCCAAGGGCGCTCTGGCTTCCGAGGTGGTTGGGCTCCAATTCGCCGGCCCGCTCCCAGCAGGGCAGGGCCTCCTCCAGCTGGCCTTGGTCCTGCAGCGCTTGGGCCAGTTGGCGCCAGGGTTCGGCCGCATCCGGATGTTGCTCCACCCGCTGGCGCAGCAGCCGCAAGTGCTGGCGCAGTGTCGAACCGGCATCCTCCAGCACCCCTAACCACTCCTGCCAACGGTTCCATCCGCTGACTCTGGCGGAGCCAGTGCACCAGCGCCGCAGAGATCCCCGCCCCAGGTCTCCTCCCAAGACAGCAGGCTCTGAATCCAACCCGCGCTTTCCGCCGCTGAACCTTGCCCACAGCGAAAAATCCTGGCGTTGGCGGTTGGGACTTGCGTTTGGCGTGAAGCCCCGGGAGGCAATGGGGTCAACCCCAAGCGCTCCCTGAGGCTTCGGGGACCTGATCAGCAACAAAGCTCCTCAGCAGAGGAATGGGGTCTCACGCCTGGCAAGAACGGGCTTCCGGCGCCTCGCCTTTGGGCGCTCATGCGTGCCAGTCAGCATTCCTCAGCCAGGGATCGTTGGCTCGGCGGAGCTTTCTTGCTGATCAGGTCGGGGGATGATCTGGCAGTGAGCGACAGGCTCCTAGGCTCGCCCCCAACGCCCGATGCCGCCGTGCTCGACCAGCGCCTGCTGCGTGAGAACCCCGATCTGATCCATCACCAGCTGCAGCGACGGGGCATTCGCCTCGACCTCAACGATCTTCAGGCCCGGGCCCGTCAGCAGCGCGATCTGGAGGCCAGGCGCGGCGAGCTCCAGGCGGAAGGCAACCGCATCGGCAAGGAGGTGGGGCAGCGCATCCGCGCTGGGGTGGCCCCCGACGCCGCCGAACTCACCCTGCTGCGCGACCAGGGCAATGCCATCAAGCAACAGGTGGCCGCCCTTGAGGACCAGGAGAAGGCCCTCGAGGCCGGCCTGCGCGAGCAGCTGATCGCCCGGCCCAACCTGCCCTCGCCCCACACCCCGGACGGGCTGGACGAGCGCGACAACGTGGAACGCAAGCGCTGGGGTGAGCCGCGCCCGAGCCGCTTCGCCGATGGCCGGGCCCTGGAGGAGCATTGGCAGATCGCTGAACGGCTCGGCCTGCTCGACAGCGAGCGGTCGGTGCGCATCGCCCAGAGCCGCTTCATCACCTTGATGGGCGCCGGCGCCCGCTTGGAGCGGGCCCTGATTAGCTTCATGCTGGATCACCATGGCCGGGCCGGGTATCAGGAGCTGATGCCGCCCTTATTGGTGAACAGCGCCAGCCTCACCGGCTCCGGTCAGCTGCCGAAATTCGCGGAGGAAAGCTTCCGCTGCATCGACGACGACCTCTGGCTCACCCCCACCGCTGAGGTGCCGCTCACCTCGTTTCACCGCGATGAAGTGATTCCGGCCGCCAGCCTGCCCCTCCGCTATGTGGCCCATACCCCCTGCTTTCGCCGCGAAGCTGGCTCCTATGGCCGCGACACCCGTGGCTTGATTCGCCTCCACCAGTTCAACAAGGTGGAGATTTACTGGTTCTGCCGCCCGGAGGACTCGGAGGCAGCCCACGAGCAGCTCACCCGCGATGCCGAAGGGGTGCTGGAAGCTCTGGAGCTGCCCTATCGGCGCCTCGAACTGTGCACGGGCGATCTGGGTTTCTCCGCCACGCGCACCTTCGACCTGGAGGTCTGGCTGGCGGGGGCGGCCGCCTATCGGGAGATCTCAAGTTGCAGCACCTGCGGTGACTTCCAGGCCCGCCGCGCCAATATCCGCTTCAAGGAGGGCAAAGGCACCCGCCTGGTGCATACCCTCAATGGCAGTGGCCTGGCGGTGGGCCGCACCATGGCCGCCCTGCTCGAGAACGGTCAGCAGGAGGATGGGTCGGTGCGGCTTCCCAAGGCGCTTGTTCCTTACTTCGGAAGCGACCACCTGAGCTGAATCGCGTCGCCCCACGTCTTGCCGCCCAGGCCAAGCCCGCTCACGGCGGCTGCGGCTCCACTGCTGCGCTTGCAGGCAGCTCCAGCGCGGCTGACGCCCGCGGGCCCTTGAAGACGCCGCGGCCCGACTGGCGCGACGACCCTGTGAGGCCAGCGCAGGCGCTTCGCTGAGCATGATCGGGGAGAATTGGGAGGCTGCAATCCTGTGGAGTCCATGGCGATGCTGTTCAGGTTCCTGCCGGTGCTGGCCAGCAGTGTGCTGCTGCTGGGCCTGGGGCTGCCGGCGGCGGCGGCCACACCGAGCAGCCGCCCGGCCCGCACGACGCCGCCGCTCCCCCCCACAACCCTCAAGACCAACGATGCCGCCCGCATGGCCCTGGCTCGCCATCTGACAGCCATCGGCGCCCGGGTCTACACCGTCTACTGGTGCCCCCACTGCCAGATGCAGAAAGACATGTTTGGTGCTGCGGCCGCCGCCCGACTCAACGTGATCGAATGCGCCGCTGATGCCCCGAATAACCGCAAGGAGATCTGCAAGGCCAAAAAGATCAGGGGGGTTCCCACCTGGGAGATCAACGGCCGCATGGAGACCGGGGTGCAAACCCTTGAGCAGCTGGCGAAGTTGAGTGGCTACCCGGGATCGCAAGTCTTCTGATGCCGCCGAAGGAGGACCCTTGACGCCTGCTCCACAGGACTCCAGCCCCGAGTCCCCACCGTCCAAGACCGGTGGCACGTTGTCGATCGCCCCGGGCCAGGGCTTCTGGCGCACGGCTCGCCAGATGTTCGGCCCGGCCTACCTGGTGGCGGTGGGCTACATGGATCCCGGCAACTGGGCCACGGATCTGGCGGCGGGATCGCGCTTCGGTTTCGGGCTGCTGTGGGTGGTGGCCCTTTCCAGCCTGATGGCCATGGTGCTGCAGTCGCTCTGCTGCCGGCTGGGGATCGCCACCGGGCAAGACCTGGCCCAGGGCTGCCGGTTGTGGTTGCCGCCACGGTGGCGGCTGCCGCTGTGGCTGTTGGCGGAGGTGGCGAGCGTGGCTTGCGATCTGGCCGAATTGGTGGGCAGTGCCATCGCCCTGCAGTTGCTGTTCGGCCTGCCGCTGCCTTGGGGGGTGCTGCTCACCGCCGCCGACACGCTGCTGCTGCTGGCCTTGCAGCGCTTCGGCATCCGGCGGCTGGAGGCCCTGATCATCGCCCTGGTGGCCCTGGTGGGCGCCTGCTTCGCCATCGAGCTGCTGCTGCTGCAACCGGATTGGAGCGCCGTGGCCGCGGGCTTTATGCCGCAGGTCGCCAGCCTCCGGGATGGGGAACAGCTCTACTTGGCGGCCGGCATCCTCGGCGCCACGGTGATGCCCCACAACCTTGACCTGCATTCCTCCCTGGTACAGACGCGACGCTGGCCCGATGTCCCCGGAGCGCTTCAGCAGGCTCTGCGCTTCGCCAGCCTCGATGCCGTGCTGGCCCTGTCGCTGGCGTTCCTGGTGAATGCGGCGATCCTGATCCTGGCCGGTGGCGCCTTTCACCAGGCCGTCGCCGTACCGGTGGAGGATCTGCGCCAGGCCTACCGGCTGCTGACGCCGCTGCTAGGCACCTCGCTCGCCAGCGTGCTCTTCGCCGTGGCCTTGCTGGCGGCGGGCCAGAGCGCCACGATCACCGCCACCCTGGCGGGCCAGGTGGTGATGGAGGGATTCCTACGACTGCGCCTGCCCGACTGGCAGCGGCGGCTGCTCACCCGCGGTCTGGCCCTGGTCCCGGCGATGGCCACGGTGATCCTGCTGGGCGACGCCGCCACCGCCCACCTGCTGGTGCTCAGCCAGGTGGTGCTCAGCCTGCAGTTGCCATTTGCGGTGATCCCACTGGTGCACTTCTGCGGTCGGCGCGGCCTGATGGGGGAGTTGCGCTCTCCCATCTGGCTGCAGATGCTCAGCTGGCTTTGCGCCGCCGTGATCGTGTTGATCAACGTCTCGCTGCTGCTGGCCTTGTTGCGGGTTGTCGGGCTTAGATGAAATACATGGTCTGGGCCTGCATTAGCGCATCGCGTTGATCGAGCAGATCCTGCAGGCTGGTGCCCTCCAGAATCGCCACCCGGGCGGATTCCAGTCGATCCTCCAGCGAGGCCAGCACATCGAATTCGGAGGTGCGGCGCTCCACGCTCGCCCGGTGGGCCGGATCCCCCTCCAGCGCCGCCACCACCTGCTGCACCCTCACCTCCGCCGGCGGCCTGGAGAGCTGGTAGCCGCCGCGGGGACCGCGCAGGCTGCGCAGGATCCCGGCTCGCCGCAGGCTGGTGAGCATCTGCTCCAAGTAGCGATCGGGAATGCCCTGGCGCTGGGCGATCTCCGCCACCTGCAGCACGCCGCCGCGGCCATGGATGGTCGCCAGCTCGATCAGCGCCACGATGCCATATTGCGTTTTCGCGCTCAAAGGCACGGGCAATCCCCGGTAGCACTGTGGGGATTGTGGCAGTCCGTCGCCGTGGTCACAGCCCCAGCGTGGTGCCGGAACGCCATGGCCCGCCGTGCCGCACACCACCAGCAGACCGCCTCAGACGTCCGTCCGCTCGGCCAAAGCCATAGGCTGACCTGCCATGGGCACGGCTGAATCGGGATGGTTGCCAGCCTCCAACCCTCGGTTGGGGCTAAGTAGGCCAGCCGTTTCAGCGCCACCTCCTTCCCTCTGCGCCGCTAGCTCCCGTGGATCGGTCCGCAGGTCCGCCCGTTGCCGATCCGCCCACCGGGCCTGCGGCCCCTCAGGCAGGGGGGCTGACCAAGCTCGGCTCGCCCCCCAGCGCTGCTGGTTCAGCCGGTGGGCCTCCTGCGCGGGCCTCGGCGGCCGTCCGTTTTTGGAGCTGGCTCCCCCCCGCCTGGCGGCCGCTGCTGTTGCTGATCCCGATCGCCGCCGCCCTGGTGCTGCGGGGGCTGCAGAACAGCACGGCCACGCCGCCGCGCCGCCCGCCGCCGCTGGTGGAGACCGCTGCCGTGACGCGGGGTCCTTTGGAGATCCGCTACCCGATCACCGCCGAGGTGCGACCGCTGGTCTCCGTGGAGGTGCGCCCCGAGGTGGATGGCACGCTGCAGCGCCTGTTTTTCCGCGAGGGCACGTTGGTGCGCCAGGGCCAGCCGCTGGCCCTGATTCAACCCACCCCCTACCAAGTGGCGCTGGACCAGGCGCAGGCCAACGCGGGCCGGGCCCTGGCTCGCCTGGCCGAGGCCCGCGCCCAGCAGCGTCTGGCGGCCGCCCAGCTCAAGCTCGCCGCCGCGAGGGCCCGGCGTTATGGCGGCCTGAGCCGCGAGGGGGCCCTCAGCCGCGATGACGAAGAGAACTACCTGACCCAGGAACAGGTGGCGCGGGCCAACCTGGCGGCCCAGGCGGGTGCGGTGGCCAGCGCCCGGGCCGACCTGCACGCCGCCCGGGCCGCCGTAGCCGCCGCCCGCATCAACCTCGACCACACCCTGGTGCGGGCGCCGATCACGGGCCGCATCGGTCAGCAGCGCATCAACCTGGGCAACCTGGTGCGCGAGCAGGAGAACCGGCCCCTGGTGGTGATCAACCAGACCAGCCCGCTGGACGCGGTGTTCGCCGTGTCGCAGCGGTGGAAGGATCAGGTTGAGGTCGGACAGTCTCTGGGGTTCCCCGGCCGGAGCAGCCTGCGGGGCCGGGTGGTCTCGATCGACAACACCACCAATGCCAGCACCGGCACCGTGATGGTCAAGGCCCGCCTCGACGGCGACACCGCCAACCTCACCCCGGGCGAGAGCCTGGAGGGAAGCCTGCTGCTGCGGCGCCTGGAGGCCAGCCTGCTGCTGAGCGACAAGGCGATTCAGCAGGGCCAGCGGGGGCCGTTCGTGTACGTGGCTCGCCGCGGCAAGGCCGTGCTGGTGCCGGTGGAGATCGTGGGCAGCGACCAGGGTTCCAGCGCCGTTCGGGCGGCCCTGGAACCGGGGGATCAGGTGGTGGTGGCCGGCCAGTTCGCCCTGCGACCCGGCGGTCCGTTGCGCACGCCGCGGTCGCCTGGGGCGGCGGGACGCCCTGGGGGCGCCGATGGCTCGGGGCTTGGCAGCCGCGGCGGCCAAGCCCCCGCGGGCCCTGGCGCCCCGCTGCTGGGGGGCACAAGCCCTGGTAGCCCGGGGGGCCAGGGTGGCGCCGGGGGCGGTCGCGATGGCGGTGCGGCTGGGCGCCAGCGATGACTCTCTCCGCGGCGGCAATCCGGCGGCCGATCGCCACGATCCTGCTCACCTTGGCGCTGGTGATGGCTGGGCTGGTGGGTTACGGGCAGCTGGCGATCAGCGACCTGCCCAACATCGACTTCCCCACCCTGCAGGTGAACGCCAGCCTGCCCGGGGCCGATGCCGAAACCATGGCCAGCGCCGTGGCCCTGCCGCTGGAACAGCAGTTCTCCAGCATCCCGGGCCTCAGCACGGTCACCTCCAGCAGCAGCCAGTCGAGCAGCCAGATCACCCTGCAGTTTGATCTCGAGCGCGACATCGACGCCGCCGCCCAGGATGTGCAAACCGCCATCTCCCAGGCCCAGCGCCAGCTCCCCAGCGGCATGCCATCGCCGCCGTCGATCCGCAAGGTCAACCCGGCGGAACAACCAATCCTTTATCTGGTTCTCAGCTCGTCGGTGCTGCCCTTGTCTGAGGTGAATCAGGCGGCGGAGGTGCAGATCGCCCAACGGCTGTCGATGTTGCCGGGAGTCGCTCAGATCAATGTCTTTGGGGCCCAGCGTTATGCGGTGAGGGTCAAGCTCAGGCCCCAGGAGCTGGCGACCCGCCGCCTGGGGGTGAACGACGTGGTGCAGACCGTGCGGGAGGGAAACTCCAGCACCCCCGCCGGCACCCTGTTCACCCCACAGCGCACCTATGCGCTACGCGATAATGGCCGGTTGGTGAATGCCGCCGGGTTTGCCCGGCTGGTGGTGGCCTACCGCGATGGCGCCCCGATTCACCTCCAGGATGTGGCGGAGGTGAGCGATAGCGTGGCCAATGAACGGCTGGCTAGTCGATACAATGGTGTGCGCTCGATCGTACTCGCGGTACAACGCCAGCCGGGCAGCAATGCGGTGGCCATCAGCGACCGCATCCGCGCCGAGCTCCCTGATCTCAAGCAACGGATACCAGCGGCGATTTCTGTTGATGTGCTCTACGACAGGGCCGAAAGCATCCGAGCCTCCATCGACGACGTGCAGCATTCGCTGATCCAAAGCGTGCTGCTGGTGGTGGCCGTGGTGGTGCTGTTCCTGGGTTTCAGCGCCACCGCTCTGATCCCGGCCGCGGCGATTGCCGTGTCGCTGATTGGCACATTTGCGGTGATGGCCCTGCTGGGCTTTTCGCTCGATAATCTCTCGCTCATGGCCCTGACCCTAAGCGTCGGCTTTGTGGTCGATGACGCCGTGGTGATGGTGGAGGTGATCGCCCAGCGGCTGGAGGCCGGCCAGTCCCGACGCCAGGCCGCCCTGGAGGGCGCCGCCGAGATCGGCCCCACGATCGTGTCGATGACACTGTCGCTGATTGCGGTGTTCCTGCCGATCCTGCTGCTGGGTGGTCTGTTGGGGCGTTTGTTCCGCGAGTTCGCCATCACCTTGAGCGTGGCGATCCTGTTGTCTGGCGTGCTCGGGTTGACCCTCACGCCGATGCTCAGTTCCCGCTTCCAGCGGCTGCCGGAGGCGTCCAGCACAGCTCCCGCTGAAGCGGCGGCGGACCAGCGGCCTGGAGCGATGGCCTTGCTGCGAAGGCTGCACGGGTTGATCGAGGTGGCGATCCGCCGCTTCAACCGCGGCTTCGACCAGCTCACCGGGTTGTATGACCGTTCGCTGGCCCGGGCCCTGAAGCAGCCGCGCCCCACGCAGGCACTGTCGCTGTCGCTGATCCTGCTGACCGTGCTCTTGTTTCAGCTGGTTCCCAAGGGCTTCATCCCTGATGCGGATACGGGGCAGATCACCGTCACCACCCAGGCGGCCGAAGGGGTGAGCTTCGCCGAGATGGCCCGCATGCACGCCCAGCTGGCCAACAAGGTGCGGGCCAATCCCGATGTGGAGGGGGTGAACAGCACCATCGGCCAGGGGGGTCCCAATGCCGCGGCCAACGCCGGCCGCCTGTTCATCAAGCTCAAACCCCGGGCCGAGCGCCGCCATTCGGCCCAGGACGTGGTCGCCAAGCTGCGGCGCACGGTCAACTCTGTGCCGGGGTTGCGCGGCTTCCCGCGCTTGCCGTCGGCGGTCAACATCGGCGGGACCAGCGCGCGGGCGAAGTATCAGTTCAGCCTGCAATCGCCGCAGCTCGAAGATCTCGTGCCCCTCAGCCGCCGGCTGCAGGAGCGGCTGCGTGACATCCCCGGCCTGCAGGAGCTCAACAACGATCTCCAGGCCGCCAACCCCCAGTTGGATCTGCGGATCGACCGCGAGACGGCCGCCCGGTTGGGCGTGAGTGTGGAAGATTTGCAGTCGGCTTTGGCGGCCAGCTACGGCGAGGGGCAACTCTCCCAGATCCTGCGCGGTGACGGCCAGTACCCGGTGCTAGGGGGTGTGGCGGCAACGGATCAACGCAGTCGCGCCGATCTCGACAAGCTGGCGATCCGCAGCAGCTCCGGCCACCTGGTGCCACTCTCCGCCCTCACGGAGGTTCACGAAACGGCCGGCCTGGTCAGCGTGAACCACACCGACCAGCTGCCCAGCACCACGTTCTCGTTCAATCTCCAACCGGGGGTGTCGCTCGATGCGGTGACCCGCCAGATCCGCCAACGCGCCGAAGCGTTGCTGCCACCTGGCAGCTCCCTCGACTTCCAGGGGGACGCCCGCGTCTTCGCCCAGTCGTTCAGCGGTCTGGGTTGGCTATTGCTGGCCTCGGTGCTGGTGATTTACGTGGTGCTGGGACTTCTCTACGAAGATCCCATCCATCCTCTGACGGTGCTCACCTCGTTGCCGCCCGCAGCAGTGGGCGGTCTGGCGATCCTGATCGTGTTCAATACGGAGCTAAATCTCTATGGCTTTATTGGCCTGATCCTGCTGATCGGCCTGGTGAAAAAGAATGGGATTATGATGGTGGATGTGGCCAATCAGCTGCGCCGACAGGGTGCTGACCCGGTGACGGCCATCCAGCAAGCCTGCATCTCCCGGTTCCGGCCGATCACGATGACCACCGCTGGGGCCATCCTCGGCACCCTGCCCCTGGCCTTTGGTTTTGGTGCTGGCGGCGATGTGCGCCAGTCCCTGGGGCTGGTGGTGCTGGGCGGCTTGCTGCTGTCCCAGCTGGTGACCCTTTACGCCACGCCGGTGTTTTTTGTGACCGCCGAAGCGCTGGCCAGCCGCCTGGGGCTACGGCGCGATCTGCTCGAGGCCCATCCCAACGCCGGGGCCTGAATCGCCGGCGGGGCCACAGCCATCACCTCACAGCCATCACCATCACCCCACAGCCATCACCAGGGTCACGGCCGCAAACCCGCTCGGGTCAGACTCGGCTTCGCCCGCCCCGCCAGCCCCCGTCCCGCCTGTCATGCCGCATCATGCCGATCGCCCTACCAAGGTCTGCGCCTGCTGCGGTCGGCCGTTTCAGTGGCGGCGCAAGTGG
>JBKCTK010000157.1:0-12163 GCA_046319055.1 Synechococcaceae cyanobacterium
CTGAGAGAGCAGAACGCCAGAGGCAGGAAGCTGCTCTCGCAAATCAATGCGCTCTGCTTTCCGGACGCCTCCAGCTCGATCCCAGCCCCGCCAACCGCGATCGATTCCGCGCCTTCCTCGCCTTGATGGCTGAGGCCACCGCCAGCGATGGTGTTGGATGATCACATCCCGACGCATTTTCGCCATTACGGCCCTAGCCAGGGTGGACCAGGGAGGCTGAATCCTGTCGCCCAGACCAGCGCTGCCACCTTCCTCCAGATCCCGGTGGGGAACCGCTCAACAACCTTTCGGCAGCCGCGCAGAGTTCCCCGAAAGCCAATCGCAGCCATGGGGCCATCCCAGGTGTTCAGAGCTTCCTGGAAGGGGTGGCGAAGCTGTCCAGGCTTGGATGCCGATGCACCTGGATCCCTGCTGTGCGCCTGGGCATGCGGGTTTGCTGACGGTAAGCTCAGCACGGTCATCCAGCGCCAAGTCATGGGGAGCGGCCATGCCAATCTTGAGCTAAGAGCGATCACGTAATGGAGCTGATTCTCAGCACGCTGTTGAGCTATCTGACCAGCGTGGCTGCGGGGCTGCGAACCGATGCCATTCTGAGCGGCCAGAAGCAAAAGCTCGAAGCTCAGCTCCAGGAGATCAAGGCCCAGCAGGAGGCGTTCCGATCCTTGCGACCGCGCCTGGACGATGTGCGCCACGCCTGCGACCAGCTGCTCAAGCAGTGGGAGCTGCAGCGGCGTGTCGATCCGGCTAATGGCCAGCAGGAGTGGCTCTGGAGGTTGTTGGATGATCGCTTCTTTCAGGAGGACCTCTATCACTGGCTCAGGGCGGGTGGCCTGCCGGAAGAGGCGGATCACATCAAGGACCGCATGGTGCAGCGGCTGGAAGCTGCCCTCGATCCGGGCCTTGCGCCTGAGCAGGTCAACGGGCTCGCCGAAGCCATGTTCGATGCCGTTGAGAAAAGCATTTTGTCTGATCCTGTTCTTGCGAACTGGCGCCACCAGCTCAGCCTTGATTATCTGCGCGAACAGGTGGAAAACCTGCAACGCTTGGCGCAAGAGCATGCCGGTATTTATTCCCAGTCCCAAAAAGACAAAGCGCTTCAGCAGTATGCCGCCAAGGCCCTGAATGCTTGGGACATCATTGACCTCAGCGGCCTGCCCGAGGGTGACCGCAACCTGGCCACCCAAAAGCTTCTGCTGCGCCAGCTCTACATGGCCTTGCGCCTGGCCTTTGAAGCGGTCGACCCCGACCGCAACGAGGCTGGCCTGCTCGCCGAGCTTGAGGAGAACCGCCTCGCCGCCCGCCTGCGCCAGGCGGGACGCGTCGTTGGCGCTCGGCCGTTGGCTTCCCCCACCTCGACAGGCGGCGTCGCCCTGGGGGATCGCCTCTGTGACGCGCAACGGTTGGTGGTGCTGGGGGATCCCGGTGGTGGCAAGACCACCCTGCTGCGCTGGCTGGCCACCGTTTACCTACTGCGTTTCCAGTCCGACGCCGCAGCGATTAACGCGGCCAACGCGATTCCTGATTCCGCCACACTGCCGCAGCAGAACTGGGTGCCGGTGCTATTGCGTTGCCGCGATTTCCACCCGAGCGACTTGTGTCGCTCTTTCACTGATTTTCTCGCTGTTCATCTCGACAAAACCGAGCTGCTGCCGACAGAGGCCAAGGTGATGTGCGCGGTGGTGCTGGAGCGGATCGCCAAAGGAGGGGTGCTGCTGTTGGTCGATGGCCTCGATGAAATTACTGATGAGAAAACAAGGGTGCTGTTTTGCCAAGAGTTGGAACGCACGGCCATTCGCTATCCAGACACGCCAATTGTGGTCACCTCTCGCATGGTTGGCTATCGCAGCATGCCCTATCGCATTCGCTCAGGATTTCAGCATGGCGTAATCTGCGACTTACAACCCGAAGACAAAGATCTCTTTGCTAGACGCTGGGTGCAGGCTACTGAGAAGCATAAAACCACGGCCGCAATGGCCAGCAGTGAGCGCCAACTTGTCGAAGCGTTGCATTCCAGTGATCGCATTGAACGGCTCACCGCCAACCCCATGTTGTTGACGACCATGGCTTTGGTGAAACGCAAGGTTGGCAAGCTGCCGACACGCCGCCACAAGCTTT
This sequence comes from Synechococcaceae cyanobacterium, assembly GCA_046319055.1. Taxonomy (GTDB): domain Bacteria; phylum Cyanobacteriota; class Cyanobacteriia; order PCC-6307; family Cyanobiaceae; genus Cyanobium. Next base: position 2,116 of record JBKCTK010000157.1, read on the forward strand.
ATAGCGAGGCCGTTGCCGTGTTGCTCAATTGGAATTCCCAGGTTTATGAGCCAATCGAAGATGATGTGGCGCTTCCCCAGCTTGCCTATCTGGCCTATGAGATGTGCCGCCGCGGCGTACAAAGCATCACGGGCGGCGAACTGCTCGAACTGCTGGAGCGATTCCGCGAAAATTATCCGAATTTGAATGCGGTTCGTGAATACTACCGTGAAAAGGGTTCTGGCAGAGCCTTCCTGAACCATTTGGAAGCGCGGGCTGGCATCCTGATGCGCTCTGGCGAAGCCTGGCAGGATCAAGGGTCGTTTGCGAAATCAATCTGGGAGTTTCGCCATCTCACCTTTCAGGAATACCTTGCCTCCGTGGCTTTGCGCGACGGCCGCTACAGCGACCGTGACAGGAGTAAAACGCTAGCCCAACAGGTGGCGCCGCTCGCCGGCGCGCTGGGCCATGGCGACACGACCGGCTCCTCCGGCTCTGGTCCAGATCAAACGCTGCCGGATCGCTGGCGCGAGAGCCTGCGGCTGCTGGTGTCCGTCTGCCAGGACGACGATGTGGATGCGGTGCTGTTGAGCATTCTCGAGTGCGGCGTTGGGGAGGAGGCCGCAACAACTGGCCGAGCCCGAATCGTGTTGGCCGCCCAATGCCTGGCGGAGGAGCCCAATCTCAGTGAGGCCGTGGCGCAACAAATCTTGGCGGCCTTCGTCGAACTGGTGGCGGCCAGCGAGGGGCTGGGCGAAAGCCGCGCCAATGTGGAACGCACCGCCTTGGAGATCTGGGCATCCCGCTGGGCGGATTCGCTGCAACATGCTTTGATCCAGGCCTTTTGCCAGCGCCCCGGCGCCAGCGGCACCAACTGCGGCGGCCTGCTGGCCCAGTTGCTTGGCCTGCGGGCCTCTGCCCCCTCGGCCGTGGCGGAGGCGTGGAGCAGCGACTGCCTCGTCAACCTGCATTCCGCCGATCCGCAGGCGGTGATCGCCGCCGCTTTCCTGGTGCTCCACGCCGGCCAGCAAGGCTGGCCTTGCCAGCTGGAGGGCCTGGCCGAGGCGCTGCTGGCGGTGATCGCCCGTGGTGGGCCCGAAGCCCATGCCGCCTCCTGGGCCTTGCTGTGGTGGCCGGCCGATCCAGCCTCCGCTGGGGGCAGCCCCCGTGCAGCGATCAGCACCCCACCCTCACCCTCGCTGCAACGCCACCTCGAAGCGGGCGCCATGGCACCGCGCTGGCAGCCAGCCGAAACGGAGTTGCCCGTTCTGGTGAACGCCCTTGAGGCCGCCGGCGCGGATCGACCGGAGTTCAAAGTCCAGCTGATCGAACTGCTCGGCCGGGCCAGCACGCCCGCGGTCCTGCAGCCCCTGTTGGCTCAGGTGCCGGATCAAGCCCCCTCGGTTCGCGCCGCTGTGGGCGCCGCGCTGCTCAGCTGGCTGACGCGCCAGGGCTTGCCCCGCTCCCCAGGCCTGTTGCAAGCGCTGGAGGATCAGGTTTGGCAGCACATCGTGTCCAACACAGCCCTGCCCCTCTCCGAACGGGCCGACGGCATGTTGGTGCTGGCCCTCTATGGATTGGGCGCAAAATTAAACGCTTGTTTGGCTGAGGCCAAGGGGCCCGTGGAGTTGCGCCAGCGGGCCGCCGCAGGCCTCGGTCTCGTTGCCAGCCGCTGCCCAGCAGCCCCACGAGCGGAGCTGATGCGCGTGCTGGAGCAGCACCTGCGCTGCGATGCGCTGGATTTGCTGATCAGGGACGAGGTGGACTGGGCGGAGCACGATGCTCGGCTGCCCGTGTTGCAGGGGGCATCACGAGGCCTGCAACTGGCGGCCTCGGCCGATCTGCCGTTGCTGGGCAGCGGCCGGGGGCGGAAGGTGCCGATGCTGACGCTCACGGCGCTGCAGGAGGGGGATGCCCTGCGCATCCGCACCGAGGTGGTGACTCCAGCGGTGTGGAGATTGCCGCTACCGGCGGGTGAGCAGCTGGAGCTGGTGGCGATCCCGGGCGACGACGACACCAGCGGTTCACCGACGCAGGACGACAGCCTGGATGTTGATGCCAGCTTGCGGGAGCGTTGCCTCGCCCCCCAGACGGGCAAGCCCCTGAACGTGGAAGCCCAACGCACCGTGCGGCCGGAGCGGTTTGCGCTGGTGCGCCACCCGATCACCCAGGCCCAGTGGCAAGCGGTGGCAATGCTGCCGCGGCTGGAGCTGGAGCTGAACCCCACCCCCGGCAGCTACAAGCCGGACGATCTCTGGGAGCGCTTTGCCCAACCAGGGGCGCTGCCGGTGGAGAGCGTGAGTTGGTTCGATTGCCAGGAATGGTTGAGACGTCTGAACCGCTGGCTGGTGGAGCAGTGGAGCGAGCAGGGGGGAGAGGGAGCTGCCCCCCAACTGGCGCTGCCCGGCGAGGGTCAGTGGGAGGTGGCCTGCCGAGCCGGGGCGACTACACCCTCACCCTTCCATTTCGGCGACACGTTGGATGCCAGCTGGGCGAATTATAACGGCGGCTACATCTATGGATCAGGCCGCAAGGGTGCCTACCGCCAGCGGCCGGTACCGGTGGGCTTCTTTGGGCTGGTGAACCGCTGGGGCCTGGCGGAGCTGCACGGCCAGCTGTGGGAGTTGTGTGGGGACCAGTGGCATCCCGACCCAACAGGCGAGGGCTGGCCGAGCGCTGGTCAGCCTTGGGAGGGGGTAGATCCGGCCTTGGAAGCCCTGGGAACGGCCCAGAAGGAGTGGAGGCTGCTGCGCGGCGGCTGCTGGTTCAACGTTCCCCTCTTCTGCCGCTCGGCCTACCGTTACAGCTACCACCCGGGCAACCTCAGCGGCAACGTTGGGTTCCGGGTCTGCTGTCTCCCCCCAGGCTCCCTTCTTGGTTCTTGAGCCCTTGAGCCCTTGGCACTTGGGCTGTTTGGTTTGGCCCTGGCTGTTGGGTTTTTGGCTGTTGGGCTGTTCCGGGCTGGCGCCGTAGGCGCCTCGATTTTTGGGCATCACCATCGCGATTCCGCCCCCCTGGCCAGCCCCAGCGAACTGCCGATCATCCAGGCCACCATGGATCTGATCTAGTTGTTCGTGCCCTGCTCAAACGCCTGCCCCGCAGTCACCGCTTGCCCTGGGCGATCGCCGCGTCGCCAGTCTTGATGACCGGCTAGAGGGTCTGGTGGCCGCCCGCTACGCCACCGCCAAGCGGGAGCGGCTGGAGCTCCTGAATACCCGCCGCGATCCGCCCGGCGCCAGCCAGCTCCAGCATGAAACACATGTACTAGGATGATGGATTGCCTCGCTGCCCTTCATGCCCGGCGAATCCCCCGCGGCGGATCCCGGCCCCACCGAGCCAGAATCCAGTCCACCACCACCACCACCGCCACCAGGTTCACCACCTTTACCGCCACCACCACCGCCTCCGCCTCCGCCGCCTCCGCCCACGGGTACCGCTACGGCTGCTGCCTCCCGCCCGCCGTTCGGTCTTGATCGCCAAGGGCTGCTGGAAGCGGCCGGCGGCAGCGTGATTGCCCTGATCGCTCTGTTTTCCTCCTATGACCACATCACCATCGCCGGCCACCGCATCCCCCTGCAGCAGCAATGGGGCGTGTGGCTCATCGCTGCCTCGCTGGCGCTTGTGGTTATCGATGCTGAATTGGCGACGCGATCCCGATCACGAGAGAAAGCTCGCCTTGATCGAGATGAGTATCGCTTCCATCGAGCAGAGCATTCAAGACAGCGAGCAGAGGATTCAAGCCAGCGAGCAGAGGATGCAAGCCAGCGAGCAGAGGATGCAAGACAGCGAGAGGCGCTTGAGGCTGATCGAGATCGATACCGAGCAGCTGAGAGATCAGAACTCAAGTGGCAGGAAGCTGCTCTCGCAACTCAATGCGCTCGGCTTTCCGGAGGCCTCCAGCTCGATCCCAGCCCCGCCAACCGCGATCGATTCCGCGCCTTCCTCGCCTTGATGGCCGCGGCCACTGGTGGTGCTGACTGAGGTCCATGGTTGTGCAGATGCTCCGGTTGTATAGCCCCCTCCCCCCCCTTAGGGGGAGGGGCTTAAGTTTCACTGGCGCGTGCGTGATCATCCAGGCGACGATGCATCTGCCCCACCATGTGTCCCTGCTCAACCACCTACCTGATCAGCAATAACGCTCCGCCTCAGAGAAATGCTTCATGACGCAGGGCAAGAACTGGCTTCCGGCTCCGCGCATTGTGGCGCTCATTGGTGCCAGTCGCATTTCTCATCCAGGGATGGTTGGCTCTGCAGAGCTTTGTTGCGGATCAGGACCACCTAACGCCCGATCACTCACGTTGCACCCGATCAGCCACCTGCCGCGCTTAAGCGTCAGTGCTGGGCGACATTGGGTGTTGACCAGCGTTCTGCGGCGCTCAACGTCTCCACTGCGAGTACCATTTCCTTGGCACAATCATCTGCGCGACTCAAACACCTTCCCCAAGAGGACCGTTCTGTTTTTCGGGCATCTTGGCGGTCTTATTTATTGAGCTTATTTATTGAGCTTATGTGTCGAGCTTGCTTATCGATCTGCTTAGGGATTGTTGAGGACCCCTGAAGCTGTGTGGCTCAGGGAGGCCCCAAGCGTGTGGCAGAACCAGCGGCCCTATTTGATCCCAGGAATGGCACCCTCCACGCAGGGATCTGGATTCTCGAGGAGGGACTTTGCGGACGCCCCCAGTCCCAGCGACACCCATGCCTGCGTCACCGGAGCCAGCGGAGACCCTGTCGTCGCCAAACGAGCTCCGACAGGATCTCCACTCGAGTTCGTGTCGCTGATCCAACCTTGGCGCTGCTCAGCCGTTCCGTGCTGTCGGGGGCAACCATGCCGCCGCAGGGGCTGCAGCGCTCACGCCGAAGCGATCGCGACCGCCGACCTACTTGCCAGCCAGGGCCTTCAGCGGACCGATCAGCCCGGTGATCGCCGAGCCGGCGGCGGTGGCGTCGGGCTTGGCGCCGGAGCCAAAGGTGCTGATCACGGTCTTGGCGGCGCTGTCAATCGCGCCCCACTTGTCTCCGGCGAGGGGTTGGATGACGGGGCCGGCCTTTTCCCACAGGCTCTGGAAGCCGCCCATCGCGGTAATGGCAGCGCCGAGATTCCCGGCCTTGAGATCAGCCTGGCCCTTGGAGAGCAGGTCGAGCACGGGATTGAGGGCAGGCGCCAGGGCCGCTTGGGCCGCGGCGGTGGCCATCTTTTTCGCCGCATCGCCCACGCCCGAAGCGGCGGTCTTGGCGGCATCGCCAGCGCCAGAGGCCGCATCTTGCGCCGCATCGCCCGTGGCGGAGGCGGCGGTCTTGGCGGCGTCGCCCACGTCGTTGGCCGCCTGCTTGGTGGCGGAGCAGCCGGCCATCGCCAGGCAACCGGCGGCGACCAGAGCCAGGCCGGCGCGGCTGAACCGATTAAAGCAGGCCATCAGGGAAATCGAAGGAATCCGTTGTCAAGCTAGGGAGCCCGGCCCCTGGCGCCACCCCTGGCTGAAAATGTAAGGCTTGCTACAGAATCCCCTGGCGCCTCGGGCGCCACGGTTGGCCGCAGTGCATCGGATCCCACAGGCAGCTGGCCAAGGGGCGAGCGGTGCTCAACGACCCCTTGTGCTCCGCAACAGCCCTTGCGTTGGTGCTGCGCTGCCACCGGTCGCAGCCAGGCGGACCAGTGCATCGGCTCCAACCAGCGCTCCGGAATGCTCCGTTGTTCCTCTGGACGCCCTGCCGGGGCCAGCTGCCAATCTTGGCTTGAAGTCAGCTCGATAGGCCCGATGCCAGCGCCGTGGGCTCAGCCTTGGGCCCGCCAGATCCTGATCAGCCAACCAGGCTCCGCCAAGCAATGCGGTGAGCGGGGGCAGCGTGGTTTCAGGTTCCTGGCGACAAGCGGAATGGGGCCATGTTTTGGGTCTTGGGCTGAGGGAGGCAGCTTTGTGGCTGATCCGGTGCCACGTCGCCTCCGCCTCAAGCCTTGTTCGGTCAGCTCCCCTACACGGATCCATGGCTGGTCCAAGGACGCTGTCAGGGGTTGCGGGGATTAGTCCAGAAGGGGCAGGCAGCGCCGTTCCGTGACAATCCACCAGGGCCTGAGGGGAGTCCTGGTGGTGCCGAGGCCGCGAGATCAGGCCCTGGGGAGGACCTTGAGGCAACCCTGGCTGTGCTCCCCTCAGCCGGACTCTGCGGGTCCTCGACGGGCCTGAATGCAGCTCCGTTATCGCTGGGCCCGCCAGCCTGGAACAGCTCGATGGCCGGCCTGATGGACCTGGTTCGATTCCAGCGGCCCCAGCTGGGCTCTGGCTTCTGATTGGCCGGAATCTTCGCTCCCTCGGCCGGGATCGGGCGTCAGCCTCCTTCCCAGTGGAGCGCCCACGGGCTGCCCAGCGGCTCGGCGCTGCCCACGCAAGCTCCTTGCCAACCCAGCCGGGGCTCATGAACAGCGACGAGCGGCTTGATCCGCTGCAGATTGACTGCTCTTGAATGCTTCTTTGCGGCTCATGTGAAACGGCCTATCTCCATCCGTGATCCATCGAATCTACATCCTGCAGGCATATATGTAGCTGTGTGAATTGTTCCGATCGTCTCCCTGAGCCCCTCGCTAGAGATAAGGGGCATGGTGTTGATGCGTCCTGCTTCCGCTCCTGCCAGCCGTGCTAACAGTTGACTACCAATCCTATTTCTAATCGGGAAGTTTTGCGCCTTACCTGTGCGCACGGCAGTCGACCCCAGTTGCTTACGGTTATGGTTATCGCCGAATCAGTCCGTCAGCCTTGTACTCGACCACTCGCTTTTGGAGGCTTCCATGTCTAGTCGTCGCGCCCTTTGTGTTGGGATCAATCAATTTCAGAACTATCCAGGTAGTAATCTGCAGGGATGCGTCAATGATGCCAATCAGATGATTGGTGTTCTCAAGAAGTTTCTTGGCTTTACGGATGCGGATATCAAGCGACTAACCGATGCGCAGGCAACGAAAGCCGCGATCATGGCTGAGCTCAAGGCCATGGTTAAGGGTGCGCAAGCAGGCAAGTATTCGTATCTGGTGTTTAGCCTCTCCAGCCATGGCACCCAGATTCCGGATCGCCACCACGATGAACCTGACAACTATGATGAGGCATTTTGCCCGACCGATCTGGCGGCCAAAAATGGTCAATGGGATTTGAACCACATCATCCTCGATGATGAGTTGCATGATCTCTTTGCCCAGGTGCCCGACAATGTGCTTGTTGAGGTCTATCTCGACACCTGTCACTCAGGCACTGGGCTCAGGCTCTTGGACCTGATGCCTGACCGCCGGCCTCGCTACCTTGCGCCGCCCTCCGTGCAAGCCGCTGAGAGGGTGCAGAATCTGGTGCCCCGTGGTCTGCAGCAGCGCATGACCGAGCGAGTGGCCAAGAATGTGATTCTCTGGGCTGCTTGCAGGGCCAATCAGACCAGCTCTGATGCCTATATTGATGGCGCCTACCACGGTGCTTTCACCTACTACTGGGTCAAGGAGATCACGGCGGCGAATAATAAGATCAGCCGTAAGGATCTGCTCAAAAAGGTGAACCAGGACACCTCAAAGCCCTACTCCCAGGATGCCCAGCTTGAATGCCCGGCCACCCAGCGGGGTGTCGCCGCGCAACCGGCCGCTGAGCCCGTGCTCGCCGGAGCGGCCGCCTAGCCAAGGCCTCGCAGCTCGGGGTCAAGCTTGGCAGTGGTGGCCTTGGTGTCGTGCCTGGGCCCACCGCTCTGCGGCGTGATTCCCGAAACGGGGATGTCCCGGGGGGTGAGGGGGTGCTAAGGAGTGTGTCTGCGCCGTCCGAGCTCCCGGGTTTTGGGTAACTTCCCGGAAGCGATGCCTGATGCCTGGATTAGCGCATGTCTCCAGCCCCTTCGGACCTCTCCGTTCCCCCCGGTGGCTCACCGCTGGCCCTGCCGGATCTCATCTACCCATCCCTCCCCTGGGCCTTCCAGAAGGCGCCGCCCAAAACCTCCTTGAATCCGGCCCAGGCCGGCTCAGCCCGTCCGCTGGTGCTCAACCTGATCGCGCTGATTCATTGGGCGTCCTTCCCCCTGGGCTTCTATGTGCTGGCCTACATCTTCGTGCACGCCGAGGTGATCGCTCCCCACGTGGATGGCGATCTCCTGCGCGTGTTCTGGTTGCAGCTGGGGATGGCCTGCCAAGTGTTCGGCGGCGGTATTAGCGGCATCATGATGCATGAGTATGAGGGTTGGCAGGTGACCCCATTCCGCAATATTCTCGGCCTGCAGACTACATCCTCGCCCGAGGATGTCAGTCAAGTTCTGGTGCCGCATTTCAACAATGCTTGGTTGCGGGCGGTGGCATATCAGATGTTATTCACCTTCCAAACAGCCGGCTTGGGATTCTTTACCCTCGGGGTCTTCGGTGCTCGCCCACTGCCCTTCGTTCTGGTGATCGGCGGCATTGCCGTTGCGTTGCTCGGCCCGGCGGAACCGCGTACGCAGTTCAACCGCATGGTCGACGGGGTGCCGCAACCGGTGCTGCCGCTCTCCTGGTCGCTGTTGGTCGTGTTCGCTCTCAATGCGTTCGCCAACCTGATCGCCTGTTACCACTTCTTTGGCCCCACCCTCGCCCAGGCCTGGCCCCCTTCCCTGTTGCCCTGGCTGGCGGTGCTGCCGGCCTGGCTGGTGCCGTGGTTGTCACTGCTGGCGCCGCTCACCGTGGCGGCCGGTGGCGCCTACGAAGGTTGGATCGCCGAATCCAGCTTCAACCAATGGCAGCACTTCATCGCCTTTGTGATCCTCACCCTGGGCCTGGGGCTGTATGGCCTCTTCTATTGGCACATGGTGAACGTGGGGGTGCATTGAGCCATGGTGCGCTTTTTTTGGCTTGGCCTGCCGCTGGCCTCCGCCCTGCTGGCCCTGACCCTGTTGTTGGCCTGGCTATTTCCGCCCGCAGCTTGGGTCAGCGGCGCCCTGTTGGTCCTGGTGGGCGCCATCCTGATCGTCTATCGGCTCGGTTGGAATGGCCAGCCGCTCGTGCTGGAGCCCAAGGCTGGTGACGGGCCCGAGCTGGCGGTGCTGTTCATCCAGGGGGAAGGCATCCCGGCGGAGCGCTATCTGCCAGTGGCGGCAGCGATCCAGCGCGCCTGCCCCTCGCGGCGGCTGTGGGTGGCCATCCCCCGCTTCCTTGGTGATTCGCCGATTCCGCGGGAAACCCCTCTGCTGGTGGCCCAGGCCCGGCGGGCGTTGGAGCGGCATGGCATGGCGGCCGGCACCCCCTGCCTCTTCGTGGCCCATTCGGTGGGCGGCATCGCCATTCAGAAATACCTGAAAGCTTTCCCGGAGGCGGGGATAGGCCAGGTGCTGATGGGCTCCTTCCTCGGCCGCTGGAATCTGAACCGCCTCGATGCCCAAGGCCGCACCCTGATCGACTACCCACGGCCCACCCTCACCTTGGCGGGCACGCTCGATGGCTTGGCCCGCATCAGCCGCTTCGCGGTAGCCACCTGGATGCAGGGGATCAACGCCGCACCGGAGAGTCAGCCGCAGCGCTTCCCGGTGGTCACGATCGCGGGGGCCAGCCACATGCAGTTCGCCTCCGGTGAGCCGGTCCCCTATGTGAAGGCCTTCGACCTGGTGCCCACCGCCTCCGAAGCGGCGGTGCACGAGCGCATCGGCGAACTCGTGGCCGCGTTCCTGCCCAGCTGCCTCGCGGACGACTCCACTCCCACCCCGGAGCTGCAGGCGGCCGTGGCGGCCAGTGGCGCCTGGTTGCAGCCCCTGATCGCGGCATTGCAGATGGAGGGATACAACGGCTTCAAGCCCGCCTGTTACGACACCGCCGAAACCAATAGCCGCAGCGATCCCTGCTGCACCCCCTATTCCCCCTGGATCCAGGAGCAGGCCAATGGCTTGATGGCCGGCGAGTCCGAATCCCCTGTGCGCTTGACGATCTCGGCGCTCGATAGCTTCCACCGCAGCTATACCTACAACCCCTTCGCCAAGCCCCCTGTTCACGTTCCCCAGATCACTTCCACCGCTCAGCCTCCCCAGCCCTGTTTGGTGTCGGTGACCAGTGTCACCCAGGCTCTGGATGGGGTGTTCACGGCTCTGGACACCGGCT
>JBKCTK010000158.1:0-3529 GCA_046319055.1 Synechococcaceae cyanobacterium
CCGAAGATCAGCTCTTCTACCTGCAAAGCCGCGGGATTGCCACGGAGGAAGCGGTGTCGATGATGGTGAGCGGCTTCTGCCGGGATGTGTTCAACCAGCTGCCTCTGGAGTTCGCCGCCGAGGCCGACAAGCTGCTGGCCCCAAAGCTGGAAGGCTCCGTCGGCTGATCCCAGCCCCGCAGCCTCGCGCCCAACTGAACTGCCGTCGCCATCGGCCACCCGCCGGCCTCCGCATCTCGATCCCCCACCTCGTTCCGTCGCTCTTTTCTGTTCACCGCTGTGATTCGCCCCGACGCCCCGGTCCTGCTCGAGATCCGCGACCTGCACGCCAGCGTTGACGATCAGCCCATTTTGATGGGGGTGAATCTCACCATCCGGGCGGGCGAAATCCACGCCGTGATGGGCCGAAATGGCAGCGGCAAAAGCACCCTGTCCAAGGTGCTCGCCGGCCATCCCGCCTACACGGTCACCTCAGGCAGCGTGCTCTACCAAGGCGACGACCTGTTGGCCCTGGCGGCGGAGGAGCGCTCGCGTCAAGGACTGTTTCTCGGCTTTCAGTATCCGATTGAGATTCCCGGGGTCAGCAATCTGGAATTCCTGCGGGTGGCCTGCAATGCCCGGCGCCGGAGCCTCGGCGCCGAGGAGCTCGACACCTTCGCCTTCGAAGACCTCGTGCGCGAACGGCTGGCGCTGGTGCAGATGGATCCCGCCTTTCTCGAGCGCAGCGTCAACGAGGGCTTCTCGGGGGGCGAGAAGAAGCGCAATGAAATCCTGCAGATGGCCCTGCTGGAGCCGCGGGTGGCGATCCTGGACGAAACCGATTCCGGCCTCGACATCGACGCCTTGCGCATCGTTGCTGGCGGTGTGAATCACCTGGCCGGCCCCGACAACGCCACCCTGTTGATCACCCACTATCAGCGCCTGCTGGATGTGATCACGCCCGACTTCGTCCACGTGATGGCCGCGGGCCGCATCCTGCGCACAGGCGGCAAAGAGCTGGCCCTGGAGTTGGAGCGGAGCGGCTACGACTGGGTGGATGCCCTGCTGGCCGAACCGGCTGGCGCCGCGACGCCAGCGGAGGTGGCCTGATGCCGAGCGCCTCCCTCGCAACCTCGCCCGTCATCGACCGGCCAGCCCCATGGCTGGGCGAGCTGTTGGCGGCCCTTCCCGCTCCGGCCGGCGCTCTGGCGGCCCAGCAATCCCTCGCCCGCACCCAGCTGGCCGGCGGCAGCCTGCCGGATCGTCGCCAGGAAGCCTGGCGCTTCACCCCCCTCGACGCGTTGAGGGCGCTGGATCCCGCCAGCCTGGTGCGCCCCCCCGCCCTGGCAGCGGCGGGCGACCCGGTCCTTGGTAGCGGCTGGCCGCCTCCGGCCGCCGATGCCCTGCGGCTGGTGGTCGACGGCCAAGGCGATCCCTTCGCGGGCGCCACCCTGCCGGCCGGCCTCGAACCCCTCTCCGGTGAGGCCCTGCGGGCGGCGCTCGGCCAAGCGCTGCAGCGTTGCGGCTGTGACCACGACTGGCCGCCACTGCTGAACCAGGCGGTGGGAGCCCCGCCGCTGGCCTTGCGGGTCACCGCCGCGGCACCGGTCCGTCTCGAGCTGATCGGCGACGCCGCCGGAGCCGGGCTGCTAGCGCTGCGGCTGCTGCTGGTGCTGGAACCGGGCGCCGATCTGGAGCTGTTGCACGTGCAACGCAGCCGTGCCGGTTCGCTCACCAGCCTGGTGCTAGAGGCCGACCTTGCTGCCGGCTCCCGCCTGCGGCACGGCTTTCTGGCGACCGGTCACCGCGAGGCGGTGCTGCTGGCCCATCACGCCATCCTCCAGGCCCCCGGCAGCGAGCTGGAGCTCAGCTGCGCCAGCGGCGGCTGGGGCTTGGCGCGCCTGGAGCCCCGGGTGCTGCAAACCCAGGGCGCCGCCCTCACCCGCCTGCGCGGTCTGCATTGCGTGGCGGAGGGAGCCTTGGCGGACACCCACAGCCTGGTGCGGTTCGAGGGGCCCGAGGGCAAGCTCGACCAGCTGCACAAGGTGGTAGCTGACGGCAACGGGCACAGCGTGTTCAACGGCGCCGTGCAGGTGCCCCGCCAGGCCCAGCGCACCGACGCCAGCCAGCTCAGCCGGGCCCTGCTGCTCTCGGAGCGAGCCTGCGTCGACACCAAGCCGGAGCTGGCGATCGTGGCCGACGATGTGCGCTGTGCCCATGGCGCCACGATTAGCCGCCTGCAGGACGACGAGCTGTTTTATCTGTGCAGTCGCGGCATCGACGCCGACCGTGCCGCGCGGCTACTGCTGCGCGGCTGGTGCGAGGAGGTGCTGCGCACCCTGCCCGCCGCTGCGGCATCGTGGCAGCCACTGGAGATGCTGCTCGGCGAGGCCAGCCCGCGATGACCCTCACCCCCCAGCCCAGCAGCAGCGCCAGCGTCACCGTTCCGGCCACCGCGGCGGAAGCCGCGCCAGTTCACCCTGCGGCGGAAGCCGCGCCAGTTCACCCTGCGGCGCAAGCCGCGCCAAGTCACGCCGCAACAGATGCGGCCCCCCGAGAGCCCGCCTTGCCAACCCCTGCCCCGGCTGCGGCTGCGGCATCGGGTTTGCCCCCGCAGCCGGAGGATCTGGCCGCCCTGACCCGGGCCGACTTTCCGCTGCTGGCCCAGACCGCCTGCCTCGGCCAGCCGCTGATCTATCTCGATTACGCCGCCACCAGCCAGAAACCGCGCCAGGTGCTGGAGGCCCTCCAGCATTACTACGGCCACGACAACGCCAATGTGCACCGCGGCGCCCACCAGCTGAGTGCCCGCGCCACCGACCATTTCGAGGCGGCCCGGGGCAAGGTGGCCAGCTTCATCGGTGCCGCCAGCGCCCGGGAGATCGTGTTCACCCGCAACGCCAGCGAGGCGATCAACCTGGTGGCCCGCACCTGGGGTGACGCCAACCTGCGGGAGGGCGATGAGGTGCTGCTGTCGGTGATGGAGCACCACAGCAACCTGGTGCCCTGGCAGCTGTTGTCGGAGCGCACTGGCTGCGTGCTGCGCCACGTGGGCCTCACGGAGAGCGGCGAACTGGATCAGGGCGATCTGCGCGCCAAGCTCAATGAGCGCACCCGCCTGGTGAGCCTGGTCCAGGTGAGCAACACGCTCGGCTGCCTCAACCCGATCGCCGAGATCGCCCCGCTCGTGCATGCTGCCGGCGCCCTGCTGCTGGTGGATGCCTGCCAGAGCCTGCCGCACATGGCGGTGGATGTGAAGCAGCTGGGCTGCGATTTCCTGGTGGGTTCCTCCCACAAGTTCTGCGGCCCCACCGGCATGGGTTTCCTGTGGGGCCGCGAGGCGCTGCTGGAGGCGATGCCGCCGTTCCTGGGGGGCGGCGAGATGATTCAGGACGTCTATCTGGATCACAGCAGCTGGGCGGATCTGCCCCACAAGTTCGAGGCGGGCACACCGGCGATCGGCGAGGCGATCGGCATGGGCGCCGCGATCGAATATCTGGAGGCGATCGGCATGGAGCGCATCCACACCTACGAGCAGCGGCTGACGCGCC
>JBKCTK010000159.1:0-9303 GCA_046319055.1 Synechococcaceae cyanobacterium
CCCTGTGCCGCTATGCCAAGCCCCTGTTCAACGAGGGAGGCAGCGTGATCACCCTCAGCTACCTGGGGGCCGAGCGGGCGATCCCCAACTACAACGTGATGGGTGTGGCCAAGGCGGCGCTCGAGGCCTCGGTGCGCTACCTGGCCGCCGAGCTGGGACCGGACAAGCAGGTGCGCGTCAATGCCATCAGCGCCGGCCCGATCCGCACTTTGGCCAGCTCCGCCATCGGCGGCATCCTCGACATGATCCACAACGTGGAAGCGAAGGCCCCGCTGCGCCGCACCGTCACCCAAGACGAAGTGGGCGGCGCGGCAGCATTCCTGGCCAGCCCGCTGGCGAGCGGCATCACCGGCCAGGTGATCTATGTGGACGCCGGCTATTGCATCACCGGCAGGTGAGGGCCGCCGGGCCCTCCATCCAAGCCAGCCCCATGGATCAAGGGCCCAGCCTGAGGGATGCTGCCGCGCCGCCACGGTTGCCACCCTGGCAATACAGACATACTATGAACGTTTCGCGGCGACGGCGGGCTGGTTACGGTGGATTCAGCTGATCAAGGCGAGGAGTGCACGGCCACGGTTCTGCCCCCATCTCGCCCCTGGCTCGATGGCCAAGCGCTGATCACGCTGATCGCCGCTGTTTTGGTGCTCGCGATCTCGTACTTCACCAATTACCAAGATGATGCCGTCTTCTACCTCCGCTCTCTCCCCCTTACCGACCAGATCGGACTATCTCTCCACCTTGCCGCTCTGGCGGCGCTGTTTGGCGATGCTCAACTGGCGACCCGTCTACGCCATCGAGCAGCAAACGAGGCTGCACGAGATCAGTTCGCTCGCCAGCGAGAGGCGTACGAGGCAGATCGAGAGCGAGATCGCGCGGCTCAAAGAGAGCAACGCCAGAATCGCGCGCTACGAGCAGGAGCTCTTTTCCTGCTCGAACCCAGTCCCCTCCACCGACGATTCCTCGCCTTCGTAGCCAGCGAGCTGGCCACGGCGGCAGATCCCCCAGAGCAGGGCTGACCTGCCGGGCCTGAGCGGATCCAATGGGGCCTGACCAGATCGCTACCGCGTCACCGCAACTGCTGCGGATTGCTTTCCCTCTGAAATGAAAAGCTTTCCGAACAGCAGGGGAAGGGCGATGTCGATGGCACTAGCGCGGGCCTGGTCAGTGCGCCGTCTGCCGGCGGAATGGGAACCGGTCGGGGCGGTGCTGCTGGCCTGGCCCCGCGCCGACGGCGACTGGGCGCCCTATCTGCAAGAGGTGCGCGCCTGCTACCGCCGCCTGCTGGCGGCGCTGACCGCCCTGGTGCCGGTGCTGCTGCTGGTGGATGAGCCGGACCGGGTGCGCCTGGAGCTGGGGCCGGAGCTGGCGGCGCTGACGCGGCAGCCCTTCTCCCCCCCCGGATCTGCGTCGGCAAGCGGTTCCGTCGGCGACGGTGGCGCCGCCAGGGAGCCATCCAGCTCGGGATCGGCCGCCGGGGAACCCAGCACCGCAATGCCGGCGACGCCGCGCCTGCGCCTGCTGGCCAGCCCCGCCCGCGACACCTGGACCCGCGACTACGGCCCGATCACCGTGCTGGTGGAGTCGGAGCCGAGTGCCGGTCCCGCTGGCAGATCTGCGATCGATGCGGCGCTGGCTGATCCCACCGATTCCGCGCCACCGGCGCCCGGTTCGGCGGCGGCCCGGCAGGCCCAACCGCTGCTGCTCAACTTCGCCTTCAACGGCTGGGGTGGCAAGTACGCCAGCGCTGGCGATGACGCCGCCAGCCGGGCCTTGCACGCCAGCGGCGCCTTGGGGCCGGTGCCGCTGGAGCGTCACGCGCTGGTGCTGGAGGGGGGCAGCATCGAATCCGATGGCCGCGGCACGCTGCTCACCACCAGCACCTGCCTGCTGGCCCCGAGCCGCAACCCCCAACTCGACCGTTCCACATTGGAGGCCGAGCTGAAGCGCCTGCTGGGGGTGGAGCGGGTGCTGTGGCTGGAGCAGGAGGCCCTGGCCGGCGACGACACCGACGCCCACATCGACACCTTGGTGCGCTTCTGCCCGAACGACACGCTGATCTACGTGCAACGCGATCCCACCCCAGCGCCACCGCACAGCGCAGCCCTCGCCCCCACCACCGGCGACAGGGATGCCGGGACCAACGCTGTGGAACGGAGCGCTGGCTTGGACGGCGAGGAGCGGGTCCGCGGCCCAGAAGAGCGCTCCGGCCTGGTCAGCGCTGACCAGGATCGCGAGGCCAGCAGCCACGGCTGGTCGCCCAGCGGTTCCGGGGAGCGGCGGACCGCCTCCGCTCAGCCTCGCGATGCCCAGCCAGGGGCCGCGCCGCCCGGATCTCGCCTGGAGCTCCAGCTGCGGGCCCTGCGCACCGCTGGGGGGCAGCCCTACCGATTGGTGCCCCTGCCGCCCGGACCAGCGCGCCACGCCCCCGACGATGGCCGGCCACTGCCGGCCACCTATGCCAACGCGTTGTTCCTCAATGGCACCGTGCTGCTGCCGGTGTACGGCGACCCAGAGCGTGATGCCGCCGCCGTGGCCGCCTGGCGGCAGGCCTGTCCGGAGTGGCGCATCCAAGCGCTCGACTGCTCGGCCCTGCTGCTGCAGCACGGCTCCCTGCACTGCGCGACGATGCAGATCCCGGCGGCGGTGTTCGGCTGAAGGCGCCGTTGTAACGCTCGCTCCTGCCGTGTCCCCTCTCCCCTCAGCCTCCGCCGACCAGGCCTCCGTAGCCACAGACCAGGGCTCGGCCGCCGCCTCCCCGGCGGCCACCCCGTCAGTCGCGGCCGCCAACGCTCCGGCCCCGGCAGGCCCCGATCGCGAGCGGCGGCTGCGGGTGGCGCTGCTGCAGCAGCGTTGGCTCGGACAACCCGAAGCGATGCGCCAGGCGACCGCGGCGGCCATGGGCCGGGCGGCGGCGGCCGGGGCCCAGCTGCTGGTGTGCCAGGAATTGCAGGCGGGGCCCTATTTCTGCCAACGCCAGGACGTGGCCCTCCACGACCTGGCCGAGCCGATCCCAGGCCCATCGACCCAGTTCTACGCCGAACTGGCCCGGCAGCTGGGAGTCGTGCTGGTGCTCAGCCTGTTCGAGCGGCGGGCGCCGGGCTTGAGCCACAACACCGCCGTGGTGCTGGAACGCGATGGAAGCATCGCCGGGAAGTACCGCAAGATGCACATCCCCGATGATCCGGGCTTCCAGGAGAAGTTCTATGTCACCCCCGGCGATCTGGGCTTTCGGCCGATCGCCACCAGCGTCGGCGTGCTCGGGCTGCTGATCTGCTGGGACCAGTGGTACCCGGAGGCGGCACGGCTGATGGCGCTGGCCGGGGCGGAGCTGCTGCTGTACCCCACAGCGATCGGCTGGGATCCGCGCGACGACGCGGCCGAGCGGCAACGTCAGCGCGAGGCCTGGATCACGGTGCAGCGGGGCCATGCGATCGCCAACGGCCTGCCGCTGCTGGCGGTGAACCGGGTGGGGCTGGAACAGGACCCTCTGGCGGCGGGGCCGGGCATCCAGTTCTGGGGCAGCAGCTTCGCCTGCGGGCCCCAAGGGGAGCTGCTGGCCCAGGCGCCGGTCGAGGCCGAAACCGAGCTGCTGGTGGATCTGGATCTGGGGCGGGGCGAAACGGTGCGGCGCTGGTGGCCGTTCCTGCGCGATCGCCGCATCGACGCCTACGGCGATCTGCTGCGGCGCTGGATCGGCTAGCCGGGCCTGGCGCCGCTAGGGGTCCGGAGGCAGCGGCACCGGAAGAAGCCTGCGAACGCGTTGCCGCGCGGCGGATTGGCGTGGACCAGCAGGCGGAGGCGCGGCGGGGCCTGGAGCCCTTCAACCGCCACGGCTTGGCTTCGCTGCCGGTCGTCCGTGCCGCACGGATTTCTAGGATTGATGGGATGGGAGGTTGCCGTGGCCAGCTCTCTGCATGACCGGGACTTCTACGGCTGGGTTGAGCAGCAGTGTGCCGCCTTGCGCAACCGCGATCGCGACGCGTTGGACTGGAGCGGGCTGGAGGAGGAGCTGGAGGCCTTGGGGCGGCAGGAATACCGGGAGCTGGTGAGCCGGCTGGCCGTGCTGCTGGGCCATCTCCTGAAATGGGAGCTCCAGCCCGAACGCCGCGGCCGCAGCTGGTTCCTGAGCATTCGCGAGCAGCGCCGGGCGGTCGGCCGCCTGCTGGAGCAGAACCCAAGCCTGCGGCCCCGCGGCGACCAGGCGCTGCGCGACGGCTTCGAGCCGGGCATCGATCTGGTGCTGCGCGACACCGATCTCAGCCTGCGGGCCCTGCCGACCCGCAGCCCCTGGAGCTTGGAGCAATGCCTGGATCCCACCACCCTCTGCGACACCCGCGGCGATTGGAGCGACCTGGCCCCGTGAGGTGAGCCAGGCACCAGGAACCCCCGCACACCCCGATCGGCCCCGCATCCGGTCATGGCATGGGGGATCTCAAAGGGACCAGGGGTCGCCCGCTCACGCGGCGTTGGCGAGTCCAGACCCCGTTGGCGATGATCGAACGATCTCGGTCGTGGCGCCCTTCGGCGCGGTCTCCATGCAGAACGGCAGCTCTGGCGCGGCGGCGCGCACCGGCAGCATCCAGCGCGTCACCGGCGAAACCGAGGTGCGGGTGCACCTCGACCTGGATGGCAGCGGGCGCTGCCAGGTGGCTACGGGCGTGCCGTTCCTGGATCACATGCTGCAGCAGCTCAGCAGCCATGGCCTGCTGGATCTGGAGATCAGCGCCCGCGGCGATACCCACATCGACGACCACCACACCAATGAGGATGTGGGCATCGCCGTGGGACAGGCGTTGGCGATGGCCCTGAGCGACCGGCGCGGCATCCAGCGCTTCGGGCATTTCCTGGCTCCCTTGGATGAGGCCTTGGTGCAGGTGGCGCTCGATTGCAGCGGCCGCCCCCATCTGAGCTACGGGCTCTCGATCCCGGCCCAGCGCATCGGCACGTATGACACGGAGCTGGTGCGGGAGTTCTTCGTGGCGGTGGCCAGCAATGCCGGGCTGACGTTGCACATCCGCCAGCTGGAGGGACTCAACTCGCACCACATCGTTGAGGCCTGCTTCAAGGCATTCGCCAGGGCCCTGCGCATGGCGGTTGAGCCCGACCCGCGCCGCGGCGGCGCCGTGCCCAGCAGCAAAGGGGTGCTGGAGCGGGCGGGGGGCCAGGGCTGACCCGCTCCGGGGCCGCCCTGGCAGGGCGGCCTGAAGGGTTCTCTTGTGAGCTCGCAAGGCGCAGGTTCTGCTGCGTTCCGGGATGATCCAGCAGGAACCCCGGTGAGTCCCGGCGGGACCGAGCCCTTGGGATCAGGCCGCTGGGGAGGACTTTGAGGCCGCCCTGGCCGCCCGGATCATCCCGTCAGCTGAGGCGCCGCAGCAGCAAGCAGGGGACGACGATCCCCGCCCGTTCCCTGGTCATCAAGGCGAAACAGGCTGGCGCCGGTCGAGCGGCAGCCTGCTGCGGGCCAGGCTTGCGCTGATCCCTCCACCATCAACCCTCGCTCGTGGCCGCATCGAGCAGGGCCCGTTCGCTGCGGTGAGGGCGGGCTGGCGTGCGGCGGGGCTGGATGGGTAGACGCTCAGGTTTGGGCGCGAGCTGGTGGGGCGGTTACCAGCTCGTCACGCCAGCTGCCAGCCCAGCTAGCTTTAAGGGTGTTCCCGTTGTTGGATCCATGAAGCGCGTCATCGTGCCGGCGGCTGTAGCCGCGGCAGTGCTGGCTTTGGCGGCTCCCGGCCGCGCCTCCGAACAGCCCTGCCTCAAGGGGGAGCCCCTGCAGGCGTCCGCCGCCGCCGTGCAACTGCAGCCCTGCACGCCCCCCTGTGCGCCGGCTGATCGCCCCTGCGCCGACTGATCGCCACCACACCGTTACAGAGCGTTACGACATGATGGGAGGCCCGGGGGAGCCCCGGCCTCCATCGCTCTGACGTCATGACGGCTGCCGCCACCCCGACCTCCGTCCCCACCCCTGACGCCATGGCCGGTGCGGCGCCCGTGCCACCCGCACCGTCGGCAAGCCCCGTCCCGTCGGAGACCGTCTCAGCAGGCACGGTTCAGTCTCCCGCTCTCCAGGCGCCAACCCTCCAGGCCGGCAGCGCTGCCGCTGCCACGCCGCGCTTCGATCGGGGCGACTGGGCCAGCGCCTTCCGCACTGTGTCCCAGGAGCTTGATGCCGCATCGCTGACCCTGGCCCGGGGCCGCATCCCCAGCAGCCTCGAGGGCACGCTTTACCGCAATGGGCCGGGCCGGTTGGAGCGGGGTGGCGTGTGGTTCCACCACCCGTTTGATGGCGACGGCATGATCGCGGCCGTGCGTTTCGAAGCGGGCCGGGCGACCTTGAGCAACCGCTTCGTGCGCACCGAAGGCTGGCTGGCGGAGGAACGGGCGGGGCGGTTGCTGTACCGCGGGGTGTTCGGCACCCAGAAGCCGGGAGGAGCCTTGGCGAACCTGTTCGACCTGCGGCTCAAAAACATCGCCAACACCCATGTGGTTCGCTTGGGCGACGACCTGCTGGCGTTGTGGGAGGCGGCCGGCCCCCATGCCCTCGATCCCCACTCCCTGGAAACCCGCGGCCTGACCACCCTCGATGGCGTGTTGAAGCCTGGCGAAGCCTTCAGCGCCCACCCCCGTTTTGACCCCGGCCACCACGGCCAACCCCGCCTGGTGAACTTCTGCCTCAAGACCGGTCCCACCAGCACGATCCGGCTGCTGGAGTTCGCCAGCGAAGACGGGCCGGACGGCGTGAAGGCGGGCCAGCTGCTGGCCGAACGCCGCGACAGCTTTCGCGGTTTCGCCTTCTTGCACGATTTTGCGATCACGCCCAACTGGGCGGTGTTCCTGCAGAACGCCATCGATTTCAACCCGTTGCCGTATGTGTTGGGGCAGAAGGGCGCGGCCCAGTGCTTGAAATCAAGGCCTGGCTCCCAGGGGCAGTTTTGGCTCGTGCCCCGGCCCGGCAGTCGGCGGGCGGGGGAACAACCGCGGCTGGTGCCGGCACCGGAGGGCTTCGTGTTCCACCACCTCAATGCCTGGGAAGACGGCGATGAGCTGGTGGTGGAGAGCATTCATTACGCCGATTTCCCCAGCGTTGGGCCAGAGGATGACTTCCGCGAGACCGACTTCGATGCGATTCCGGAGGGGCAGCTGAAGCGCTGCCGCATCGATCCCGAGCGAGGCACGGTGGAGACCACCCTGCTGAGTGAGCGCTGCTGCGAATTCGCCATGGTGCATCCGGCCCGCCAGGGCCTGGAGGCCCGCTACGGCTGGATGGCGGTAGCGGAGCGGCCCCAGGGCAATGACCCCCTGCAGGCGATTGCCAAGCTCGACCTGGAGACCGGTGAGCAACGGGTGTGGAGCGCGGCGCCGCGGGGCTTCGTCAGCGAGCCGATCCTGGTGCCCGATCCCAGCGCCGGCGCCGCCGGCCCGGAGGATGGGGGCTGGGTGCTGGTGGTGGTGTGGAACGGCGCCCGCAGCGCCAGCGACCTGGTGATCCTGAATGCGGCCTCGATGCAGGAGGAGGCGGTGTTGGAGCTACCTCTCGCCATCCCCCATGGCCTGCATGGCAGCTTCGTGCCAGCAATGCCCGGCCGCGCCAGCCGCTGAACAGAACCCGCCAGGAGCCGATTGCGCCAGCCCTCTGCCGAGCAACCCCAACCAATCGTCCTGGCGCTGAAGACAGACAAACAAGCCGTAAAAGCTGAAATGGCACAACGCAGCTACCGCTTCAGCGGCCAGTCGTGCCGCACCTATTACTCCTGCTCCATTCTGAGAACAATCAACTCCCCACGGGATTGGTTGATGAATGCTGTCTGAGGTGCGCCGCAAGTGCCTGCTGCCTCAGCAGCGGCTGGTGGCGGCCGGCTTCGGTTTCGCCTGCCAAACCGGGGGAGTCTGACCCGACGGGAAACGCGCCCAGGCCTCAGCCCACCACCCTCACGCACCACCCTCACGCACCACCTTCAACGCAGCACCTTCAACGCACTGTGTTGAACTTCATCACGCAGTCGCCCTGCTCGAGCCGCACCACCTGCCCCCGTGCCACCCGCTCCATCTGGCCGAGGGTGAGGGTGCAGCTTTCCGTCTCTTGGGGCGGTGGCGCCGGGGTGGAGGTCCCGGCGGGCCGTTGGCTCAAGGTGTAGGCCCCCACCGGCGGGATGGCCGACCTTGGCATCGGCTTGGAGAGCTCCAACACCTTGCCGGGGAGGGGTTGCACCTGCCGCTGGGCTAGCGCCGGCGCGCAGCCTGCGATCAGCGTGACCGCCACCGCCAGACCAAAACGCGGACCCAGCTTGAGGCCCAGGCCCGGCCTTGAGCCAGAGGCCCGCATCCGAAAGACCGGCGATTGAGCTTTCAGCCTTCCACCACCCCTCACGGCCACGGCATGGGCTGGCGGAACGTCATCCCTTGTTTGCAGGTGCATTCAGGCCTTCTAGCTAGAGGGCATCGCCGCCGCTGGGGCCCGCCAGCCAGAAACCCATCCGCCAGCGCCGGAGCCATGGGGCTCGCGCCTTGCGCCATTCATGGTCGGTGCCGCCGGCGCCTCGGATGGCTGCCTACGCTCCAACCCGGCACCTGGGCAACCTGCCGACCTGCCCGCTGCCGCCGCCATGGCCTGGTTCATCAAGCACGAGACCTTCCTGCGGCCCGCGATCGAGCTGGCACCCCATCGCGCCGCCCATCGCGACTGGGTTTTGGGGCTGCGGGCCACCGGGACCCGCATCAGCAGCGGCTACCTGGTGGATGGCGAAGACCGCCCCGGGGGCGGCGGCCTGCTGCTGCTGGAGGCCCCGGATCACGCCCACGCCCTGACCCTGATCCAGCAGGACCCGATGGTGCGCAGTGGTCTGGTGCGCTGGAGCCTGCATCGCTGGGTCAGCAGCGTCGGGGATCTCGGCCTGGATGAAGGGGCCGCCGCAAGCCCGCGGAGAAGCTTGTGATCCCAGGCGATGGGAACCACCATTGCTTGAGCGGGGGAGCTTGATGGGGAATCAAGTCGGGCTGTGGGACCGTCCACAACGCTCCGCATCAGAGCCATGCTTCATGACGCAGGGCAAGAACTGGCTTCCGGCTCCTCCCATTGAGGCTCTCATCGGTTCTAGTCAGCATTCCTCATCCCGTGATGGTTGGCTCTGCCGAGCGTTGTTCCGGATCAGGTGAGGGAAAGCCCCCCGGGGCCAGCTGGCGAAGCGAGCGGCCCAGCCAGCACGCCCCATCGCCATCGAGCCGACTGATGCCCCCCCAGGGTTGCCTCAAAGTCCTCCCCAGGGGCCTGGCCTCACGGGTGCGGCGCCGCCATAACTCCGGTCAGTC
>JBKCTK010000160.1:0-5586 GCA_046319055.1 Synechococcaceae cyanobacterium
CGACTTCTTGCTCCTGACGAAGGCGCAAGGCCTCATCCAGGTGGCCTTGAATCTGCAGGATGTCGGCGATGTGGCCGATGGCGATGGCCCAGGAGCGCCGATCCCCCAGCCGCTCATACACAGGCAGTTGCTCCTCGCGGCGGAGGCGAAGGGCTTCCTCCAGTTGCCCACGCAGCTCAAGGATGTCGGCGATCCTGCCCATGGCATTCGCCCTGGCGCGCGCATCGCCCAGCCGCTCCAGCAGGGGCACGAGATCCTGCCGCCAGTGGCGCAGCGCCCCGTCGAGATCCCCGAGCCGGAACAACAGACCACCCAGCTCATCCAGGGGTGCCTGCTTGAGTTCATCCGGCGCGTCAGGGTTGCTGTCCAGCCACGTGCGAATCTCCGCTACACGGCGCCCGCACTCGGCCATCGAGCGGTGATCCGCCCCTAACTCCGCCATTGAGCGGTGATCCACGCCCAATAACGCCCCTCGGAGTTCAGCCAGCGAGGGCATCATCATGTCGCCGCCCCAATAAAGGTTTCCTGTGGATTCGACCACGGGGGGGGGCACGAACGCGTACACACCACCGCGCCAGGCCCACAGATCGGGGGCGGCGCCTGAGAGCTTTTCGATCGCCTCGGCATCCAGCCAGAACACCCAGCGGGCTCGCGCGTTGGCCGCCAGTCGCTCGCGGCGGGCATTGAAGGCGTCCCAGCGGGCGGCATCAAACCAGCCTTGGCGGCCGATCACATGCACCACCTCAGCGGAGCTGGCGAGCTTCACCAGCCGGGCCTCCAGCATCGGCACATCGCTGATCTTGTCGCTCAAGGGAAGGCGATTGCTGCGCAGGCCGGCTCTGCGCAGCACCCGGTCGAGTGCGGCCATCACCCGCCGCCGCAAGCCTTCATCCGGGGCATCGACCAGCAGCCACTGGAACGGCGGCCCGTGGATCAGGCTGCGGCTCAAGCGCAGGAAATCCTGGTGGCAGAACCCTGGCAACTGGCGCGCCTCGGCCTGCCGGGCCTGTTCGATCGCAAAGGCGGAGCCGGGCATGGGGCGAGGGTGAAAGGGGGTCAGTCCGTCAAGAGTTCGCTGACCGGACTGGTGGGGGCCCTGGCTGGGCTGGTGTCGACCGATCCGGCTGAGATCCGGGCGCGTTGATAGCCCTCCAGGGTGCGCACCACGGGATGGCTGCGGCACCAACCACCATCGTTGTATTGCAGCAATGCCAGGCGGTGCATCAGGTCCTGGGCCCGTTCATCGTGTCCGGCGACGGACTGGCCGCTGTCGATCGTTTTCAGCAGCACATAGTCGCCTGGATTGAGAAAGTAGCGGTACTCGGCGGCCAGCTTGTCGATGGCGGTGCGCACCACCATCGCGTCGATGCGGTCGTCGGCCAACTCACAGCAGAGCTTCAGCAGGTGCAGCAACTCCCGCGGGTGTCCGCCACTGGCGGACACCAGGTGCTCCACCTCAGCCTCCGACGCGAACAAGCCCTGGTCCGCACGGCGCAACAGCAGGTCACGCAGTGTGCGGCGCCCCACCGCGAAGGGTTGACCGTCCCGTTGCTCCAGCTTGATCATCGGCAACACCATGTCGGCGTCGAGCCGTCCACCGAGCCGGCCATCAAACTTCAGCTGCAATGGCGCCGTGTAGATCGCCAGCGCCTGAATGGCCAGCAGTTGCTCCGCATCCTCCACAAAAAACCGCTGGGTGTCCTCGCCACGCAGCTTGTCTGTGCCATCGATCAGGAACAGCAACCTTTCGGCTTTGTGCTGCCGCTGCAGTGCCGCTTCACTGGCGCGAATCAGGCTATTGAAGGCACGGGCCAGGTCGCTGAAACGGTTGCGTATTTCTTCTCGCCATTCTTTTTTAATGCTCGACCCGGTCTTGAATCCTGCCGTGAATCTGGCCAGCAGTTGGATCAGACCAGGAATGCCAGCACCTGCCTGGGCGCTGGTCTCAATCGCGGCAGAAAGCTCGTTGGTTTCGATGTGGCTGCGGCTTGCCTCCATGAACCAGGCGCGCAAGGGCTGCAGGGTTTGGTCTGGCAAGGCGCAAGATTGATCGCGTAGTTGTTCCAGCAGCGATTCCGCCATCGCCAAGAGAACCTCACTGTATTGGAGATTATTACGATCTAGCCTGGTGAGCACATCCACTTCGATCACATGGAAGCGCCTTGAGGCGTTCAGCTTGACGGCGTAGCGACGCAGCTCCGTTGTTTTGCCGCTGCCGATGTGACCAAAAAAGAGAACGTGTTTTTCCGTGGGCGGGAAGAAGGCTCCCCGCTCGGGATCCCAGCCGAATTTGCGGGCCAGGCGGATGAAGGTTCTGTCGCTGCCACGGGCCTCGGCCGTTTCGACAAAGCGAGGATCGTCATCGTCAAGCGGCTGCTCGTACTCGATCTTCTGCAGAACTTCGAGCAGGTGCGTTGGAGGTTGGTAGTCCATATACCTATTATTCTAGGTGCAAAGGACGATGCCAGCTGTTGCGGGACCACTGGCCGCCCGTCGCCGGGGATTCGAACCCGACATGGCCTGTGAGCGCCCCTCCTGTTCTTCGCACGAGCCCGGTCCCCAATCGCGATCACCTGGGAGCGCTGGCTGCCCGGGGTAGGCAGTGATTCTCGCCGCTACCCCCCAGCTGCTCGGCCCGGGCCTGTGGCATGCGTGGGTGTTCCACCCCACACCAAGGCGACTGCCGGGCCCACGATCGGCGCTCCGAGCCGTTTGAGCCCACGGGCCGCCCCAGCGGTCTGGGCCAAGGTGTGATCGCCTTGGAGACCGATCCAGCCGATGGCGCCTTGCGCGGCTTGCGCTGGCCTCCGGCGGGGCCCAGCGTGCAGGCGCCGATCGGGGCCGGGCGACCGCTGCGTTGAGTTGGCGGCCGGGGTAGGAAGGCTCCTGATCGCGCAGCTCCCGCAGCAGCTCCACGCAAGACAGGGGATTTCAGGACCAACCGGCCCCTTCTGCGCTGTAACCATCAGACTGCCGCCAACAGGCTGCAAAGGGGCATGCACCAAGGACCGCGGTACGGCATTCGGAGGGGCACGACAGGGAAGCCCAACACCGCTGGGAATCCTGGAGCTTGGGTCAGCAGCGACGGAAAGCCGGCGGTTCTGCCGGCGGCGGCGGCTGTTGGCGCCGAACCGACACCAGCGGAACGCGCCTGAACCATGGCGATCCGCAAATCCGAGCTCTACTCCAAGCTCTGGGCCAGCTGCGATGAGCTGCGTGGCGGCATGGATGCCAGCCAGTACAAGGACTACGTGCTGGTGCTGCTGTTCATCAAATACATCAGCGACAAGTACGCCGGCCAGCCCTATGCACCGCTGGTGATCCCGGAGGGTGCGAGCTTCGCCGCGATGGTGGCCCTCAAGGGCAAAGCAGAGATCGGCGATCGCATCAACAAGGAGATCATTGCGCCGCTGGTGAAGGCTAATGACCAGCTGAGCCAGAGCGATTTCCCCGACTTCAACGACCAGGCCAAGCTGGGTAGCGGCAAGGAGCTGGTGGATCGGCTCACCAATCTGATCGCGATCTTCGAGGCGCCGTCACTCAATTTCTCGCGCAACCGCGCCGATGACGACGACATCCTCGGGGATGCCTATGAGTTTTTGATGCGCCACTTCGCGATCGAAAGTGGCAAGAGCAAGGGCCAGTTCCTCACGCCTTCAGAGGTGAGCCGGGTGAAGGCCGAAGTGCTGGAGATCCACAAGGAGATCACCACGGCAGCCACCACGGTGTGCGATCCCACCTGCGGATCGGGGTCGCTGCTGCTCAAGGTGGCCTCCAGGGCTCCCACGCCGATCATGCTCTACGGCCAGGAGAAGGATGCGGCCACCAGTGGCCTGGCCAGGATGAACATGATCCTGCATGGCAACCCCACCGCGATCATCCGGCAAGGAAACACCCTGGCCGACCCCAAGCTGCTGGAAAGCAATGGTGACGGCGAGCAGCTCAAGCAGTTTGATTATGTGGTGGCCAATATCCCGTTCTCCGACAAGCGCTGGAGCACGGGCCTCAATCCAGCCAAGGATCCCTGGGGCCGCTTCCAGGGCTTCGGCATCCCGCCCGACAAGCAGGGCGACTTCGCCTATCTGCTGCACATCGTGCGCACGCTCAAGAGCACCGGCCGCGGCAGCTGCATCCTTCCCCATGGGGTGCTGTTCCGCGGCAATGCCGAGGCTGAGATCCGCAAGAACCTGATCCAGCGGGGGCTGATCAAGGGGATCATCGGCCTGCCGGCCAACTTGTTCTATGGCACCGGCATCCCCGCCTGCATCGTCGTGATCGACAAGCGCGAGGCCGGCAGCCGCGAGGGGATCTTTCTGGTGGATGCCAGCAAGGGCTTCAGCAAGGATGGCCCCAAGAACCGCCTGCGCGAGCGCGACATCCACAAGATCGTGGATGTGTTCACGCGCCAGCTGGAGCTGCCGGGCTATTCGCGCTTCGTGAACAACGCGGAGATCGCCGGACACGACTACAACCTCAACCTGCCCCGCTACATCGACAGCAGCGAGGCGGAAGACCTGCAGGACATCGAGGCCCACCTGCGCGGCGGCATTCCTGAACGCGACATCGACGCCCTGGAGGCCTACTGGCAGGTGTGCCCGCAGCTGCGCGAGGCCTTGTTCCGGCCGCTGCGGCCCGGCTATCTGGAGCTGGCGGTGGCCCCGGCGGAACTGAAGGCCACGATCACGGGCCACCCGCAGTTTGCCAGCTATCTGGAGGGGATGGCCAAGCAGTTTGCCGCCTGGCGGTATCAGGCGGCGATGGGCTTGTTGGTGCGTCTGAAGCCGGGTTGCCACCCCAAGGAGGTGATCCGCGAGCTGAGCGAGGACCTGCTCAGGGAGTACCAAGACCAGCCGCTGATCGACGCCTATGCGGTGTACCAGCTGCTGATGGACCAGTGGGCCGAATTTATGCAGGACGACGTGTATGCGGTCAGCGCCGACGGCTGGAGGGCTGAGATCTATCGCCTGCTGGAGACCGGCAAGAATGGCAGAACCAGGGACAGGGGTTGGGCCTGCGACCTGGTGCCCAAGGACTTGCTGATCCAGCAGATTCTGCGTGACGACCTGATGATGGTCGAGGCGCTGCGGGGGGAACTGGAGGAAAGCCGCCGCCGCCTGGCGGAACTGAAGGAGGAACACGGCGGCGACGACGGGGCCTTCAGCGAGCTGGAAAAACTCAACACGGCCCATGTGGCAGCCCGCATCAAGGAGATCCGCAAGGATCCCGCAGCGGCTCAGGAGCTGCGGGTGCTGCGGAAATGGTTGCAGTTGAGCGACGAGGAGGCCAAGACCAGGAAGATGCTCAAGGCCTTCGAAGCCGACCTCGACGACCAGGCCTACGATATTTACGGCGACATGAGCGAATACGAGGTGCGCGAGCTGGTGGTGCACAGCAAATGGCTCGGCACGCTGGAGCAGGCGATCGCCGCCGAAGTGGAACGGGTGAGCCAGCACCTCACCAGCCGCCTCAAGGAGCTGGGTGAGAGATACGGAGAGGCGTTACCTCAGATCAGCGTGCGGGTTGAGGAGCTGGAGGCCCGTGTGGCTGGGCACCTGGAGCGGATGGGGTTCGCATGGAACTGAAGCC
>JBKCTK010000161.1:0-13704 GCA_046319055.1 Synechococcaceae cyanobacterium
ACTGATCACGGGCAAAGGTGTCGGCCGGCTCCTGGCCCAGATCGGCGGCAAAGCCCCGGATCGCCAGGTTCATCGCCGCCAGTCGCCAGGTGGTGGGGTTGCTCTCCTGCCCGTAGATCGAGATGTCATCGATCCGGCCCCCGTGCGATTGCACGAACTCCTCGCTGGAGACGAACATCCCTCCTGAACCACAGCAGGGGTCATACACCCGCCCTTTGTGCGGTGCCAGCACCGCCACCAGCAGCTTCACGCCGGAGGGAGGCGTCAGGAACTCGCCGCCCTTCTTGCCCTCCGCCAGGGCGAACTGCCCCAGGAAGTATTCGTAGATCTTGCCGATCGGATCACCCTGCAGGGCCTCGTCCTGCTTGAAGCCGATCGTGGAGATCAGATCCACCAGCTCGCCCAGGCGGCCGGGCTCCAGCTGAGCTGCCCCGAAGCGGTTGTCGAGCTTGCCGCGGAGCTTTTCATTCTCGTTTTCAATCGCCACCAAGGCCCGGTCGACCCGCTGGCCAATGTCCGGTTGCTTGGCCTGGGCCCGCAACGCCTGCCAACGGGCCTGCGCAGGTACCCAGAACACATTGTCTTGGGTGTAGTAATCCCGGTCCTCCAGGGCGGCCTGATGGTCATCTGGGTCATCACCCATAAAGAAGTCCGAGTCCGGATCGCTCACCATTGCCAGCACCTTGGCCTGGTGCTCGCTGAAGCTGTCGGAGATGTATTTGAGGAAGATCAGCCCCAGCACCAGATGCTTGTATTCCGCCGCATCCAGCTGGGCCCGGAGCGTGTCGGCCGCCGCCCACAGCACCGCCTTGAAGTCCTTGGGGGCGGCCTCCTTCTTGGCTCGGCCGCGGCCATTGCCTGCAGGGGCTGGCGCTGCCGGAGCTTCGTAGCGACTGCCGCCCTCGATGCCCTCGGCCAGGCCAATGGCACCGCCACGGCCCCGACCCTTGCGGATCAGGCCCAGCCCCAGCAGGCGCTCCTTGATCGCTTCGTACTCCTCGTCGCTGACCTGCCGCTCCGCTGCCCGGCTCAGGGCCTCCCGTGCGGACTGGTTGCCGATGGTGCTGCCGTCACCGGGGAGTACCTCCAGCAGCAGGTCGCCCAGGTCGTCGTCGCTGGCTGCGGCTGCGCTGAAGGTTGCGGAATCGGCCACAGGCTGGTGGTGCTTGTCCCCATCCTGGCCTGCGGGACAGGGTTTTGGCGGCTCCCACCCTGAAGCGATGGCAACGACGCAAGGGGCGACACACCACCGATCGGGCCGAGTAGCACGGCTTGGTCTTGCCTGAGATATGTGGGATGCATCGCCCCCGAGACTGATGGCGTTGCCACCAAGCAGAACGTCATTAGACTAGGCGCCATTGGGTAGTTGCACTGAGCGCCATAGAGTTGTCCCTGGCTACTTGGACAAGGCTCGCTCTGCGCCATTCCGATTCAGCGCAACAAAACCATGAACCCACAACAGTTTTCGGTAGCCCGTCACCAACGCAAATCTATAGGGATGCGTTGGTTGCTCGCTGCCTTGCTGGTGGTCGACTTCTCTCCTGCCAGTTGGGCTGATGACAGTGGCGGTCATCATCATGATGGAGGCAGCAACAGCAGTGGACCGCTGCCAGGGTTCAACCCGGTGCGGACCACACGGGGCAGCTTCGAGGTGTGGTTGAGCGATCAGGCCAACTCCGTGGGCCTGAGTCTCAGTAGCCCGACCGGCACCCACGGAGGCAAGGTGCGGATCTACGACTCTGCCGACCTGCTGCGTCCACAACCCATCAATAATCCAATCGTCCTCGATGCGACTCTGGATTTATTTCCAAATGCACTGCTAACAACCAATAGCCATACAACGCGGCTGCATGGAATCATGCCAAGCCCTGATTTTGAATATATGGCGCTTAATTTTGTTAGCTCTGGCCATCTTGGCATCGTCCATGGGCCATCCAAGCAGCCGGTGTGTCTATTCCGCAGCACGGGGACATCAACAGGCCGGCAGAATCACATGAGCTTTTGGACCCCCAACGGCAATCACATCGTCGTTGGCAATCAGAATGGGCGCATGCTTGAGCGGGTTGATGTTGTC
This sequence comes from Synechococcaceae cyanobacterium, assembly GCA_046319055.1. Taxonomy (GTDB): domain Bacteria; phylum Cyanobacteriota; class Cyanobacteriia; order PCC-6307; family Cyanobiaceae; genus Cyanobium. The sequence continues at coordinate 2,075 of JBKCTK010000161.1, forward strand.
CGACACGCCTCAGGTGCCGTCAAAGAGTTTGTCTTTAATGCGGGCTCAAGTCTCGATTTTGTTGGCGGAGTAGGCCGAATTACAGCACAACCCATCGCCGTGACGATGGATAGCTCAAATGGCATTGGCTGCCGCGTTGAAGGGGCTGTACCGGACAATCAACCCACCCTCACACCCGCCAATCGTCCGAAGCAAGCACCGGGCATCCGCCCACTCAACAGTGTGATTTGCCCCATTCCATCCAGTAGCGGCAAACATGTTTTTGCCACGCTGGGCGGGGGCGGCATGTTCGTTGTCGATGTCAGCGCATCACCGATGGCCATCGTGGCGGAGTACGATTTGAGTGTCATGAATGCTGCAGGCTGTGGAGGCATTGAAACGCAGGGCTATATGCACATGGATACAGGCACATCCGGTGCTGGCGTGTCGGAGTTCAGTGTCTATCGCTTTGGCGTGGACTATCCGCTGGCTCCCAACTCTCTGCCGCCAAACTCACCGCTGCCCATCGCTGTCTGGCAAGACCCGGACAATGGCAAACTTCTCCCGGGCAACAACCGCGATGCCCACGGCATGGTGGTGATCGACGATGAGCTTCATGTCTTTGACCGCGTGCGCAATACCGGCGACATCTTCCATATGCACGAACCCTGGAACATCCTGGAAACCCACGACAACTACGATCTCACCGAATCGCAAGCCTGTGGAACCACCCCAGGTGCAACCACCAGCAACGATCCCACGCCTGATCTAGGGGATGCATCGCCTGAGGGGGACATGATCTTTGTTGCCCTGCGCGGCCCCTTTCCACTGACCGTGAGCCATGCGGCTGCGGGCAGCTGCCCTGGCCTTGGCATCATTGAGCGCGACCCGATGACCGGGAAATGGCGGCTCGCCCATGTGTTGCCCTCCACTCTGCTGGATTTCAGCGGTACCCTCAACCTCAGTGATCCCCATGCTGTCATCGTGCGACGCAATGGACCGGTCGCGGTACCTGGGCCCTTACCCCTGTTAGGCCTTGGCATGAGCCTGGCCTGGAGTCGCAGGCTGCGCAAGCGTCAACAAAAGAAAGCCATCCAGATGTAACGTTGAACCGCTGTTAGGCCGCTCTCTGGATGGGTGGTCGTGAACAGAGCTCCGCGTACGCATCAACCTGATCAAGGGGACTGAACGGGAGCAATGGTGCGGCGTCCATAGAGAATCGCGGCAAAGCCTGTGAGATACATCAGCAGGCTGTAGACAGCGGCGGGAATCGCCATCTCGTTGTTATTGAGCAGGCCGGCGGTGATCGCAATCGCCAGGGTGCCATTCTGGATGCCCACCTCGATGGCGATGCAGAGCCGCTGGGTTAAGGGCAGTCGAAACAGCCCGCCGGCGAGGAAGCCCGACAGCATCGCAAGCAGATTGAGCAACAGCACGGCAACGCCCACCTGCGCCAGGAAACCCGGCAGTTTGTCGCCTTCACGCAGCAGCAAGAGGGCGATGATCAGGGCCAGCAAGCCTGAGGCCAAACGGCTCATGTGCCGTTCGAGACGCCGTGCTGTGCTGGGGAAGCGGTCACGAATCAGCATGCCCAAGCTGATCGGCAGCAGCGTGATCAGCAGGATTTGCAACATGGTCGGCCCAACCGGCAGGGCGATCGCGGCGCTCTGGCCGAGGAAATGGCGCAGCGCCAGATTGGTCAGCACCGGAATGGTTAACACAGTCACCACACTGCTAACGGCGGTGAGGGTGACCGACAGGGCAACATCACCTCTGGCGAGATAGGTGATCAGGTTCGATGATGGCCCACCCGGACAGGCAGCTAACACGATCAGACCCACAGCCAGCTCGGCCTGCATCGGGATGAGCCAGGCAATCAGGGCGCCGATTAAGGGCAACAGCACGATCTGGCAGAGGCTGCCCAGGGTCACCGCCAGCGGATCCCGCAGGATGCGCTTGAAGTCGTCCGGCACCAAACTCAAACCCATGCCCAGCATCACAAAGGCCAGAGCCAGCGGCAACAGGAGGCTGGTGAGAAGACTGCTCTGCATGAAAGGACAGGTTCGAAACCGGAGGCCAGAACAACGAGTTCGAAGAAGTGCCGCCGGATTTGCACTGTACAGAGTAACCGAGGCGAGATCTCCGTGAGGGACTACGCTGCAGACCAAGGTTCGCCATCCCGGGACATACCGCTGCCGGGCAGGAGAGGGGAGCGAGAAGGAATGGCGGGGCCTAGTAGCACCGTCCCCCAGGTTGGGATAGACCTCAGCTCAAATCCTCACAAGCTGGCCCGCCGCAGGCGGCGGCGCAGCTGGCGTGACCAGCTGTAGGCGACGGCGGCGCCAGCCAGGGGGAGGGAGGCTGGCACCGGCGCCGGACTGAACGCGTCAGCCAGCCAAATCAGATTCTCAGAAGGATAGCCATCCAGCGTCTGCCGATCGATGTAACCAACCTGACCGTTAACATAGTCGTAAAGATAAATGTATTGACCAAAAAATTGGGAGCCTGTATTAACGAACACGCTGCCATCTGCCTTGACCGCATAGGGCGGGGCGGCAGGCGGTGCCGGCTGGATGGGCTCACCAGACGATGGGCCGATCGTGAATTGGTAAGATACTATAGTGTCGATACCAACGGTAACCGTGGTGCCGGGAGCAAGACAATCGTGTCCGCGGTCGCAGGCGTTGTCGACCTGCACAACCGCCCCCGAGGCTGGGGTCACGAACATATAGCTCAAGCCGGTATCTGTCAGCACTCCGCCATGACCTGTGGTGCCGTTCACCGTTAGCGTCGCTGGCACCGGATTCCAATCGGCGTAGCCGCTATCGAAGCCGCTATCCTGGGTTCTATCCGACCAATCGAGAGCCAGAAGTTTGGCAAATGCCGCGGTGTTGATGGGGGTGAGACCGAGGGTCAGCCCAGTGCGGCTGAGGATGTAGCCACTGGTGAAGTCGCCAACAATACCCGTGGCTCCCGGCTTGGCTGGTGTGCTCGCCTTGACCGATGTTCCGTTCAAGCCAGTGATGTTAAGTAGGGGGTTATTGGTGGGCACCGCAGCAACTTTTCCGTTCGGACCGACAGTATCACTCGCAGATGCACGGGCAAAACCAACGCCGAACATCCGCAGGGCAGGATCGTTATTCTCCTGGCATTCAGCGTGGTTGGGAAGACAAGTGAGATTGTTTACAAACAACACAGGCACAGATGCTTCTGCGTAATGATCGGACTGGCCGATCCGAACGACGGCGGAATACCAGTCTCCGGTGTATTTCTTGCCACTGCTGGAGTAGATGATGCTGCCAGGTCCCTGCTTCTGGGCGCCCGCGGCTGTGGGGTCCCAGGCATGCCTGGAGACAGCGATACCCGTGGAACCCGTGTCAAGCAGGAAGCTGGAGTAATCCGTGAAGCCGACGCTGTTACCAAATGCCACACCAAGATGCGGCGACCCCAAGAACTGACCTTGTTGGTGCGGGTGAACGATCGGGATGGTGATGGACTTGCTGCCATAACTGGGGGCAGCCTGGGCGAGATCCGGCTGCGAGGAGGCGATGGCAAGTAGGAGGCCCAGCAGGCAGCGTTTCTGCGGATAACGCATTAATCCAGCGTCATGCACAAGGAACCTAAGTGATCACCCCTCAGTGGTCAAGGCTTAGCCGCAACCATGGCTGACGGTGACAAATGCGAGCCACGGCTAGGCCGATCTCATCCTGAGACCTCATACCGCTTCAGCCCCAGTTCCCATGAAGTCCCATGGTCAACTCAGAGAGTGTGTGGTGGCTGTCCGCAGCGGGTGGGGGAACAGGGCAAGCAGCTTGCGCAACCATGCGGGCTTAGGGCTGCGGGGCCTGCCGGACGGACTGGGTCGCCACCACGACGGCTCTGCTAACGCCGTGAACGAGCACTAAGCCCAGAAGGCCCCTTCGCAGAGGATGGGGTCACCACCCGTTGAAGGACAGTTCCGTATCAACCGCAGTCGCGTACGTGCGGTGGCTAGCCGTTGGAAATCGAACACGCCTGATTCCCACCGTTCACCTTGGCTCTCCGGCCATCTCGTCGAGCTGCCGAACTTGCCAGGGGTGGGGCGGTGCCTAGGCTGCCTCATGCAGCTGTCCGGCGGGGTAAGGCGACCGTGCCTGCAGCCATCAGCGCTACCCTGTTCGAGAGACACAATGCCAGTACCCCGGCGCTGTAGATAGCGTCTTAGACCAGGCCATGTGCGAGCCATGGCGTCACGCAACGGCTGCGGAGAATCCAGACCCCATCCACTCCCGCTATCGGTAGCGTTCACCTCGCATTGTCCTCACCAGTGGTGATGCCGCCGGTCTGGATTTGGTCCCGTGATTGCACAGTCCGAGCGCTTTAGATGCAACAGCTCTGGTGGTAGCGGCCTGGGGGGAGGCCTGGTCAGGGGATTGACAAAGAAGAGTGAAGGACTCGCGCCATCTTGCACGAGAAATGAGAGGCCAGGTGCCAAGGATGTGGCTAAATGACGGCAGCAGGTCGAAGAATTTCACATTCCATTGCGTGCCGACTGCCTACTTCCGCGTTTCTCCAAAGTAGCGAGATACGCTTCCGAAATGCCTCGCCTTTCCGCAACGAACCTTGGGACTAACATACGCAATGACAAAGAAAGTAGGGAAGAGTACAGGAAACGACCTCAGGCTCATCAGCTGAGGCCTCGGCATGGCAGGGCTCCATGGCCACCCTTCAGTCCCCTGCAATTCATCCAGGTAGCCTGAGCCGTTGGCAGCCGCAGTAATCCGGCAGGGTTGCAACAATGTGGGACGCAGCTCTCCCGCGTCAATTCCCTGTCCGCTGGCCAGCATCTTGGGCCCCATCACAGCCAACAATGATCCAGCAACCCGCCTTGGCAGGCGGATCGCTGGACGCTAGGCAAGGATGGTCTAGGCCAGCTGAATGGGATAAGTAGCCAGAGTCAAGTTGTAGTTCTCCAGAAAAACGACACTGTCACTATTGGCTTGGAAGCCAGCCGTTTGGTCGTTGAACGCCACAAAGGTGCCATTCCAGCCGGCCGCCTGGAATGCCCTGGCCGAGAAAGCGGTGAACTGCGTACCAAGCAAGGATCGAATCGCCCGTTCTGACAGGAATGCCACAGTGCCGGAACTGCTGGTGATAGTGCCGGAGCTAATGAACGGTGAGTCGAGGCGATCGCCCAGGGAGTAATCCGTAATCGTGTCAAAGGTGTTGGCACCCAGCGCGCCAAGTAGGGATTGATCAAGTGTATTCCAGACAAAATCATCATTACCAGCGTCACCGGTGAGCCTGTCAGCATCTGCTCCGCCATGCAGGAAATCAGCCCCGTCGCCGCCATGCAGGACATCAGCCCCGTCGCCGCCGAACAATTTGTCTTGGCCCGTCTCGGCGAAGATCCGGTCATCGCCAGTCCCCCCATCGATCACGTCGCTGCCTGCACCGCCGAGAAGGAGATCAGCATCACCCTCTCCATAGATAAGGTCGTCGCCATCCTGACCTTCCACGAGATCGTAACCGTTACCCCCGTAGAGCTCATCCTGGCCATCACCTCCATCCAAGGCATCTATTCCATCATCACCGTACAGGGTATCGTCGCCCAATCCACCATCAACTACATCATCGTCCGCCCCGCCTCGCGCAATATCACTATCGCCCTCTCCGTAGATGACGTCATTGCCAGCATCGCCAAAAAGATTGTCTTTGCCCGCGCCGCCATACAGGGTGTCGTTGCCAGCCCCTCCGGCCATGCCATCACTACCGGCCTCGCCAAGCATCACATCGTTGCCATCGCCGCCGCGAGCCCGATCGTCTCCATCACCACCGAAGATCAGATCATTGCCTGCATCGCCGTTGATGCCATCGCTACCGGCATCTCCATACAGGTAATCGTTACCAGATCCACCAAAGATCTGATCATCATCAGCGCCACCGCTGATGCCATCCGTTCCAGCATCACCGTAGAGTTCATCCCTGCCGGAGTCCCCGGAGAGAAAGTCATCCCCATCACCGCCATAGAGCGTGTCGTCGTCATTGCCTCCGGCCATGGCATCGTCACCGGCCTCGCCGAGTATCACATCGTTGCCATCGCCACCGCGAGCTCGATCGTCATCATCACCAGAAAAGATCAGATCATTGCCTGCATCGCCGTTGATGCCGTCGTTACCGGCATCGCCATACAGGTAATCGTTACCAGATCCACCAAAGATCTGATCATCATCAGCGCCACCGCTGATGGCATCCGTTCCAGCATCACCGTAGATCACATCCCTGCCGGAGTCGCCGGAGAGAAAGTCATCCCCATCACCGCCATAGAGCGTGTCGTCGTCATTGCCTCCGGCCATGGAGTCGTCACCAGCCTCGCCGAGTATCACATCGTTGCCATCGCCGCCGCGAGTTCGATCGTCTCCATCACCAGAAAAGATTAGATCATTGCCCTCATTACCCCAAATGCCATCATTACCCGCTTCTCCATACACACGATCGTCCCCAGCTCCGCCAGTTAGACTGTCGTCACCATCCCCGCCGGCGAGGGCATCATTGCCGATGCCGCCGTAGATCTCATCATTACCGGTTCCACCGTAAATCACATCATGATCATCGCCGCCATCAATAAAATCATCTCCTTCGCCGCCATCTAGCACATCGTTGCCAGTCTCGCCGTACAATGTGTCGTTGCCAGATTCGCCGTAGGCGCTGTCGTTCCCAGTACCGCACGTTACCAGATCATTGCCGTTGCCCGCTCGGACAACGTCATCACCACCGCGGCTATGGAAGATGTCATCATAAGCTGAGCCAATGATGATGTCGCAGTCATTGGTGGAGTAGAAAACAACACCGCCTGTTGAGTTGGAGAAGTCGTAAAAGTTGCAGGTCATGGCTGTGCAAGGGTTGGCCTGATCTAAGAATAAGCGCACAAGGGCTGTTGATTGCGGTTATTTTCACTTCTTAACTCGATCGTCAAGCAGTCGCCGCAGCTCCCCCGGCCAAACACTGAGTGCAATACGGATGAACTGCGGCAAAGTAAGCCCAGCCAAATTAAGCTAAGGTTAAGTCCCGAGTGGCTTCGCGAGAGCTTTCACGAGCTCTTCTTGCACTCCCACGGACGCAAAACTATTCACCGTACAATGACGCGTGCAAGATTGCTCGTGGCATCCCGTTATTTTCGCTGCAGGTCTTGATGCCTGCAGCGCTCTGAAATGACCCAAATCACAATCATCTTCCATGCGAGAGTTTGCCAAAGCATCTTGTCTCGATACAATTACATCGAAGCTGGGAAGCGGCCAGGCATCGTCAAGTTTGCAAAATCCGTTCCGGCGATGACCCGCTCACGCGTTAGAGAGCGCCACCCACTCTTGCGGTAGCAGGCTGTCGCTTGTGAAGCTGAGCAAGCCTGGACATCAATCCTGCATGAGCTGCGGAGCTGCATCGGTCATCAAGTGACCCGATGCTTTGCCCATCACCTCCGAACTCAGCAGATCATCGCAGCAGCCTGCAACCAGATCGGTCCGCCCTTCAACCTGAACGTCGAGGCACAGCCTTAGCCCTTTGCGTCAGGGCAAGTGGCAAGAAAGATGGATCCAGCAGGGAATTGTTGCGCTTGCCCGCAGGACTGAGCCCGCTGCACCCTGGACAAACCAAACCTGTGGATCGCTCAAGCCAGCGTGGAGCAGACCTCGGGACATGGGATCGAGAACATCGCCGATCATCTTGATTGGCCGCCCTGGCAAGGGCATCCAAGCCTCGTGCCGCGCACACGAAACGCCATTGCTAAAGCCATATTTGACCAAGTGACTTCGGCTCCGCGGCAGCACAAGTAGATACTCTCTCTCAATCTTACAGCCTGAAAGAATAGAGGCAATCGGCTCTTGGCAACTGAGACCAAGATGAGGGGATGGAGAAGCGCAACTGAGCCGCCTTCCTGTGGTCCAAAGCCCGTCCCGAAACGGTCCCGTGCAGCAGCTGGTGCGGGGTGAGGGATGGCACCAGAGCGCTGATTCCCCAGCGCTGTGCCTGAAGCAAATTGGCAGCCGCAACTAAGATGAAGCTTGTGGCTTGAAGGCAAGAAACATGCGCGTCTGGATTCAGTCAGCCATGCCCAGCCACTGGGATCCTCACCGCTTGGCCCCTTCCAGGCCAATCCTGAAGGAGGAGGGTCGGCCATGACGCCTCTGCGGCGCCTGCTGCGCTCCTGGTGGAAAGAAGAACGCCATGCGCCTCCCCGCCCCAGAACGCTGCGGACCGCCTTGGCCCTGGCCTTGCTGCTGCTGGCGCCCCTGTTTCTGGTCCATCTGCGTCACCGGGCCCTTTCGGGCCAGTCGGAGCAGCAGCAACGGCTCCAGGAGGGGCTGGGGATCGTTGAAGCGGCCTATGGCTCGCTTACCCGCACCGCCTTCGATTGGGGCCACTGGGACAGTCTCTATAGCTTCGTGAGCGGCACCAATCCTAACTTTCCGGGCAACGACATCCAGACCACCGCGGTATTTGATGGTGGCCTGGTCATGCTGTTACTGGAAGAGCGAGGCCAACTCCTGTTCAGTCATACTCTTGGCAACGAAGATCGCCAGGACATCACCGCCCTGGTGCGTTGCGCCAATGGCGGCCTTTACGAACTGGTGAACATTTCCAGCACGGTGCGTCTGTTCTGCCGCAATGCCAAGGGCAACCCCTACCTAGGGATTGCCACGCCGATTTCCAACAGCATGAGCACGGCTCCTCGCCGCGGCAGCTTGGTGTTTCTCGACCCATTGATGCGCCAGGAATACACCACTAATATCCGCCACAATCTGCAGCGTTTCCAGCGGAATCTGTCCTTGCGGGCCGAGGCCCACCCAGGCCCAAATCACACCCGTGGCGACCAGCCGATCCTGCCGTTGATCCACAGCAGCGATGGTCGCTTGCTGGCGCTGCGCGAGCAGCCGATCTGGCCAATCCTGCTGCAGGTGCTGCTGGAAGACCTGGTGCTGGTCCTGGCCTTCTGCCTGGGCTTGCTGGGGTTCCGCTCCACGCTGTTGCTGGAGCGGCGGCGCCAGCGCCTGATCAGCCGGCGGCGGGAACGACGCGGCGATGCCCGCATCCGCCGGGTCTGCCGCGACCTCGATGACCTGCATGCCGAGCTGGGCATCAACGCCCATGCCGCCTCCCAGGGCAGCCTGGCCCTGGCCCGGCTGCTCCATCGCCGTCTGAGCACCTCGGGCGAAGCGAGCCAGACGGCCAACGCCGCCCCGCCGCCAGAGGATTCGGCCCAGGTGGCCACGCCGGCAGCTGCCGCCCCTGCCGCGATGGCAGCGACAGGCTCAGAACCCCCGTCGAGCAGGCTGGATCTCGACCACCGCCTGCAGCGGTTGGCCAACCGCTTTCAAGACTTTCTGGAAAGCGCCCAGACCCTGGCCCTGATTGATCCCCTCACCCAGCTGCCCAACCGGCGCTTCTTCCTCGAGCAGCTGGCGACCCTGGCGCGCTCCTGCCGCGACAGCCAGAGCCGCTACGCGGTGCTGTTCGTGGATGTGGATCGCTTCAAGGCGATCAACGACACCTTTGGCCACCACTACGGTGACGAGGTGCTGAAAACCGTTGCCCAGCGCCTGCGCCAGCAACTGCGCTTGGGCGATTTCCTGGCCCGCTACGGGGGTGATGAACTCGCGATCCTGATGGATCTCAGCGACGTGGCCTCTGGGTCCGAAGCCGACCAACGAGCGGCGGCCCACCAGTGCGCCAGCCGCCTCTGCGACTCCTTGGCCGAACCGGTGCTGGTGGGCGACCTGCCGATCGAACTCAGCCTCAGCGTGGGCATCGCCCTGGTGGACCCCAACCTCACCGAACCGGCCCGGGCGATGCAACAATCGGACCTGGCGATGTATTGGGCCAAGCGGAACAAGCACAGCCGCATTGCCATCTTCGATATGGACGACGCGTTCAGCACGCTCGATTCCTATCAGCTCTACCTCGACCTGATGCAGGCGGTGCGGCAGAAGCAGCTGCAGGTGCTCTTCCAGCCGATCGTGAACCGCCAAGGCGAGCTCCTGGCCGTGGAGGCCCTGGCCCGCTGGAACCATCCCGAACGCGGTGCCGTGCCGCCGGAGGAGTTTCTCGACCTGGCCGAGCATCACCGTCAGCTCGGTGTGCTGTGGCAGGCCATCTTGGAACGTTCCCTCCACGACTTTGCGACCCTCAAGCAACAGCTCCCCTCGCTGCATCTGGCCATCAATCTCTCCCCCAGCCAACTCTCCGATCAGCAGCTGGTGCCCCAGATTCGACAGGAGCTCGAGCGTTGTGCCATCCCGCCAACGCTGCTCACCATTGAAATCACCGAACGCGTCATCCTGGAAGCATCAGCCCTGGTGCGCCAGAACCTCAAGCTACTGCGCGATCTCGGCATCCGCATCGCACTCGACGACTTCGGCACGGGTCATTCTTCGCTGACTCTGCTCAGTGAACTGCGGCCAGATGAACTCAAAATCGATCGTTCATTCGTGGCAGCGATGGCCCGTGATCCCTATGCTGAGCACATCGTGCAGGTGATCGCCAACCTGGCCCGCAGCCTCGCTATCGATCTGGTGGCCGAAGGAGTCGAAGATCTGAATATTTTGACAACTCTGGAGCAGCTCGGGGTCGATTGCTTCCAGGGCTATCTGGTCTCGCCTCCCCTTCCCTGGTTCGAGATCAGCGCCCTGGCTCAGGCCGGCGCAGCCAAACCGATGGCGCCGGCCTTCACCAACCCCCAAGGCACCGCTTTCAATCAAGGCCTCGCGGAGGGCAGCTGAGCCCCGGACCCGCCAGGCACGGGCTGGGCCTCGCCCTTGAAACCACTCCAGCTCTTGAGTTCCTCGAGGCTCAGAACCCCCTCGCGGCGCTCATTGCCCAGCACCCAGGTGGGGAAGGCCTGGATGCCGAGGGCCTGGCAGCGCTCCCGTTGCTCTGGCTTCTTTTCGCATTCCACATACGGCAGCTGATTTCCCGCCTCCTGGCCGAACAGGTTCTTCTGCTTGAAGCAGGCCGGACACCACCAGGCGCCGTAGAAGAGAAACCCCCGCGCCTTCAGAAAGGCGCTCAGGGCCAGCTGCTCCTGGTTGGAGCTGTAGATCGGCTGCCCCACGTTGGGGCTGGTGGAATCCTGGGGCGGCCCCGGGGCCGCGGCTTGGGCTGCTGGAACCGCCGCCGCCAGCCACAGGACGGCCGTGGCGCCGAGGCTCAGCGGCAAAACACCCCGGTGGCGGGAACGAACCATCACGATGGTTGGTAAGGAGATGCTGGATCGTACGAGCAACAACCGCTGGGCCTCCAGGGCATCCCGGCCCTGCCGCGGCGGCCCGCGTTCGGGCTTCCGCCCCAACCCGCCCGGCGGATCGCGCCGCGGCCGCTGGAGAATGGCGCAACGCTGGTCCCCACCTCGGTATCCGGGTCCAGCGGTCTTACGAGGCCCTTCCGATGAGCGTGAACGGTTACCGCGACTACTTCAGCATCCTCGGAGTGGAGCGGAGCGCGGACGCCGACACGGTCAAAAAGGCCTTTCGCCGCTTGGCCCGCCTATACCACCCGGATGTCAATCCCGGTGATCCGAGCGCCGAAGCCCGCTTCAAGGAGATCAGCGAGGCCTATGAGGTGCTGTCCGATCCGGACTAACGCCGCCGCTACGAGCAGTTTGGACAGTACTGGAACCA
>JBKCTK010000162.1:0-17123 GCA_046319055.1 Synechococcaceae cyanobacterium
CTCGTGGCGCAACGCTCGCCCACCTACGCCCAGGCGCGGGTGAGCCGATTGGTATGGCCGTTCTCTCCGAAGCCGAAGATCATCGAGGCGCCCACATCAAAGGTGTAGCCGTCGCGTCGAAAGCTGCCGCCTGAGCCGCCCGGGATCAGATAGCGCTCCAGCACCAGCACCTTCGCCCCCTTGGCGGCCAGCTGCGTGGCGGTGACCAGGCCGCCGATGCCGGAGCCAATCACGATCGCGTCCCAGGCGGGGGCTGAGCCGGTTGCGCCAGCTGTGGAGGCGGCGGAGGCGGAGGCGATGGTGGAGGTGGTGGCGGCCGGAGCGGATCGGATCGGGAGGCTGGCGGACAACGCGGGCCAGGGTGGGGCTCGGCCGACCCTAGGTGGGCAGTGGCCAGCACCCTCCGGTCCCTCCATCCTGGAGTTGTGGTGCAGCATGCCCAGAACCATGGCGATCCCTGCGGAGACCTATCTCCAGGAGCGGTTGGAGGAGCAGATCAGCTGGTTGAGCCAGGCCAGTCAGAGCAACAAGCGAGCCTTCCTGCGGCTGCGTTTGCTGCAGATCCTGCTGGGCACCGCCATCACGATCTTCAGCCCCTTCTCGACCCGCTTCAGCTGGGGCGCCCTGGCGGTGTCGCTGGCCGGTGGGGCTGTGGCCGTGGCCGGATCCCTGATGGCCTTGCAGCGCCATCAAGAAAATTGGCTGCGCTACCGCAGCCTGGCCCAAGCGCTCAAGCACGAGAAATATCTGTATCTCACCGACACCCCTCCCTATGACGCGGCCGATTCGGCCTTCCAGCGGCTGGTCAGCACGTGCGAGGCCTTGATGGCTGCTGAGAGCAACCAGTGGATCCGCGACATGAGTCCTGCAGCGCCGCTGCCCAGCGCCAAGAGCGAGGGAGGTGGGCCTGGCAGCTCACTGGGCAGCTCACCGGGCCGCTCGCAGGAGCAGCAGGCCAGCGCCCCCGACCGCCTCCAGCCTTGACAGACTTCGCCCCAGTCGTCCGACCCGCCATGGCTGAGCTCCTGAGCGTTCCCCTCGATGAGGCCGGCCTGCGGGCCCTGTTCACCAAGCCCTATGGCGCTCCGGCGCCCACGCCAGAGCAATGGCGGGCGGTGTATGCCGATGACGTGCATTTCCGCGATCCCACCCAGGAGAAGCAGGGGATCGCCGCCTATCTGGCCGCCCAGGAGGGGCTGGTGCGCCGCTGTGACGACGTGAGCTTGGAACCCGCCGCCCTTGCCCTCCAGGGCGATACGGCCTTTGTGGAATGGACGTTGGGGCTGAAGATCAAGGGGATTGAGTTCCTCTACCCCGGCGTCAGTCGGCTGAAGTTTGGAGCGGATGGTCGCATCATCGACCACGTGGATTACTTCGACTTCGTGGGCCCCACCTTTGCTCCGGTGCCCGTGCTCGGGCCATTCGTGCGCTGGATGTATCGGCGTTTCGTGGCGTGATACGCAGCAGCAAAATCCAGGGGCTGGGAGGGCCCCGGGATCCGATCCACCGCTAACGCAGCACAGCGGGCCACCGCCGTGGCCCGCCGCTCACCTGCGGCTACTGGCGCTGGCCTTCAGCTGGCCACCAACACGTCGGCGTGGAGCAGATCCATCACCGCTTGCACCTGAGCCGTGAGCTCCGGGCTCAGCTCCAGGGTGGTCGCCAGGTTGGTGAGGATGTTGAGCTCGTCGGGCTGGAGCGGGCCATCGGAGCGCATGATCTCGGCCGCCACCGCATAGGCCGTGGCCCGCTGGGACGTGGAGAGGGCTGCGGCGGCCTCCAGCATCAGGTGCTGGGGACCCTTCTGGCGCAGGGCCGCCAGCAGGCTGTTCATCAGCTCCACCATCCGCTCATCGCCGTACTGCTTGAACGGCTGGCGGTAGTCGAGCGAGTGCCGCAGCGCTCGGGATCCGGCCATGCTCAAGTAGCCATCCCAGGACACCGCCGCCAGGGCGATGGCCGCGAAGGCCGAGGACGAATCCAACGAGATGGTTTCCATGGAGAGGCTGGCGGTCATGGTGACGGAGGCAGCGTGGAAGGACGGCAGGACGGTGGCAGTGCGGGGGGCAAGGCCTGGGAACCACCCGAACCGATCGATGAACTGAATGGACCGGTGTTCAGCCAGACCGCCCGGAGGCAACTGGACGAAGACACAGGGCGTGAACATCCCAACCACCCTCTAGCGAAACGGCTTGCTCCATCCCGGGCTGTCGCCTTCCCGACCAAATCCCGCCCCTGAGAATCCCTCCTGAACGACCGGCCGGCCCCGCCGCTGACGCCTTGTGGGTGACCTCCCCTCAGCCCCGACATAGCCTCAAAGCCGGGCCAGCGGCCCGCTGGTAGCCCCTCCCTGTCCCTTCATGGCGCCAGCACCCCCTGCCCAGCGACCCCACCGCATCTCCGGGCAGGACGGCTAGCAGCAAACGTTCCGCCCAGGTTCTGGAGCAGCTCCAGCAGGGCCACCAACGGTTCTTGGAGGGCCACTCCCTCCACCCCCACAGCATGGGCGAACGGCTGCGGGCCGTGGGGGCTGGGCAACACCCCGAGGCGGCGGTGCTGGGCTGCGCGGATTCCCGGGTGCCGGTGGAGCTGCTGTTCGATTGTCCGTGCCATACCCTGATCTCCGCCACCAACCTGGTGTGCTCCAGCGTGCTGCTCACCGATCGGCTGCGGGCCGGGCTGGTGGAGGTGGTGGCCGGCTACTACGACCTGCACCGCTGCCCCATCGACTGGCTGGGTCCTGTGCGGCCCATCAGCTATCCCGAGGCGCAGTAATGCCCACTTGGACCTGTCGCGCGCGGGATGCTTGCAACGCCAGGATCCAGGGCTGATCGATGCCCGTCGCCCTCCCCGGTTCTGCGGATCCTGTGCCGCAGTGGCTCAGGGGGTTGGGCAGAGGCTCCGCGGCCGGCGCCCGCGATCAGCCCGGGGAATGCTCACCCTAGAAGCACTGGCGGGCTGCCCCACCTTGGTGCTTGGCCCCTGTTCACCCGCCCCTCTCCCATGACATCTGCCGATCAACACGAACTGCTCTCCGCGGCCGGCTTCATCGTCGAGGCCGCCCAAAAGTTGCTGGCAGATGATGGACGGCTGCAGGCCGAAACCCTGATCGTGTCGGTGGCGCGGCTGTCCGGCTCGCTGGTGTTCCGCAGCTTCAACCTGGAGCCGCTGCCGGCAGGCACGGCGGTGCTCTCGGACGAGGCCAACAGCTGGGGGCCCCAGCTGATCGAGGTGCTCAAGGCTACCTTGCAGCAGCTGGGTGACTGCCCCAGCGATGCCAGCATTCGGGCTGCGGCCGCTTCGGTCAGCACCAGCGCCTCGCCCCTCGCCTTCCAGGACAGTCTCGACCGGTTGATGCCCTTTGTGCAGCGCTGGAGTGAGGTGAGCGGCCTCGACGCCCGCCAGGCTGGCGTGGCCGCCGCCATCGCCGCGGGGCAGCTGGTGCGGGGTTGCGCCCAGGTGCTGCCCATGGAGGCTGGCGCCGCCCTGGCGGTGGCGGGGTTGTGCGAGGGCCTCAAGACCGCTCCACGCTTGGAGGCTGCCGCCTAAGGGCCGCGGCGCGCCGGAGGGCCGTGGCGCGCCGGAGGGCTGCGGCCTTGCCGCCCGGGACCCGGCCCACCCGGCTAGTCTCAGGCGCCTCGGCAGGAACAGGAGGGAGAAACCGTGCCGCTTCTGCCCGGGGGCTAAGGCTGCGGCTCAGCCCGGATCGGTGGAGCCATCGGCTGGCGGCTCCTGTTCAGGCGCCACCAGGTCAGCTGCCCTCCGGGCCTCGGCGAGCACCTGATACAGCAGGCGCGGCGAATCCTGCAACAGGGCGATCCAGTGGCTCAGGTAGGCCGCATGGTTGGCAGTGTCGCTGCCGATTTCGAGGCGATCGCCAATCAGCAACGCCCCCAACTCGGCCACCAGCTCTTCCCGGGCATAGGTCCGTTCCGCGGCGGCTTCGCCCCCCATCCGGCCGCTGAGATCGCGGTTGAGGCGTGAGCCATGCCCTGTGCTGTGCACGGCCTCATGGGCCCAGGTGGCATAAAAGGCCGCGGCGCTGTGGAAGGCGCCGCGTTCCGGCAGCTGAATGCGATCCAAGGCTGGCACGTAGCAGGCCGCGGCGCCGCCCAGAACCAGGGGCACCGGCCAGCGGCTCAGCACCATGTCCGCCAGCTCTAGCCGTTCTGGCTCCGGTCGCATCGCGGCGGTGGCGGCGTTGCGGCGGCGATCCACCAATGCCGCCAGCCCTTCCCCCTCCAGGTCGGACACGTGAAAGACGGCCACCGGGCGATAGCGGATCCAGCTGCCTTGGCCGGCAGGAGCCTCCTGGTTGTCCCGTGGCAGCTCGGCCGCCTCCCGGGGCTGCGGGGTGGCGGTGGGGCCGGATTGGATCTCGCGATGGCCAGCGGTAGCCCCCCGGCGCTGCATGCGGTGGGGCCTCAGGATGTGAACGGCGCGACTGCCGGCCCGGGGGTGCAGGCCCAGGGCTTTGGCCGCGGCATAGCCACACCAGTAGGGCAGGTCGCTCAGCTCGGACAGTCCGACCGCAACCGCTTGGCGGGCCTGCAGGCCCAGGGTCAGCAGGATCGGGTTGACGCCGCGATAGCGATGCCCGTTCACCAGGTTGAGGTGGTGACCACCGCCAGAGCTATCCCATTCACGCCGCCAGGGGCTGGTGCCCGCCTCCAGCAGGCTGAGCACGCTGGCCAGCAGCCGCTGCTCGGCTGGTAACGGCTCGACGCTGGGCTGAGCGGAGCCAGGTGCTGTCAACGTGGCCGCTACGGTGCGCTCCGGGGCGGCGGCATGCGCCGCCCCGGCCCCTGTCTGCGGCGCCATCGGCGTGATCGGGGCTGTGCCGCCGGCGCTGGGGAGCGCCAGCCCCACCGATGGCAGGTCGATCAGCAGCTGCCGGTGCTGCGCTGCACCAGCGCCAGGCGGGTACGAGGGTGCGTTGGCTTGGCGGCGGCGGCGGCGCTGGCCGCCGGGGGCCGCGGGGGCGCCTGTTCCGCCGAGAGTGGTGGGGCGAGCCGCGGCGCCTGCGGGCTGAGCCGATGGCAACGGGGATGGGACTGCGGGAGAGGCCATGGAGGGGCATGGGGAGCACCACCTGATCAATGCCACCGCTGTCACGAACCCAGTGGTGGCAAGGCGGTTGCGGATCGGCCCGCAGCAGGATCGGACTGGACGTCCAGGGTTTGGCGGCCATGGGAGCGCGCGCTGCCAGCCAACCCCCAGGGTTGCCTCAAAGTCCTCTCCACCGGCCTGGTCCCACGGCCTCGGTGCCACCAAAACTTGCCTCAGATCCTGCTGGATCACCCTGAATGCAGCAGAACCTGCGCCTTGCGAGCTCACCCGAGAAACTTGCAGGCGGTCCCGCGTCAGCCCCTGCGGATTCGTCGACAAACGCAGCCGAACCCCAGTCTTTCGAGCTCGGGAGAGAAACTTGCAGGCGGTCCTGCAGCCACCCCGGAGCCGCCTCTCCCTTGAGGGCCGCTGGGCCTATGGCGCCATGGCCCCCTCGGGTTGGGGCCAGGACCGCAACCGGGCCAGGGCGGGTTGCCCGCGGCAGGGGAGCTCAGCGACCAGCGCGATCGAGGCTGGTGTGCTGAGGCGTGAGGGGGGCTGGGATCCCATGCCAGCCGAACCGGGTTGGCAACAACAATTCAGCGCCGAGCCATCTGCTGCCCATGGCGATATCTGTAAAGACAGCTTTATGGCCAGCCGGGGCGATCTGCACCGCAGCGACCATCGGTTGGGTTCACCCCTAGGCGCCAACATCGTCGCGCCGATAGCAAGATTCACCCCCTCGTTCAGCAGCTGAGGAAGGTCCCATCACAGCCAAGAAGAGCAGGGATTGATGCTGGGTCTTTGCTATGTTTTTAACGGGTATTCTCAGGGATGGCTGGTTGTTGCATGATGGCCTTGCCGGCAGCCTTCGTCGCGATCACAGCCCGAGATTGGCCGCGCTATTCCTGCTAGAGTGACTTGAAATGTTGATGGATCAAACAGCATGGGCCATGATCAAGGGTGTGCAACGCGGCAGGCGCAGGCGGCCCCTGCTCTCGCGATGGCTCCCCAGGGCTACTGGGCTGATCTGCGGAGCCATCAGTTGTGTGGTTTGGGAGTCCCTTCGCCCGTCCTCAAGTTGTGCTTGTCGACTATGGTGATCGATGGCGTCAACCCATCGGCGCAGTCGATGTCCGATCAGAATATGCAATTGAAGCCAGCCTGCCTAAGTGCCCTACGCCGCGCCTGCCGACTGTCACAACGCAGTGCATGCCGCTACCCAGGCGCTTCTGCATCGAGGAGCGCCTGCGTGAATCGCCAGCTGCTTGGGGCCGGCAGCGGTTTTCTGTTCAGCCTTCACGGATGAGCCAAACATCATGAACATACTCTTTATAGCACCATCAGCCTATCTGCTCGGAGGGGTGCAGGATTGGCTCTCTATGCTTGTTATGGGTCTGCGTGACCGAGGTCATCGCATCACGGTTGGCGTGCCGGATGGTCACTTTCATCAGCTTAAGCCATTCAATGCCCAGTATCCTGGCTTGAATGCGAAAGGCTTCATCAACAAGACGGGGACCGAGGCAGGTCGTAGGCGAGCGTTGATGACCTTTCTTCTTGATCATCCCGCCGATCTTGTCGTTGGCGTGAATATCGGAGATCTCTACGAGGCGTTTGCTTTGATTGCAGCCAGGTTGCCTCGTACGCGACTGGCCTTAACCCTGCACGCCATTGAAGCCGATTATTTTGCTGATATCAAAACATACGCTCCGATCCTGGATGGAATTATAACGACCAATCGATTGACCGAGGCCATGGTCAAGGCAGTGGAGACGGTTCCAGAAGAGCGCGTATTCTATGCTCCTTATGGTGTCACCGAGGGACCGGTGCGTGTCTCTGCTGGTGCAAGACCCCTGCGAATTGCCTGGGTTGGACGCATCGAGAATGGCCAAAAAAGGGTCTCCGACCTGCCGTCGATTCTCCATGCGCTAGATCATGCTAAATGTGACTATCGGCTGTCGATTGCAGGCCTTGGTCCCTGCTTAGAAGAGCTTCAGCAGCTTCTCTCCCCCTGGATACAGCATGGGAAGGTCGCCATTGAGGGCTATATTGAGAAAGCGAAAATACCGGACTTTCTCGTCAAGCATGATGTCATGTTAATCACGTCACAATGGGAAACAGGGCCCATCGTGGCATGGGAAGCGATGGCGGCCGGTCTGGTCGTCGTGAGTTCAAGTTATGTTGGATCCTGGTTGGAACGAGCTTTAATTCACGATTCAACAGCACTGCTCTACCCGATTGGTGATGCCCATGCTGCCAGCTTGCAGCTAATTAGGCTTGCCCATGATCCCCTGCGTGAAAAACTTGTGAGAAACGGTCGTCAAATGGCGCTGTCGAGATATTCAACGCAGGCTTCACTTTTGGCCTGGGAGCGAGCCTTAGAGGAGATTCTTTTGCTCCCGCGTCAAGTGAAGTTGCTGCCGCAACCGTGCCCGAGGTCCCAGCCAGCAGGGCGACTCGATCGGCTCTTGGGGCCGTCCCTTGCTGAGCGACTGCGGGCGCTGCTGCCGCTCCAGCCTTTTGTGCCTGATTCCGGCAGTGAATGGCCCCATGCGATGCACCACATCACGGATCAAACAGCATTACTCAACCATGCCAAAGAAGTCGAGTCTGCTGCAGTTACATGCGGCGCAGCTGAGGCGTGACCTGCCGCCAGCAGCCTGCTGCCCCCCTTGCGAGGCCAAGCGTTCCCTACACTCTGCAGGCTGCTCGTGCAGCCGGTTTTGCTCTGAATGCCGAGGGGTCTTCAACACTTCTGCCTGGGATTGAAAGGTGTGGTGGCCACAAAGTTTCAGGCTTGTTAGATGGAACAGACAAAACAGTTGCTACGGTGCAGTTTCAATTGTCGGCCGCCACGGTGTATCCACGCTGCAGTGCATCATGGCCAGGCGGATCTGCCGCTTGGCGCTTGGAGCCCACGGCGATTGCATGGGTTATTATGGAATGGGTTTATGATCCGTTTTGGCGAGTTTGCGAGGTGATCTTTTGCGAATGTTTCATCCACAGTGTCAATAGCCCAGCCGCTGGCGATTGGTTGCGTTGCAGCTCCGCTTCCCCCATTCGTTGCTTTGGGGTTGCTGATCATGTAAACTGGCGCGGCTTCCGGCCTCAGTTTCAATCAACGAATCTGTTTTCCCTCCATTCACTCTTTTGTCATGCAGTCTGATCGAGGTATTACTAATCGTTATCTGGCGGCTCGATTCCTTGGGCGAATTGGAGAAGCGCTCATTTTTCTCTTCCTTGTTAACACCCTGTTCGGCGTTTTGCCGTTGCAGCTTTTTAATGCTGGCTGGCAAGAGCGATTCGCATATCTCTTCCGCTCCTCCTCACATTTCCCCCTACTGGGCTCGGCTCTGATCTTTCTCTGCGAAAGCCAGGCACGGTCGGTCGGTCCGCCCTTCTTCCCATTGCGAAGGATCCAAAACCTCGCTCCTCTAGCTGCCCTTGGCTTCCTGCTGCTGATCCCCGTTCAAATCAACGCGATTTACACCCAGATTCGCGATTCCGACAATCAGGCTCAGCGAACAATCCGCCAGGTCGACAGGCAAGTGAACACGCTCCGCAATGTCAACAATCTGGACCAGCTGCAGCAGTTAATGTCCCGTGTCTCCCCTGATATTCCTCTACAGCCTGGCGAATCTATCGTGGAAATTCGCGCACGCTTGGTCGATCGTGGCGAGACTGATCTAGCCCGATTGCGGATTGCAGCCAACAATGCAAAGCGTAATGCCATCAAGAAAGCCGTGCCTGACTGCATCCGTGACGCGATGATCTGCCTCATCTATGCAATTGCGTTCTATGGGGTCAGAACTGTGGATAAATCCCTGCTGCTAAGTAGCATTGACAAGGATGATGATCAGGAGAAATTTATTTTGTAGTGTATGGGGGTATGCGGTAGGCCCGATTCTCCGTAGCTGTCAATACATTTCTCATGGCCCCGTGAATCCTTTGAGCTGACAGCCTGGCTAAGCTCAGTCCTAGGTAAATGTCCTGTTTTGTCTTCTCTGGATGTGATGGTTCGGCATCTGAACTTCTAAACTTGTTGTTGCGTAAGTCCTGTTGTTGGGAAAGTCTTGCTGGTGGACAAGTCTTGCTCGTAGACAGATCTTGCACGTCGACAACTTGTTGTCGTTGTTGGGTGCCGTAGAAAATCTGGGCAAATCCGTTGAAAGTACTGGCTCGGGGCCCCCGATAGCGCCTTCACGTTCCAGGCGGCCCATCGCTGGCTCCCTCTGGCTTGCGGCCTTGCAGGGCTCGATAGGCGCCTGCTAACACCAGAAGCAACAGAAGCGGTCGTTCTCCCCAGCGGTCATAGACGCTGAGTGCCTTCAGTTTGCGCAGTTGCAGCAGGCCACGCGCCGAGGTCTGCGGGGGCAGGCCACCGCGCAGCTGGCCTGCAGGATCCACCAACAAGCTGGGCCCGGTGTTCGCCGCGCTCACAAGCCAGCGCCCCGTCTCGATCGCCCGCAGTTGGGCCACGGCTGCATATTGCTGCTGCAATAACGGTGGGTAGGGATCGAGATTGGCGCTGGCTAGCAGCCACTGGGCTCCCTCGCGACTGGCCTTCGCCAGGGCTCGCCCATCGGCCAGCTCGTAGCAGATCGCGACCCCGATGCGGCCCCCAGGCCGGTTCAACAGTCGAGAAGGGGCCCCGGGCTCCAGCCCCCCCACCGCCGAGAGGCCGCTCCAGCGCAGTAGACCGGCCAGGGGAACCCACTCGCCCAAGGGCACAAGGCGATGTTTGTCCACCCCGCCCGCTGGCCAGCGCTCCCCTGGCTCAAAGCGCAGCAGGGCGCCGCGCAGCCCTTCCCCCTGCCGCCGGAAGCCCCCGGAGAGCACCTCTACCGGCGCCGGTTGGGGCAAGGGCTGATCCAGGGGTAGGGCCCCCTCCGGTAACAGCACGGCATCGATGGCCCCCCCCCAAGTCGGCGTGAGACGTGCGGTGTTGGTCTCCAGCGACCCGTGGGAGGGCACTCCGGGGGGCGGGATCAAGGCCCTGGCCTGGGCGGCAGGGACGTTGCCGTTGGTCGGCGATGGCGCGGCGGCGGCGGCGGGTTCCGCCGAGAGCTGGTCAAGGGTGTGGGCCAGCTGCTCCAGCAGGCGCCGCTGCTGGGCCGGCTCGAACTTGTGGCGGGTGGGAATCGCCGGTTGCAGCACCAGCAGCGTTTGCCGCTCCCCCGCCGTGGTCGCTAGCGCTTCCGCTGGGCGGAGTGCCGCGGCCCCCAGCAGGTGGACGCCCAGCACCAACACCAGCAGGCCCGCCAGGCTGCGCCGCCATGGCTGGCGCCCCCGCAGCGTCCGCCACAGGCCCCAGCCAATCAGCAGTTGCACCGTGGCGATCAGCCCCGCCCCACCGAGGGCGGCTAGCCCCGCCAGGGGCCGGTCGCTGGGCAGGGGCGACACCCCAAGACCGATCCAGAACAGCGGCCCCCGGGCCAGCTGCACCTCCGCCAACCCCCAGAGGGTCGCCGCTAGCAGGGCGGTTGCGGGCCGATCCAGCCCAAGCCTCCGCCACGGCAGCGACCAAAGCAGCACCAGCGCTCCGCCCGCCAAGCCGCACGCCAGCCAGATCACCAGGCACAACGGCAGGCTGAGCGGGGTGGGCACACCGATCCAATCCAGCGGGTGCAGCCAGAGGAGCCATCGATGGCTCGTGAGCACCGCCGCTAGACCCCAAAGCAGAACGGCGGTGCGTCGGCCGCTGGACAGCAGTTGCCAGAGCACCGCCAACGCGGGCCAGAGCAAGACAGGCAGTGCCAGCGGGGGCAAGGCCAGGCCCGCCAGGGTGCCGGCGCCCAGGGCCCCCAGGGCGGAGCCGATGGGTGACCCCCCCGGACCAGGGGCGGTCATCGTCCCTTGGTCTTTCGCCGCGGATCGGGCCAATCTCGACACAGTCTCCCGCATCGGTGTCGACACCGTTGCTTCGCCATGGACCAAGGCAATCTGCTGCAGATGCTGTTGCTGCGCGGTCTCGGCACCACCTCTCTGGTGACCGACCGGCTGCGCTACGTGACCCAGGAATGGGTGCGCAGCGGGCGGCTGGATTCCAGCCACGCCTCCGCCCTGGTGGAGGATGTGCTGAGGGCTCTTCGTGGCGAGACCCCTGAGCTGGAGGAACAGGCGGAACGCCAGCTCGAGCAGGGGCGTGATCAGCTCTTGCAGGATCTCGGCCTGGCCCGCCAGCGCGAGCTGGATGAGCTGCGTGGTCGCATCGACCGGCTGGAACAGCAGCTGCGGCAGCGCAACGCCAAGCAGGAACTGCCGGACTGAGGGCGGCTGGCAGAATCCATGGCCAGTGATCGGTCCTCCCGGACAGCGGCGCCATGCGTGACATCCTGATCAGCTCAGCGGTCTGCTTGGCCTGCCTCATGGTGGCCTTGATCAGCCAGTTGGTGGCTCCCTCCAGCTTGGCGGCGGCCCCCAGCGCCGAGGTCGGCACGGCCCTGGTGAGCGGCGCTGCAGCGGCGACCACGGCCACGGCTCCCGCCATCGCCAGGGCTCCCGCCAGCGCTATTGCGGTGGCCTCCCCCATGGAGCTCGACCCCAACGATCCCAACCCCAGCCTGTTCACGATGGCCAGCAGCAGCAGTCCAGCCCCCGGCGCCAGCCGCGATGACCAGCTGGCGGATGCCGCCTCCCTTGGCGGTGAACTCACCGCCACCAAGGAGGTGGTGACCCCCAGCGGCCTGCGCATCCTCGACCAGGAGGTGGGTCAGGGGGCCGAAGCGGTCTCGGGCAAAACGGTGTCCGTCAACTATCGCGGCACCCTGGCCAACGGCAAGGAGTTCGACAGCAGCTATGGACGCGGCCCTTTTAGCTTCCCCCTGGGTGGCGGTCGCGTGATCAAGGGCTGGGATGAAGGGGTGGTCGGCATGCGGGTCGGCGGCAAACGCCGGCTGGTGATCCCTCCGGATCTGGCCTACGGCGAGCGAGGCGCCGGCGGTGTCATCCCCCCCAATGCCACCCTCACCTTCGAGGTGGAGTTGCTCGCGGTCGGTAACTGAAGCACGCTCCAGTCTTGCGACGTCCCGATCAGGCTTCAGGCGCCGTGGAACTCTGCGGAGCTCCTGAGTTTGGCCCCAAGGGCTGCCGAAAAGTCGCTCAGCTGAGTGCGTAAGGCTCAGATGGTGCTGCAGGGCAGGCACGACCCAGCAGGGCCGGACGGGAGGCCTGGCGCTCTCCGGCCCGTGTGATCAAGCCTCGGGGGACAACGTTGAGACAACCCTGTTCAGGCCCCCGCCGCCATGCTCCCGCCCGCTGGCGGGCCTTGGCTAGGCCGGCCGAGGGTTGTGGCGGATCTGGTGCGGCCTTGCCCCGCGCCGCCTCACGGGCATGGGTGCTGGGTTCGAACTTGCGGCAACCGCCGCGTCGACGCTGCGCCGCTGGTCTCCAGGCCGAGCGCCCCTCAGGCCCAGCCCCATCGCCTTGCCCCCCAGGGCCAAGGAGCCCAACCGCCAGCTGATCAGCAACACAGCTCCGCAGAGCCAACGATCACGAGATCAGGAAGTGTTGGCTGGCACCAAGGAACGCCCAAAAGCGAGGCGCCGGAAGCTATTTCTTGCCCTGCGTCAGGAAGCATTCCTCTGATGCGGAGTTGTGTTGTTGATCAGGACCCTGCCATGGCCCTGCCTCAAGGCCGCTCGGTGCGCAGCGGCAAGGCCGCTTAGTCAGAGGCTCAGCGGCAAGGCCGCTCGGTGGCTAAGCCTGTTCCCGATGGACCCTGGGCAACAGCGCCCCAGGGCTTGGCCGAGGCTCCAATCCCGCTCAGCCTGGTCGCGCTGTGGCGCGGGCAATCCCGCCGCCGTCCATGGCCGCCAGACACGATCAGTAGGATGCCGGGCGCCCGTCTGGGTGCCGTCGCGCCCCATCCCTGCGGCCGCTCCAGCACCGGCATCGATTCCACCGTCGCCGTTCCCTGTTCCATGGCCCATCAGCTGCCCGCGCTGCCCTACGCCCTCGACGCGCTGGAGCCCCACATCTCCCGCGCCACCCTGGAGTTTCACCACGGCAAACACCACAACGCCTACGTCACCAACCTGAACAACCTGGTGGCTGGCACGGAGCTGGAGGGCAAGACCTTGGAAGACACGATCACCGCCGTGGCCGGCGACGCCAGCAAGGCTGGCGTGTTCAACAACGCCGCCCAGGTGTGGAACCACAGCTTTTATTGGCAGTGCATCAAGCCCGGCGGCGGCGGTAGCCCCAGCGGCGCCCTGCTCGACAAGATCACGGCCGATTTCGGCAGCTTCGAGGCCTTCGTGGACCAGTTCAAGGCGGCCGGTGCCACCCAATTCGGTAGCGGCTGGGCCTGGTTGGTGCTCGACAATGGCAGCCTTAAGGTCACCAAGACCGCCAACGCCGATCTGCCCCTGGCCCACGGCCAGCAGGCTCTACTCACCATGGATGTGTGGGAGCACGCCTACTACCTTGATTACCAAAACCGCCGTCCTGATTACATCACCACCTTCCTCGACAAGCTGGTGAATTGGGATTTCGTGGCCGCCAACCTGGCTGCCGCCTGAGGCGCTGCGGCCACAGCCCAGCCCGCCTCTCCAGACCCCACCGTGGCCTGAATCCCGGTCAGGTCGCTCCGGCCCCTGGTCCCCCAGGGGCCTTTTGCATGGGCTTCGCGCTGGATTGCCCTTGGCGCTCGGGCCACAGTCGGCGCGATGTCCGTTCTCCCATTCCACTTCTGGGGCTGAGGCGCCGCTTCTGCCGCGGGCCTGGGGCGGGTCGCCCAGGGGAACGCCAAGGCCCCGCGGTTGGGCCTCCGTTGGCGCGGTAGGTGCCGTCAACGCAGCGGCCCGGCTCCGCAGGGCGGGGCCGCCTCCAGCCGCACCGCCTCCGGGGGAATCCACATGGCGTCGCCATAGGAAAAGAAGCGGTAGCCCTCATGGATCGCTTCCGCGTAGAGCTCCAGCAATCGGCGGCGCCCCAGCAGGGCGCTCACCAGCAGCAGCAGGGAACTTCGGGGCAGGTGAAAGTTGGTCAGCAGCCCCTGCACCACCGCGAATCGGAAGCCTGGCTGGATCACCAGCGACACCCGACCGGTGTGGGCTCGCAGCTCACCACCGTGCAGGGCCGCCACCCCTTCCAGGCTGCGCACCGAGGTGGTCCCCACGGCAATCACCCGGCCACCACGGGCGCGGCACGCCTGCACCGAGGCCACCAATGCGGGGCTGATCTCCACCCATTCGCTGTGCAGTTCAAGGCCCTCGAGGTTCTCCTCTTCCAGGGGCCGAAACGTGCCGATGCCCACATGCAAGGTCAGCTCCGCCAGCTCGATGCCCCGCTGTTGCAGGGCGGCCAACAGCGCATCGCTGAGGTGCAGGCCCGCCGTTGGGGCCGCCACGGCCCCGGGGCGGCTGGCGTAGCGCGTTTGATACCGCTCGTTGTCGCCGGGCTCGTGCTGGTGGATGTAAGGGGGCAGCGGCACGCTGCCGTAGCGCAGCAGCAGCGCCTCCAGTGCGGCGGCCTCGGCGAACTCGGGTGGGAAGCGGATCTTGCGGCTGCCGCGCTCCTCCAAGCCCCCCTCCCCCCGCACCGCCAAGCCGGGTTGGCCGGCCGCCTCCAGCCTCAGCCACTCGCCATCGCGCAGCCGGCGGGCGGGCCGCGCCAAGCACAGCCACAGGCCGTCGCCCAGCGGTTCGACCACCAGCAGCTCCACCGCCCCGCCACTGGCCCGCCGGGCCGCCAGGCGAGCCCGCAGCACCCGGGTGTTGTTCACCACCAGTAAATCCCCCGGCCGCAATTCCTCCTGTAGATCCCACACCCGCTGGTGGCGGGCCCCCGCGGCGGGTTCGACCACCAACAGCCGCGCCGCGTGGCGGGGTTCGGCGGGGCGCTGGGCGATCAGCTCCTCGGGAAGCGCAAAGTCGTAGGCAGACAGCAACCGATCAGCGGGATCGTGCATCGGCGGATGGCGGCAACGGGGCAAGGGCGAGGATCCCGGGTCGCCAGGAGGGCGGGGCGAGCCAGGTGTCCCGTGCGGGCTTGACGCCGCCGTTGACCAGACGGAGGGCGTTGGCGGCGCTGAATACGGTTACTCGTGCTGGCGCAAGAACGCTGCTGGCATTCTGGATGTTGGCTTTCGTCGGCGCGAGCCCTCAGAGGGCCAGGCTTTCTGGGTCGTTCTCGATCAGTTGGGCGAGATCCCGCAGGAACGCCGCCGCATGGGTGCCGTAGATCACCCGGTGATCCGCCGTGAGATTCACTTGCATCTGGCGACGGACCGTGATCGCTCCCTCTTTGGTGGCCACCACCGTGGGCAGGGATGCGGCCACGGCCAGGATCGCGCCGGTGCCGGGGGGCAGGATCGCATCGAACCGGTCGACGCCGAACATGCCCAGATTGGAGAGGGTGAAGGTGCCCGTGCTGTATTCCTCGGGTTTCAGCTGCTTGCTGCGCGCCCGGTTCACCAGGTCGGCCCAGTTGCGCGACAACGTGTAGAGATCGGTGCGGTCGGCTTCGGCCAGCACCGGTGTGATCAGCCCGCCATCTTCCATGGCCACCGCTACGGCCACGTTGACCCGTTCCGGGTAGGTCATGGCGGCATCGCTACCGCTGGCATTCACCTGGGGATGGCGGGCCAGGGTCACAGCCACCGCCTTGGCCAACAAGGCCGTCATCGTGACCCCCTTGCCCTTCACCTGCTTGTAGAGCGCATCCAACTTGTCCGTGGTGATCGTATAGCCGATGTGGAAGCAGGGAACGCTGAGGCTGGCGTTCATGTTGCGCACCACCGCTTGTTGCAGGGTGTTGAACGCCACGGATTCGCCGGGGCGACCGAAGCTCTGGGCCGGTGCGGCAGGCGGCGCCGCAGCGACCGCTCGGCCATTGCCCGCGGGGGCCGCGGCCGTGCCTTCGGCCACCCGCGGTACGGAAACGGGTTGCCCGCTGGCCCGCTCCACGTCTTCCGCCTGGATGCGTCCGTGGGGGCCGCTGCCGCGCAGGCCCTCCAGGGCCACACCGCGCTGGGCGGCCAGCTTGCGGGCCCGGGGGGTGGCCACCACCCGACCATCGCCGGCTTGACCCGCGGCCACGGGCTGGGGGGCGACGACCGGGGCCGGTGCGGGGGCCACGACCGGTGCGGCCACGGGGGCCGGCGCAGCCGCCGGGACCGGGGCCGGCGTTGGGCTGGGGGCGGCGGCCGGTGCCGCGGAGGTGGTTGGCGCAGGCGCGGCGGCGGCGGCAGGCGCCTTGGCCGCCACCTCGGCGATCTCCTCCTGGGTTTCAACGATCAGGCCGATCGTGTCCCCCACGGCGGTGGTGCCGCCGGCAGGCATCAACACCGTTGCGAGGAAGCCTTCCTGAAAGGCCTCCACCTCCATATCGGCCTTGTCGGATTCGACGATCAGCACGGCCTCACCGCGCTCCACGCGATCCCCAGGTTTCTTGAGCCACTCGACGATCTTGCCCTCCGTCATGGTGGAGCTGAGGGCAGGCATGAAGATTTCGTAGGTGGCCAAAGCTGAAATGCCGGGCGTCTGGGGCGGAGTTTACGCACCGCCCCGGTGCTCGCTCTGCTCTTGCGGCACCGGATCAGCGGGCCCGAAGACGCCGCCCAGGAACGGCGCGGCACCAGGCTGTAGGTGCCCGCGACCAGCCCGGCGCGGGCGGCGGGGGGCCGGGTTCAGTTGGCGCCCTCCACGGCTTCGATCACGCCATCGCGCACAACCACGGCCGCCTGCAGCTTCTCCACCAGGTTGTCGCCGACGCGCACCTCACAGAAGCTCTCCAGCTGTCCCTGATCGACGATCTGCTCCATCTCCAGCTCCCGCACCGAGCGCTGCTGCTCCAGCACCTGGCGCTTCTGCTCCTCGAACTCAGCCCGCTTGGCCGCCACCTGTTGCTGCAGCCCGGCCACCTGTTCCTGCACGCGCGGATCGAGCGGGTTGGCGCTCTGACGGCGGATTTCATCGGTGAGCCGCTGGCCCTCTTGCTCCAGCTGGGCTAGCTGTTGATCGAGGTTGACGATGGCGTTGCTGAGCTCCCGTTCGGCGTCCTCCTTCCAGCGGGGCGTGACGACCGCCCGAACCGTGACCGCGCGCTTGATCGTGAAGCTGCCGTTGGCC
>JBKCTK010000163.1:0-3187 GCA_046319055.1 Synechococcaceae cyanobacterium
GGCCGCGCGCAGCAGGGGTCTGAGCGAACGGCGGGTGGTTCTTCGCCATGCCCTGCCGAATGCGATGCTGCCGGTGCTGACGATCACCGGCATCACCGTCGCGTCGCTGATCGGCGGGGCGCTGCTGATCGAGGTCACCTACTCCTGGCCCGGCGTCGCCTTTCGCCTGCAGCAGGCGATCAGCCAGCGCGATTACCCGCTGGTGCAGGGGATTGTGGTGGTGGTGGCGGGGCTGGTGGTGCTGGTGAGCGTGGCGGTGGATCTGCTGGTGGCCATGCTCGATCCCCGCATCCGCTTCTGAGCCATCGGGCGGCAGCCAGGGTGTTCAAAGCTCCCTTAGGGCAGCAGCTCGCGGCGCCAGCGCTGGGCGAAGGCGGGATCGAGCACGAAGGCGGTGACGCCATCGCGGATGCGGCGCTGGGGTGGAGGGGGCGTCGGCTGGTAGGGGGAGGTGAGGCCGCTGAGGAACTCGCTGGTGAGTTGCAGCAGCAGCTCCTGCACCACCAGCGGCGCCACCCCCACCAGCTCATCGCCGAGGCGGAACAACGCCGTGTTGCCATCCGCCACGTGGATCGGCGAGAAATGGCTGCCACCTTGCACCACCACCAGCCGGTTGCGGGGGTTGGCGTGGGCGGAAAACAACCCCAGCTGCTCCTCCAAGGGTGGGGTGACCAGATCGAGGCTGCCGGCGCCCAGCAGCAGCGGCACCGACAGGCCGGAGAGGCCGCGCCGCGGCCAGAGCAGGCTGCCGAAGGGGTTCAAGCCCACCACCGCCCGCAGCTGCCCGGGGGCGGGGATCCCCCGGTGGCGAACGGAGGGAGGCAGCTGGCATTGCAGCAGCCGGGAGGGGTTGGTGAACGGCAACCGTTCCAAGGCCTTGCGGCAGCGCTGCTCCATCCCCGGTTCCGGCATCAGCCCCGCCGCCAGCAGGGCGGTGACGGCACCGAGGGAATGCCCCATCAACACCACCCCGTCGCCGCGGACCGGCAGGCGACCAAGGCGCTGGGCCTGGAGCACGGCGTCGATGTCGGCCAACCGCAGGGCCAGGCTCTCCCCGCCTGGCGGAGGCCGTTGTCCTTCCAACGCCTCCCGCAGGGCGGCGGAGTCGCTGCCGGGATGCTGCAGCGCCAGCACCGACCAACCGCGGCGGGCCAAGCCGGCGGCCAGCCAACTGAGCTGATCGATGTCGCCCCCGAGACCCGGCAAAAGCAGCACCCAGGGCAAGGCTGGCGGCGCTGGGGCCGCCGCGCCGGAGGGGCCGATGGCGTCGGCATTTGAGGCGGCGGCGGCTGACGGGGATGGGGCGCTGATCCGGCCGACGGCGGAACCGCCAACGGTTGGAAAGCCGCTGGCCGGGTTGGCGACGGTTGTCGAACCCATGGCGCTGGCGCCGAAGGCGGGCCAAAGGGCCAGGGGCAGCGGCTCACGGCGATGGGACACCTTCAGGCTCAGCCGCTGACCTTGGAGCGGCCCCGATCGCCAGGGCAGGGGTCGGCGGGCGGCCAGCGCCAGGTTGGCGGGGGTGCCGGGCTCGGCAAGGGAGCGGGGCAACGAGGGGTCGCCCTGCTGAATGGCGAGGCCGAGATTGTGCAGCGCTTGCAGCGCCTGGGTCTTAAGGGCCAGCGTTTCGCGCCACTGGCTGGCGGTGACCAACACGGCATCGAGCTGCAGGCTGAGGCGCTCCTCGGGCAGTTCCCGCAGCAGATCGATGGCGGTGACATCCCGCCGCTCTCCCATCAGCCGGCGCAAGGTGGTGGTGAGCAGGGTGGTGGTGCGGCTGCCATCGGACTTCGTCAGCAGCTGCCCCGCCTCCTCCAGCACCTGACGGCCGGCCCAGCTGTCGAGCAGCTGACGCCCGAAGCTGCGCTCGCGCAGCAGCGGGATGCGCAGCAGCTGGCGTAGATCGCGCTGGGTGGCGGGGCTGAGCAGGTTGAGCCAGACCTGAAGGTCGGCCTCCGCCGGGGTTTCGCCGGCGGCGCGGTTCTGGGTTTGGCGCACCCATTCCTCCAGCTGGCGCAGGTTGAGCGGCAGCACCAGCCCTTCCAGGCGGATCTCCAGCACTTCCGCCGCCCGCAGGGGCGCCACCGAAGCGACCGAGGCCAACAGCAGACTGGCGAGCCATGCCCCGAAACGACAGCAGCGACGTGAAGACGGCAACGGCGAAGCGATGGGGGACGGCGTGGTGGTTCCAGTTTCCCGCGCCTCTGCGTCATCTGGCACTGCTGCGGGCCGTGGCCGCGTTCGGCAGCGGCGGGGTGCTGTACCTCACGCCGATGGTGTTCCACCAGGGAGGGGTCGGCCCGGAGCCGTTGGGGTTGGCCTTAGCCCTGGCGGCCTTGCTCGGCACCGCCAGTCGCCTGCTCTGCGGCCTGCTGCTGGATCGCGGTTGCGGCACCACCCTGCCGGTGCGGCTGGCGGCCTTGGCGGCGCTGCTCGGTGATGGGCTGTTGCTCAGCGCCCATGGTCTGCCCGGTTTCCAGCTGGGGCTGCTGCTGCAAGGGGTGGCGATGGGGCTGTGGTGGCCGGCGATTGAGCTGGCGGTGTCGCTGTGCTGCGCCCCCCAACCCTCGGCACGCGCCTATGCGCTGGCCCGCAGCGCCGATGCCGCTGGTGTGGCCTGTGGCGCCCTGCTGGGGGCGCTGCTGGCGGGCCTCGGCTGGCTGCGGGGCATCTATGTGGTGGAGATGGCGATGCTGACGCTGCTGCTGGCCTTGCTGGCCTGGCGACCCCTGCCGGCGGAAGCCAGGCGCAGCGTCGACCAGCCGGAGAGCAGCTGGGCCGTCTGGCTGCCCACGCTGCTGCCGCTGCTGTTGATCGCCGTGGTGGCTACGGCGGTGGCAACGCTGATGCAAAGCGCCCTGCCCCTCGACCTGGTGCGAGGTGGTCTGCGGCGCCCACCGCTGCCCGAAGGGTTGGGGGCGCTGCTGATCGGGCTGCAGCTGGGGTTGCTGCTGCTGCTGCAATGGCCGCTGGGCCAGCGGTTGGCGCGGCGGCCGGTGGCCCAGGGGTTGGCGCTCAGCCTGCTGTGCAGTGCCGTGGGCTGCCTGCTGCTGGCCGCCTCGGCGTTCAGCACCCGGGGGGTTGCGCTGCTGGTGGCGGCGCAGCTGCCGTTGGCCGTTGGGCAGGCGGCCTTTCTGCCGGTCGCCAGCGAGGCGGTGGTGGAGCTCACGCCCGAGCACCAACGGGG
>JBKCTK010000164.1:0-7219 GCA_046319055.1 Synechococcaceae cyanobacterium
GATGTGAGCTGGTGGCCCTGGCGGTTCGAGGGGCTGGCCCTCGATCCCGCCGCCGCGGCCGAATGGATCAGCGGCGTTCCCCTCTCCGGCGACACCCCTTGCCTGGCGGATGAGCTGCGCTGGTGGAGCCATCTGCAGCGCTGGGCCCTCAGCCTGATCGCCCGGGGCCGTTGGTTGCCCCAGGTGGCCGAGGGCCGCGGCTACTGGTTGCCCTTGCTGAACCGTGAAACGGATCGCCACCGGCTGGAGGAGCTCGCGAGCCGGCTGCCCCAGGTGGCCACCTGCGCCATCGCCGTGGGGGGCGCGGGCGAGAAGTCCCGGGCCTGCCGGCGACCCGGCAGCGGTCGGCTGCGGGTGGCGAGTCTGCTGGAGGCCCTACTGGACGGCCAAATGCGCCGTGGCTTCCAGCCCGATCCGGTAGGCCTCGACCCGTTATTGGAGGCCTGGCAACGCAGCCTCGGCAGCGGCAATGGCCAACTGCGGCTGGGAGAGGAGGAGGTGGAGCGGCTGGAGATCGCCACCCATCACTGGCTGGAGGCGGTGGCGGGGCGGTTGGCGCCGGCCAGGGCCTGCCTGGAGCTGTTCACACCGCCGGAGGGGGAAGAGCTCTGGGAGTTGCGCTTCGCCTTGCAGGCGGAGGCCGATCCCAGCCTGCGGCTGCCTGCCGGCGCGGTTTGGGCGGCGGGAGACCGGGTGCTGCAGATGGGGGAGGTGGCGGTGAGCCACCCCGGTGAGCTGCTGCTAGAGGGCCTCGGACGAGCCTTGCAGGAGTTCGACCCGATCCTGCGGGGCCTGGACACGGCCGCTCCGGAGGCCATGCAGCTGACGCCCGCCGAAGCGTTCGTGCTGGTGCGCACCGCCGCCAGCCGCCTGCGCGATAAGGGCGTGGGCGTGGTGCTACCCGAGAGCCTGAGCGGGGGCCTGGCCAGTCGCCTGGGCCTGGCGATCGAGGCGGAACTCCCCACCAGCTCCCGCGGCTTCACCCTCGGCGAGGGACTGAGCTGGCGTTGGCAGTTCATGATCGGTGGCGTCACCCTGACGCTGCGCGATCTGGAGTCGCTCTCGGCGCGTCGCAGCCCGCTGGTGCAACACAAAGGGGCCTGGATCGAGCTCCGCCCCAACGACCTGAAGCACGCCGAACGCTTCTGCGCGGCCGACCCCAGCCTCAGCCTCGACGACGCGCTGCGGCTCACGGCCACGGACGGGGAGACCTTCCACCGGCTGCCGGTGCATCGCTTTGAGGCCGGCCCGCGGCTGCTGGCGGTGCTCGACCAGTACCACCAGCAGAAGGCCCCCGATCCCCTGCCGGCCCCCCAGGGGTTTTCGGGCCAGCTGCGGCCCTATCAGGAGCGAGGGCTTGGCTGGTTGGCCTTCCTCCACCGCTTCGACCAGGGGGCCTGCCTGGCGGACGACATGGGTCTGGGCAAGACGATTCAATTGCTCGCCTTTCTCCAGCACCTCAAGGCCGAACAGGAGTTGCGGCGCCCCGTGCTGCTGGTGGCCCCCACCTCCGTGCTCACCAACTGGAAGCGGGAGGCGGCGGGTTTCACGCCGGAGTTGATGGTGAAGGAGCATTACGGCCCGCGGCGACCCAGCAGCGAGGCAGCCCTTCGCAAGGCGCTGGAGGGGGTGGATCTGGTGCTCACCAGCTATGGCCTGGTGCAGCGCGACAGCGAGCTGCTGGAGACGATCGATTGGCAGGGGGTGGTGATCGACGAGGCTCAGGCGATCAAGAACCCCGCCGCCAAACAGAGCCAGGCGGCTCGCGATCTGGGGCGCCCGGGCCGCGCCGGCCGCTTCCGCATCGCCCTCACCGGCACCCCGGTGGAGAACCGCGTCAGCGAGATCTGGGCGCTGATGGACTTTCTCAATCCGCGGGTGCTAGGCGATGAGGCCTTCTTCCGCCAGCGCTATCGCCTGCCGATCGAGCGTTACGGCGACATGAGCTCCCTTCGGGATCTCAAGGCTCGGGTGGGTCCCTTTATCCTCAGGCGCCTCAAGACTGATCGTTCGATCATCTCCGACCTGCCGGAGAAGTTGGAGCTGCGCGAATGGGTGGGTCTGGTGCCGGAGCAGCGCAAGCTTTACAACCGCACCGTGGAGGAGAGCCTGGATGCCATCGCTCGAGCGCCGTTGGGCCAGAAGCATGGCCAAGTGCTCGCCTTGCTCACCCGCCTCAAACAGATCTGCAACCATCCCGCCCTGGTGCTCAAGCAGGAGGAGGTGAGCGCCGACTTCGGATCGCGCAGCGCCAAGCTGCAGCGTTTGGAGGAGATCCTCGAAGAGCTGCTCGAGGCCGGCGATCGGGCCCTGCTGTTCACGCAGTTCGCCGAATGGGGGCATCTGCTCAAGGCCTGGCTGGAGCGGCGTTGGCGTCAGGAGGTGCCGTTCTTGCACGGCGGCACCAGCAAGTCCGAGCGCCAGGCGATGGTGGATCGCTTCCAAGATGATCCCCGTGGTCCTCAGCTGTTCCTGCTGTCGCTGCGGGCCGGTGGGGTTGGCCTCAACCTCACGCGCGCCAGCCATGTGTTCCACGTGGATCGCTGGTGGAATCCGGCTGTGGAGAACCAGGCCACCGATCGGGCCTACCGGATCGGTCAGCAGAACAGGGTGTTGGTGCACAAATTCATCACCAGCGGCTCCGTGGAGGAGCGGATCGACCGGATGATCGAGCAGAAGTCGAAGTTGGCGGAAGACATCATCGGCTCGGGCGAAGACTGGCTTGGCGGTCTGGCGATGGAGCAACTGCGCGAGCTGGTGGCCCTGGATGAGTCGTGAGCAGGGAGGCCAACACCGCGGCGGCGGGCGGTCGTCAGCTCGCTGAGCCGCCCCTAAGCCCCCGACGCCATCCCGGTGTCGCGCCGCTGGGCCCCTCTGCTGGATCGCTCCCTCCGCCAAGACCGCTTCGTCGATGCGGGAGGCGGCAAGACCGCGTTGAGCCGATGCGATGGCTAGGCCGCCCCAGCCGTTCGGATCAAGATCTCCAGCCTGGAGCTCTCATCAATCCAGGACCGGACCGGATAGGACAGCGCAGCGCCGGAGAGGCCAGGACAGCTGGGAGCCCCTGGCGTTGTCGCCAAGGGCCTGGGGTGGCCCCCTGCCCAGGCTTCCCCACGCTGTGAGCGGGGTGGCATGGGAGTGGTTTCTGGCGCAGTCTCCAGATTCGATGCCCCCTTGGAAGCGATGGGCCCCGTTCGGTGGCGGGCTCCCGCTCCCCCTGGGCGCGAGCCGCCGCCCTCAGGCTTCGTTCAGACCGGCCACCAGCCGCCGCAGGCCTTCGGCCAACAAGGCCTCGGAGGTGGCAAAGCACAGGCGCAGGTGCCCGGCGGCCCGCTGGCCGAACCAGCGCGGCGTGCCTGGCACCAGCGCGAGCTTTTGGCGCACCAGCAGTTGGGCTGCCACCTCTTCAGCCGCCGCGCACCCCGCCGGCAGGCGCAGCCAGGCCACGTAGGTGGCCTCAGGCGGGATCAGCCCCACGCCGGGGACGGCGGCCAGGGCAGCCACCCCCTGATCGCGGCGCTGCTGCAGGTGCAGCAGAAAGGCCTGCTGCCAGCGCAGGGCCTCGGCCCCGCAAGCGGCGATGCCCGCCACTTGGCTCAGGGTGGAGACCCCATCGACGGTGCTGGGCTGCTCGCTGGCCGCCAGCAGCTGGGCCATCGCCTCGGGATCGACCATGGCCACGCATCCCAGCCGCAGCCCCGCCAGGGCGAAGCCCTTCGAGAAGCCGTACACCACAGCGCCGATCGCCGCCAGGGCGGGGTCCAGGGCGAGCCAGCTGGTGAAGGTGGCCGGCGGGAAGCCGCTGTCGCTCCCAACCTCATCGCTGAGCACGCGAATCCTCCGTGCCAGGCAGAAGCGACCGATCGCCTCCAGTTCGTCGCGACGGAAGCAGCGGCCCAGGGGGTTATGGGGGTTGCAGAGGCAGAGCAACCGAGTGCGGGGGCTGAGCAGTGGCTCTAGCGCAGCGGGATCGAGGGGGTCCTGGCGGGCTAGCGGCCAGCGCCGCGGCACCCCTCCCGCGGATTGAACGCAGTGGGCGAACAGGAAATCGACAGGATCCCAGATGATGGCCTCATCGCCAGGCCGCAGCCAGTGTTTGCACAGCAATGCCAATCCCGCGGCGGCGCTATTCACCGCGATGACGCCTTGTGCCGGCACCGGTGCGTCACGCCGCAGGCGCAGATGTTGGGCCACTGTCTCGCGGAACTGAGGTAGACCACC
Source organism: Synechococcaceae cyanobacterium (assembly GCA_046319055.1). Taxonomy (GTDB): domain Bacteria; phylum Cyanobacteriota; class Cyanobacteriia; order PCC-6307; family Cyanobiaceae; genus Cyanobium. The sequence continues at coordinate 4,222 of JBKCTK010000164.1, forward strand.
GGCGGGCCCATAGCTGAACAGCCCGGGTCGCGCATAGTCGAGTAGGGCCTGGCGAATCGACGGTGCGGTGGGGAAATCGGGATCGGCTGCCGTCAGCGGGATCACCCCCTCCGGCTGTTCCGCCCAGCGCAGATTGAAGGCACGCTGACGCAACAGCTGCAGGGGTGTCGCGTCGTCCTGAAACCAGCTGAGCTCGTCAGGGGGCCGCATCACATCAAGTCGCCACAGGTGGACGGTTGGCCGCCAGTTCCGCCGAAACCAGGAAATCGCTGGCCATGGCCCGGCCCATCGCCACAAATGGCGGCCTGGGCGGCAGTCGCCGCTTTTCATACAGCTTCAGCGTGTCGTTTAGGCCCAAACGCTGGAGCGGCCCGGTCAGAAGCCCTGCCAGCAGCTCCGCGTCGGCCAGGGCCAGGTTCACCCCCTGACTGGTAAAGGGCAGCATCGGATGGGCGGCATCGCCGATCAGGGCCAGGTTGGTCCCCACTAGCTGGGTGGGCGGATCCAGGTCAAGCGGACGCCAGTGGTGCAGTTGGACCGGATCGGATTCGCGCAGAACATTGAGCACCCATGACGGGAACTCCGCCAGCAAATCCAGCACGAAGCTGAGTAGATTGGCCTGGTCGGTGACTGGGTAGCGATGGCCATCGAACTGCATGAACCAGATCACCCTCCCAGCCGGTAGGGGCACAAGCCCCACCGCCAAACCCCCTTGGGGATGCAAGAACTTGATGAAGTCTGCCCCCAGCCGCTCAGCCATGGCCGGATGATCCACGCAGGCCACGATCTCCTGAACCCGGGCGAGGGGTCCGCAGCTCCTGGGGCCGGTCTCAATCAGGCCCCGACAGTAGGAGTGAGCCCCATCCGCGCCGATCACCAGATCGACCGGTGTCGTGACCCCGCCAGTTTTTCTGAGACCAAGCACGCGCGTGCCCTCCAGCTCGAACCCTTCGATCGCTTCGCCGTAGCGCAGCACCGCAGGGTCAATGCCCTGGGAGAGGGACAGGAGCAGAGCGGGTCGCTCCATGGCCAAGGTGTTTTCCAGCCGGTGTTCGCCAACCAGGGAACCGTCCCGCAGAAAAATCTGAACCTGCCGCAGCGGCAGGCCCAGGGTTGGCGAGAGCGGATCGATGCCAAGACGCCTCAGTGCCTGGCAACCCTCCCCCTGCACAAGAAAGCCGAAGCCTTGGCAGCGGCGAGGGTCATGCCGTTCGTAAACCAACAGATTATGGTCGTCAGGGTGGCGGGGGCCGAGCCGGCGCAGCAGCCCACGGGCCAGAGCAAGGCCGGACACGCCCCCGCCGACAATGGCCGTGGTCAGGTTGCCCATGCGGTGGGTGGGGCTGAGCTGGGGCCCACCTTCGCGAAAAACGAAGTCGGCAGGGATTAGTCCTAGCCCGAGCTTAAGGCACCTGAGATTCCCCTGAAAAGGTCAGCACTTGGCCGGGAGAAGTCGCGCACAACATTCATGGTGAACAGTTGTTAGTATCAGATGACATTAATTTGGCGTCCCCAGGCGACCCCAGCGCCTCCCCATGCGGCCTTTAGCAACCAGGATCAAGCCCCAACCGCCCCGCCCCGCAGTCCGTGGTAGGTGCCCCTTGGGGCTTCACGCCGCCGGGGCCCTGCTCGGGCTGCTCAGCCCCCTGCTGATGGCGAGCGCCCAGGCGAATCCCGCCTATCGGCAGCGGCTGCTCGCCAGTGGTCTGGCCAATCCTCGGGGGCTGCTGGTGCAGGAGCACCGGGTCTTGGTCAGTGAAGCCGGCTCCGGTGCGGCGGCTGGATCCGGTGGCGGCACCTGCATCGTCGGTGGGGCTGGATCGTCACTCTGCGCCGGACCCACCGGGGCCATCGGCGCCTGGGACCGGCTGACCAACAGCTACAGCCGGTTGGTCGCCGGCTTGCCCTCGTTGGCCCAGAGCGATGGCAGCGAGGGAACCGGAATCGCTGATTTCACCTGGCATGACTCCATTGGTCTGGTTGGGGTGTTCGGCTTGGGTGGCGATCCCCGCCAGCCGGCGGTCAGTCTGCTTAGCCCCCTGTTTGGCCAGGTGGTCAGCATTGATTTGGCAACGGGGCAACTGACGCCCCGGAGCAACCTGGCGGCCTACGAGAAGACGCTCAACCCCGATGGCCCGACAGGGGATGTGAACAGCAATCCCTATGCCATTCAATCCTTTGCAGGCAAGCTCTTCGCCACGGACGCAGGCGGCAACACACTGCTGACCATCGAGCCAGCTTCGACCGGCCCGGATGGCAACTTCACGATCAGCAACCACGTCGTCTTCCCGAAGCTCGACGTAACCCTCGGTCCACCGTTCCGCGCCACTCCAATTCCCTACCTCGCGAGTGCCGTTCCCACAGGCCTAACGGTCAATCAGTTGAGCGACAAGCTCCAGATTGGCGAATTCAGCGGTTTTCCTTTCGAGGCAGGTTCTGCAGCTGTCTTGTCGCTGGCTGCTGCTGCCACGACACCGGTGCAGGCACTAACCGGCTTTTCGTTGATTACTGATGTTGCCGCTGGAGCTGATGGCAGCCTCTACGTGTTGGAATACGCCAGTGATTTCTTCAATCCCGTTGGTGGTGGCAGCCTCTGGCATATCAATACCCGAGGCGACCGCAGCCAGATCATCACGGGCCTGACCCAGCCCGCGGGATTGGCGGTGCATCCGAGTGGCATTATCTACATTGCCAACAATGCTGATGGCACAGAAGGTCAGCTGCTGCAGTTCGACCCGGTCCCAGGCCCATCGCCGCTGCTGGGGGCTGGGGTCGCCTGGAGCCGCAGCCGGCACCTGCGTCGGCTGTTGCGGCAGTTCCCCAGAGGCGGTTCGCGCTGAAGCGCCCCGTCGCGGGGCAAAGTGGAACGACCCAAGCGCGGATTTTCTGCGTTGCCGCCATGACCCAGTCCCCCTCCAACGGCACAATCGCCACCCAGTTGGGCGAGCAGGGGCTGACGGAGCAGCCTTGGTGGGTGCAGCAGTGGATGGAGCTGATC
>JBKCTK010000165.1:0-7087 GCA_046319055.1 Synechococcaceae cyanobacterium
GGGCTGGTGCCGCCGCCACCAGCCCCAGCCCCGGCACCGGCCCCCAAGTAAGCCTCGATCACCGCCGGAGCGCTGCGCACGTCGGCGGGGCGGCCCATGGCGATGCGGCGACCGAAGTTGAGCACCGCCAGCCGATCGCAGAGCTCCATCATCAGCGGCACGTGGTGCTCAATGATCAGCAGCGTCAGCTGATGGTCGGCGCGGATGCGGCGGATCAGGCCGCTGAGCTCCTGCTTCTCACTGGGATTCATGCCCGCGGCCGGTTCATCTAGCAGCAACAGCTGCGGCGCCGTGGCCAGGGCCCGGGCGATCTCCAACCGGCGGCGCTGGCCGTAGGAGAGGGCGTTGGCGGGGCGGTGGGCCTCCGCCGCGATGCCCACGCTGTCGAGCAGGGCGAGGGCCTGGTGGCGCAGCTCGGCTTCGTGGCGTCGCCAGGCCCTCGATCCCAGCAGCACCTGCCAGCGGGGCTGGCGGGCGCGGCGATGCAGCCCCACCAGCACGTTCTCCAGGCTGCTGAGGCTGGGGAACAGGCGCAGGTTCTGAAACGTGCGGGCCATGCCCAGGCGGGACAAACCATGGCTGGGCATGCCGGTGATCGGCTGACCGCGCCAAGCCACGGTCCCGGCCGTGGGGCGGGTGATGCCGGAGATCAGGTTGAACAGGGTGGTCTTGCCGGCGCCGTTGGGTCCCAACAGGCCGAAGATTTCCCCCTCTCGCACCTCCAGGCTGACGCCATCCACCGCCACCAGACCGCCGAAACGGCGGCTGAGGGCTTCGATCCGCAACAGCGGCGCGGCGCCGGCTGGCGCCTCAGCGGGCAGCCTGTCGCTCATGGCGCCCCGCCACCGCGATCGGCTTGCCCAGCCAGGGCCGGCGCCGGCTCCAGCGGGGCCCGCTCCGGCAGCGGCAGCCGGCGCCGCAACCAGGCCAGCAGCTCCGGCGTGACCAGGCCCTGGGGGAAAAAGCTGGGCCCCAGCAGGATCACCAGACCGAACACGATCAGGCGCAGGTCGCCCACCGGCCGCAGCAGCTCCGGCAACGCCGTGAGCGCCAGACCCCCCAGCACCGGCCCGATCCAGGTGCGCGAGCCCCCAAACACCACAAAGGCCAGGCTGGTGATGCTGGCGTCAAAGTTGCCGAGGCGGGGATTCCAGGCATTCAGGAAGTGGGCCGCCACCACGCCGGTGAGCGCCGCCACCAGGGCGCTGAGCACGAAGGCGAAGCGCTTCACCCGGCCGGTGGCGATGCCCAGGCTGGCGGCGGCGATCTCGTCATCGCGGATGGCGGCCATGGCCCGGCCGGTGCGGCTGCTGGCCAGCCGCTGGCAGAGGAAGCAGGCCAACAACAGCAAGGCCAAGCTGAATAGCGCGTAGCCGACGGGATCGTTGAAGGGCTGGGGGATCGCGAAGATGCCCACCGCGCCGCCGGTGAAGCTGAGGTTGAGGCTCACCACCCGCAGGATCTCCACCAAGGCGATGGTGGCGATCGCCAGATAAATGCCCCGCAGCCGCAACACCAGGCTGCCGATCGCCCAGGCCAACGCCCCGCTGAGGGCCAGCGCCACCAGCATCTCCAGCAGCACCGCGCTGAGGGGATAGGCACCGGAGGCGCTAGCCAAGGCCGGAAGGCGGGTGGAGAGCAGGGCGGCGACCGTGCCACCGATGGCATAGAAGCCCGGCGTCGCCAGCGACAGCTGGCCGCAGGCCAGCGGCAAATACACCGACAACCCCAGCAGGGCGCCGAGCAGCATCTGCACCAACAGGCTGGCGTCGATCAAGCCCGGGTCTCCAGCGGTTGGCCAAACAGGCCGCGGGGACGCAGCAGCAGCATGGCGAACAGGAAGCCATAGGCGATCGCGTCGCGGAAGCCGCTCCATTCGCCCGGCACCATCGCTTCAGCCAGGCCGATGATCAGGCCGCCGACCACCGCTCCAGGCACGCTGCCCAGCCCCCCCAACCCCAGCACTCCGAGGGCCTTGAGGCCATAGCTGATGCCGAAGTAAGGGCCGGTGATGCTGAGGCTGAGGCCCACCAGTCCGCCGGACACGCCGGCCAGGAAGCCGCTGATGGCGAAGCAAAGGCGAATCATGGCGTCGCTGTTGATGCCGAGCAGCCGGGCGGTGGTGGCGTCTTCCGACACGGCCCGCACCGCCTTGCCGGCGCGGCTGCCCTCCAGCCAAACCGACAGCAGCAGCACCAGCACGGCCGACACCAGCAGCAGCACCAGCTGCACGGTGCGCAGCTGGGCCGAGCCGATCGCCAGCGCCGTCGGCAGCGCGCCCAAGGCGGAGGACGGAAGGGAATAGCCCTCGGCGCCCATCAGGATTTGCAGGATGTTCACCAACACCACGCCGGCGCCCAAGCTGGTGATGAGGTAAAGCAGGGGCTCAGCGCCGCGGCGCCGCAGCGGCCGGAAGGCGGCGAACTCCACCGCCAGGCTGGCCAGGGCGGTGCCGAGGCCGGCCAGGGGCAAGGCCAGCCAGAAGGGCAAGGCGAAGGGCAACTGCAGGCCCTGCAGCAGGCCATTGCTGCCCACGGCGCCACCCACCAGCAAATACGTGAGGTAGGCCCCCAGGGTGAACACGGCGCCGTGGGCGAAGTTGATCACCCCCAGCACCGAAAACACCAGGGTGTAGCCGAGGGCGAACAAGCCGTACACAGCGCCGCTGGCGAGGCCGTTGAGCAGGATCTGCAGGGCGAGGTCCATGGGCGACGCGTGGTGGGCAACCGGGCTAGGGCAGCAGCTGGAAGCGGCCGCCGCGGCCATCGGGCAGCATGCGCACCTGGGCCACATAGAACCGTTTCTGTAACACCTCGCCGTCCGGGCTGAAGCGCAGCGGCCCGAGCGGTGTGTCGTAACTGCCGGCCAGCAGGGTGGCGTTGAGACGGCGCCGCAGCTGATCGAGGGGCAGGCTGGAGAGGGAGCTGCCGGCGGGTTGGCTGGCCTGCAGGCGGGCGAGGGCTTCCACCAGCACCTGATACGCCGTGAAGGCCTGGGCGGTGAACTGGGGCGGTACCGAACCGGCATGCCGCTTTTGATACAGGGCCAGGAAGGCGCGGTTGATCGGGGTGTTCAGCTCCGGGCTGTAGGCCTGGGCGATCAACAAGCCATCGCAAAACTTCTGGCAGATGGGATAGATATTCGGTGAGTTCATGCCGTTGCCAGCAACTAGCAGGCCTCGGAAGCCCAGCTCCCGGATCTGCCGCACCAGGTTGCCGCCATCGCTGGGCAGGGCCGAGATCACGATCAGATCGGGCTTGAGCCGCAAGGCCGTGGTGATCTGGTTCTGGAAGTCGGTGTCGGTGGTGGAGGTCTTCTGCACGGTCACCGGCGTCAGGCCCCGGGCGGTGAGAGCCTTTTGAAAGATCGTCGATTCAGAGGTGGAATAGGCGTCGTCGTGGGCGTAGAACACCGCGACCCGGCGGATCTTCGGATCGAGCTTCAACGCGGCGGCGATCGACAGGGGCGCCACCTGGGAGACGGGCGCCGACACGCGGCTGACGAAGGGGCCGATCTCCGGGATGCCCTTGGCGGTATTGGAGGCGGCCAGCACCGGCACCCCAGCGCGGTCCGCGATCGGATCCACCGCAAAGGCTTGCTGCGACAGCGAGGGACCGATCAGGGCCAGCACCTGCCGGGCGATCAGGGTGCGGAAGGCATTGGTGGCGGTGGCCTCATCGCTGCCGCCGTCCTCCAGCAACAGCCGCACGGCCGGCCCCTTGCCGGCGAAGTGCTGCTGGGCCAGCTCCAGGCCGATGCGTTGGTCCTGGCCGATCACGCTGGCGTTGCCGGTAAGGGCGATGGCGGCCCCGATCGGCAGGCCCGCGCTGGCATCGGGCGCCTGGGAGCCGCCGCGACCGCAGGCGGCCAGCAGCAGCGCCAGCCCCAAGACCAAGGCTGCCTTGGAGCCCAAGGGGACGGGGCGCGGGGCGGGTGACCCCGTTGGCGAAGCTGCTGAGACACGCAGCCGAAGCCCCAGCACATAGAAGGTCTGCACGGCAGTGCTCGGCCGATCGCTGCCGGGAGGTTAACGCTTGGTTGCGGGGCCGGCCCACCCAGGTCCATCGCCTTCGATCCATCTGGTCTCACGGCCGCGGGACTGCCAGGACTCTCGTCAGGTCCTGCTGGATCATCCCGGAACGCAGCAGAACCTGAGCCTTGCGAACTCAGTAGAGCAACTTTCAGGCAGCCCTGCGAGCCCCCCTATTCCGGCGTCGACCCGTTGCCCTCCAGCCGCAGCGGTTCCCAGTGCAGGGCACCGCTGAAATCAGCGATCACCGGCTGCAGGGCATCCAGCCAGGTCTTGGCGCGACCCTGGAAGCCGAGCAGCACCTGCTGGGGCCCGGGCGTCCAGGAGCTGGCTCGGCCGCCGTTGGAGGGCCTGCCGCCGCTGAGCCGTCGCCCGCCGCTGCTGATGAATTCGAGTTGGTCCACACCGGTGCCGGTGTTGGCCTTCAGGGTGAGGATCTGCTCATGGTTGGCGAGGTCGAGCTCCAGGCGGCCGCGATCATCGCCGCCGGTGCCGCCGTGGGCTTCCGTCCACTGGCGAGGCAGGGAGGTGGCGCTGAGGGCATCCGGTTCCTGCACATAGGTCAAGCGGATCTGATCGATCAGCTTGCCGGCGTTCAGGGCCACACCAGCGAGGCGGCGCCGCCGGGCAATCGCCTTGAAGCGATCGGTGAATTCGAACGGCTGGCCCCCATCACCGCCGAGACGTTCGCCATCCAGCAGCCGAGGGGCCAGGCGCGGACTGCCGAGGCTCAAGGCGGAGAGATCGGGATCGTTCAGCGGCGTGGAGGCGGATTTGGTGAAGGCGACGGTGAGGCTCTCGATCGTGGCCAGATCGGCCCGAACGCGATCCGCATTGGTCCGCAACGAGGGGTCGGGCGTCTGGCCGTAGAGCTTGTAGGTGTCCTCCACCCAGCGGCACTGGTTGGCGATCTCCCGCAAGCACAGCTGGCGTTGCAGCAGGCCGGCGGCGGAGGGCCGGGCCGGATCGCCAAGGAACAACAACCGGTTGCGCACTACGGGGTCGAACAGCGGCAGCAGCTCCGCGATCTCCTCATAGCCGCGACAATCCAACGCCAGAGGCACCGGCTGGTCGATCGGCAGAGAACCAAAGCCACTGATGAACGCCAACAGCTGCTCCGGCGTGCTGAGAGGAGGTTGGCGCACCCCCAACACCTGGAAGTTGAGGTTGACGTTCACGCCAGAGCTGCTGCTGAGCTGGCTGAGCTTCTGGCTGAATTGGGGCGTGAGTGAAACGCCTTGCACCGGCAAGATCGCCTGCAGGCTCTGGGCGAGGGATTCCGCCTCCTGCTGCGACTGGGCGTAGAGCGTGAACACCCCTTGCACCTCAGCACCGCGCAGCACGCCGCGCACCCAGCTGTCGCCATGCAGCGCCACGAACTTATCCAGCTGTTCAGGTGTTTGGGGCAGCACCAGATCGGCGCGCAGCCGCGGTTCCTGCACCTCCAGGCCCTCCAGCACGCGCCGGGCCCGCAGCACCAACGAAAGGCTGAAGCTGGTGGTGTGCAGCGACTCCTGAAACGTGCGGCGCAGCCCGATCAAGGGCAGGGGCCCCAGGCTGGCCGACAACCCGAATTCCCCCTCCAAGCTGCGCCTCAGCTCCGTGGCGGTGCGGCAAATCTGCACCGAGGTTCTGGTACCCACAGGGGCCGAAGCCATGGCCACACTCTCACCCTCCAGGGCCCGTTGCCGGTCACGCTCCGGCTGCAGCACACTGCTGCGGCCCTGCAGCAGCAGTGTTTCGCGCATCGCTGCTGGCGCGGCGGTAAGGGAGGCTTGAACCATGGCGAAGCGTGGCGGGTATCTCCGTCATAGCGAGGGTTGGAAGCGGTGACGCGGCGGCGGAAAGAATTGTTGCTAGGTAGTGCCAGGCACGCGACTCAATTTATACTCGGGTTTGTAGATGGCCAATCGACCGGTGGACGGGCATAGACAATCTGCTTCTCGCACACGATCGATTTGATCTTGATCTCTTCCACAGGATGTCAACTTAATGTTCTACGAGGTCGCCAACGAGACAAGGAGGAGAAGAATTCCGGTCTGCCGATCAACATGAGGCAATCTTCACCAAGCATTCAATTCATGACGCGACTTCCCGGAGGCAATCATGGATTACAAAAGCAATCGCACTGGCTTGCGGACTGAGGTGGTTGCCCTTTACTAGACAGGTCGGGCAACCACCCATGCCGCCTCCAGCCTCCTACTGCTTACCCCATGCCTTCGTGGTGATGCCCTTTGGCGAGAAGCCGGGCCGCGATGGTGCGCTAATCAACTTCAACCGCATCTATGAGCAACTGATTCAGCCAGCGCTGGTGCAGGCCGGGCTGGAGCCCTTTCGGGCCGACGAGGAACAGCGGGCCGGCGACATCCGCGCTGACATGTTCCAGGAATTGCTGCTGGCCGATCTGGTGCTGGCCGACCTGACGATCGACAACCCCAACGTGTGGTACGAGCTGGGGGTGCGCCATGCATTGCGCAGCCGCGGCGTGGTGCTGATCAGTGGTGGGCAGGTTCCAACGGCGTTTGATCTGGCTCCCGACCGCAAGTTCCGCTACAGCCTCAGCGCTGGCGGGCCCGATCCCGCCACGCTGAACCAGGACCGCGACAGCTTGGCCAGCCTGATCACCAGCACGATGGAGAGCTGGGCAGGTCGCCGCATCAGTCCGGTCTACGCCTTGCTGCCGCAGTTGCAGGAGCCCGACTGGGAAAGATTGCGCATCGGCGATGTGCGCGAGTTTTGGGACAAATACGATAACTGGGCGCAACGGATTGATCTGGCCAGCAAGGCTGGCCGCATCGGCGATGTGCTGGTGCTGGCCGATGAGGCGCCGGTGGCGGCCTTCCGGGCCAGGGCCTGGATCCAGGCCGGCATGGCCCTGCGCAAAGCCGAGGAATTTCGCTTTGCGATCGAGCAACTCGACCGCGGCCTCGCCATCGACCCCACCAATCTCAAGGCCCTCCAGGAGAAGGGCACCTGCCTGCAGCGCCTCGCGTTGGCCCGGCAGAACGGCTTCAGCGTGGATCGGGCCATGGCCCATTTCGACACCTTGCTGGACAA
>JBKCTK010000166.1:0-7760 GCA_046319055.1 Synechococcaceae cyanobacterium
CTCCGGTTGGCATGGGGCGGCCGCATCGCGACGAAGGCCGCCGCGCCCTCAGGCGGGGCGGTTGATGCGGTTCGCCACGAGCAGGGCGACGACCGTGCCCGGCTAGCTGAGGCCGAGGATCCAGCCGGTGGTGGTGACGCCGAGATCGGGATCGCCGTAGGAGAGCTCAAACACGGACCCGGTGGCGGCGATCCCGAGGACGCAGGCCAGGGCGAGGAAAAGCCCCGACAGAGGTTTCATCGGCATGGCTTAGGGAATCGGCTGGACGTGATCGCGCTGGAAGCCGTGCTCCCGCAGGCTATCGACCAGGCTCAGCTCATCGCTAACCCGATCGACGAACAAGACGCCATTGAGGTGATCGAGTTCATGCTGGATGCAGCGGGCCAGCAGGCCATCGGCCTTGAGGCGCCGGGGACGCCCCATGTCGTCGCGGAAGCTCACCTCCACCACCGAAGGACGCACCACATTGAGGTAGACACCGGGAATGCTGAGGCAACCTTCCTCATAGGTGTTGAGGGAAGCTCCAGCGGCAGTGATCTCCGGATTGATCAGCACCAGCGGCGGCGTTGCCGCCTCCTCCAAATCGAGGTCGATCACCAGCAGTTGGCGCTGGACCCCCACTTGCGGGGCCGCCAGACCGATGCCCCGGGCGGCATACATGCTGCGCAGCATGTCGCGGGCCAGGTCCCGCACGGATTCATCCACCTTGCTGATGCGGCGCGCGCTCTGGCGCAGGTCGCGGGAGCCCAAGCGGTGAATGTCGAGCGGCGCCGATTGGTCGCTCGACTTGTCGATCAGCAGGCCATTGACGGACTTCTCAGCCGCGCGGGCCATTTGGGCGAAACTGCGGGCCAAGTGAACGGAAAACTCCTGGGAGCCATCCTAGGAGAAACCAACCCCTGTTTTGCTGTGGCCACGGCGGCGGACAACGGCCCAGCGGCGGCCTCTCCAGCGCACAGCTCCGGTCCCCTGTCGGCCGCCCAGGCCCTGGCCGGGGCGGTGGTGTTCAAGGAGCCCCAGCTCGCCGCGGGCTGGCTCTATTGGTTGGAGCAGCGACCGGCCGAGCAGGGGCGCACCACCCTGCTGCGGCGCCCAGCCCACGACCCGGACGCCCCAGCCCAGGAGCTCAGCCCCGCCCCCACCAACCTGCGCTCCCGCGTCCATGCCTATGGCGGCGGCGTGTACGCGATCGGATCGGATCAGGTGGTGATCGTCGACGATCGCGACCGTTGCCTTTGGACGCTGCCCCTGCCGGAGGCCGGGCCCGCGCCGTTGCCCCAGGCCCGCCGGCTCACGCCGCCCGCCGACCCAGCGAGCCCCCGGGCGTTTGCCGATGGCCTGGTCGACCCCTGGCGCCAGCGCTGGATCGGCGTGATGGAACAGGGGGGCCGCGACCGGCTGGTGGCGGTGCCCCTGACCGGCGGTGAGCCCCAGATCCTGCGGGAGCCGGCGGACTTCTGCGGCTACGCCGTGCTCAGCCCCGATGGCCTGGCCCTGGCCTGGGTGGAGTGGCAGCAGCCCCACATGCCCTGGGAGCGCAGCCAGCTCTGGCTGGCCTCCGTGGCGGCGGATGGCCGGCTGGAGGCGGCACGGGTGGTGGCGGGCTCCGATGCCTCAGCGGAACAGGGAATCTCGGTGTTTCAGCCGCTCTGGGCCGGCCCCGACCTGGTGGTGGCCAACGACCGGGGCGGCTGGTGGAACCTGGAGCGGCTGGCCGGGGCCAACGCCCTCGGGCCGGAGTCGGCGGCGAGCTGGCAGCCGCTGCTGCCGATGCGGGCGGAATTCGCCATGCCCCAGTGGGTCTACGGCATGCGCACCACCGCCTGGGACGGCCAGCAGCTGGTGGCGGCGGCCTGCCTGGAAGGGCGCTGGCAGCTCGGGCGGTTGCGGCCCGCCGCTAGCGCCGAGGAGCGGCCCGCCGCCAGCGACGCGGAGCGGCTCAACGGCGCCAGGCCCGCCTGCCGCTGGGATCCCATCGCCACCCCCTGCGATGACCTGGCCTTTCTGGCGGCCGCTCCCGGGCGGCTGGTGGCGGTGGCCTCCGGGCCGGATTGCCCCTCCGGCCTGCTGGAGGTGGAGCGGGCCAGCGGCCGCTGGCGCCACCAGCCCGCGGCGGCGGCGCCCCTCGCGCCCACGGCCCTGAGCCGGCCGGAAGCCCTCTGGTTCCCCGGGCACGCGGGGCGACCCACCCACGCCGGGTACTACCCACCCCAGGGGTCAGCCCCAGGGCCGGCACCGCTGCTGGTGAGGGGCCACAGCGGCCCCACCGCCATGGCCCGCACCGGCCTGAGTCCGGCGCTGCAGTACTGGACCAGCCGGGGCTGGGGGGTGGTGGAGGTGAACTACGGCGGCTCCACCGGCTTCGGCCGCGCCTACCGGGAACGGCTCGATGGCGGCTGGGGCGTGGTGGATGTGGACGACTGCCTGGCCGCCGTCCATGCCCTGGTGGAGGCGGGGCGGGCCGATCCGGAGCGGGTGGCGATGGAGGGCGGCAGCGCCGCGGGCTTCACGGTGCTGGAGGCCCTGGCCCGGGATGGAACCCTCAAGGCCGGCTGCTGCCGCTATCCGGTGACGGATCTAACGGCGCTGGCCAGCGACGCGGGCGAGCATCGCTTCGAGGCCCGTTACTTCGACACCTTGCTGGGACCCTGGCCCCAGGCCCGTGACCTCTACGAACAGCGTTCGCCGCTGCGGCATCCCCAGCGCATCACCGCTCCGGTGATCTTGTTCCACGGCCAAGAGGATTCGGTGGTGCCGCCCCACCAGAGCGAAGCGCTGGCATTGGCCCTGCGGGAGTGCGGGGTGCCGGTGGAGCTGCATCTGTTCCCAGGGGAGGGACACGGCTTCCGCGATCAGGCCGTGCAGCTGCGGGTGCTGGAGGCAACGGAAGCCTTCTTCCGCCGCCAGTTGGGCCTGTGAGCGCGGCGTTGTCAGGACTGTCGCCGTGGCTGGTCGGGGCGCTGCCCCCCGGCGGCTGGCTGCTCACGCTCGCCACCTGGCTGCTGGCGGCGGCCCTGCTAACGGCGCTGTTGACGCTGGGCAGCCTCATCGGTCGAGGACTGGTGCTGCACCAATGGGGCATTCCTGAGGCCTTGATCGCCGGCGGCCTGGGTCTGCTGCTCGCCCCCGATGGGCCGCTGCCGCTGCTGCCGGAGGCGGTGATCCGCTGCTGGGATGCCCTGCCGCTGCCGCTGCTCACCCTGGTCTTTGCCACCCTGCTACTAAGCAAGCCCCTGCCTCGCCCCGCGGGGCTCTGGCGGCCGCTGGGGGCCCAGCTGCTCCTGTCGCTCACCCTGGCCTTTGGCCAGTTCCTGGTAGCGGGACTGGCGGTGCTGCTGCTGCTGCGGCCCGTGCTGGGGGTGGCGCCGGTGATGGCCTGTCTAATCGAGGTGTCGTTCGAAGGGGGCCATGGCTCGGCGGCCGCCATGGGCCCCACTTACGAGCGTCTCGGGGTGAGCGGCGCCACGGCGCTGGGCCTGGCGCTCTCCACCGTGGGGCTGCTGGCCTCCACCGTGGTGGGCGGGCTGGTGGTGGTGGTGGCCCGGCGCCTCGGCTGGCTGGCGGCGCTGCCGCTGGCTGGGAGCGGCCCGGCCAGCGGCGCAACGGCTCGCAAGCCTGAGGGAACCGCCGCGAGCCCGCGCCACGATCCCGTCGACGCCCACCGCGATCTCTCCGACGCCCGCCTGGCTCCCCCTGGCGCCAGCCTTGATTCCGGCGGGCTGGCAGAGCCAGCCGATGGCGCGACGGAGCCAGCCACCACCCCCGGCGCCACAGCACCGGGCAGCCAGGCCACCTCCCCTGACACCCCCGAAGCAGGCGGGGTTCCGCCGTGGGGGGCGATGCTCGCGGCAGCTGGAACCAGCCCCCAACGCTGGGCCGTCAACCTCGCTCTGACGGGCCTGGCGGTGGCGATCGGCTGGCTGCTGCTGCAGCTGTTGCGCGCTGTGGCCCTGCCGCGGGGGGGCGGCCTGGCCCTGGTGGTGGAGACGCTGCCGGTGTTTCCGCTGGCGCTGGTGGGTTCGCTGCTGATGCGTTGGCTGGTGGAGCGCTGCGGAGCGGATCAGCTGGTCAGCGGCCCGATCCAAAACCGGGTGGGCAGCGTGTCAGCGGATCTGCTGATTGCCGCGGCCACCGCCTGCTTGGATTTGTCATTGCTGGCCCACGACTGGCTGCCGCTGCTGGTGCTCTCCACGGCGGGGCTGGCCTGGAACCTGGCAATCCTGCTGCTGCTGGCGCCGCGACTGCTGCCGCCGCCTTGGTTCAGCCGCGGCATCATCGAATTCGGTCAGGCCACCGGGGTGGCGGCCAGCGGCCTGCTGCTGCTGAACATGGCCGACCCGGAGGATCGGGGCGATGCCCTGACCCCCTTTTCGATCAAGCAGCTGCTGATTCAGCCGCTGCTGGCGGGTGGGGTGATCACCGTGGGGGCACCGCTGGCGGTGGTGAGCTGGGGGCTGGGCGCCTGGACGGCGCTGAGCCTGGTGGTGGTGCTGTTGGCCGGCGGGACGGGGCTGTGGCTGGGCCGCGGCAACAACGCAGCCCAGAAGCCACCGGTGGCGCCAGGGCAGAACGTCTGAAGGGCCCCAAAAACGATGCCCCCACCCTGGCGCCAAGCGCCGGAGTGGGGGCTCTCGCCGGGTCCGCATGGAACGCGGAACCGAAGGATCACAGCCGGATCAGCCGGCGTTCTCCGCGGTCGTCGGACCCTGAATCATGGAACTGGGTTGCATGGACACCTCCTCCGAAGGATCGTGCCAGCCGGTGTCGCCTGCGGCGGGAACCCGAGGTTCTTGCCACGACACTGCTGACGGAACCTGTGAACCCTAGGCCGATCCAGGCTTGGGCGCGAGCCCAATGATCACGGCGGCACCGAGGCCGCCCGCCGGATCGCGCACCTCACACCCTGGCCCCCCATCCCGCCCCGCCGTCCCAGACACCGAACGGGCCCATTCCAGCTAACATTCAGATCAAAAGCCGGGAGACCAGCGACGTGAACATCTTGCTGGTCTACCCCCGTTTTCCGAAAACCTTCTGGTCTTACGAAAAGATTCTTGAGCTGGTCAACCGCAAGGTGCTGTTGCCGCCGCTTGGACTCATCACCGTAGCCGCCATTCTGCCTCAGGAATGGAACTACAAATTGGTCGACACCAATATTCGACCTGTCGAGGAGGCTGAGTGGCGCTGGGCCGATCTCGTGATCATTTCGGCGATGATCGTTCAAAAGGACGACATGATGCATCAGATCGCCCTAGCGCACCAGCAGGGCAAACCGGTCGCCGTGGGTGGTCCCTACCCGAGCTCCACGCCCGAAGAGCTTGAGGCGGCCGATGTTGAGTTTCTGATTCTGGATGAAGGGGAAATCACCCTGCCGATGTTTGTTGAAGATTTGCGTCAGGGAGCCAAGCGTGGTCGCTACAGCGCCAACGGCGTCAAACCGGATGTCACGCTGACGCCGATTCCTCGCTTCGACCTGCTGGAGCGCAGCGCCTACGACTCCATGTCGGTGCAGTTTTCGCGCGGCTGCCCATTTCAGTGTGAGTTTTGCGACATCATTGTCCTCTATGGCCGCAAGCCAAGAACGAAGTCTCCTGCTCAGCTGGTCGCCGAACTGGAGAGGCTCTACCAGCTCGGCTGGCGCGGCGGTGTATTCATGGTTGACGATAACTTCATTGGCAATAAGCGCAATGTGAAGATGTTGCTGCGCGAGTTGGCCGCTTGGCAGCAGCAGCACGGCTATCCCTTCCGCTTCGATACTGAAGCCTCGCTGGATTTGGCCGAGGACGATGAGCTCCTCGACCTGATGTTGTCCTGCAACTTCGCGGCGGTGTTCATGGGCATCGAAACCCCCGACACCGACAGCCTGGCGCTGACGATGAAGCACCAGAACACCCGCTCACCTCTGCACGATTCAATCGACAAGGTCACCCGCGCCGGACTGCGGGTGATCGCCGGCTTCATCATCGGCTTCGATGGCGAAAAACCCGGAGCCGGTCAGCGGATTGTCGACTTTGCGGAGACCACCGGAATCCCCACCACCACCTTTGCCATGCTGCAGGCGCTGCCCCACACAGCCCTGTGGCACCGCCTTGAGCGCGAGGGCCGTTTGATTGCCGATGGCGGCAATATCAATCAGACTACGCTGATGAACTTCGTGCCCACCCGCCCGGTGGAAGATATCGCCCGCGAGTACGTGGACGCCTTCAGCTATCTCTACGCACCGCAGACCTATCTGGATCGGGTGTATCGCTACTTCCTCAAGCTGGGGGCGCCACGGGTTAAATCCAGCTTCCAATGGCCCGAGTGGGTGGTGGTGCGGGCCCTGTTGATCGTCTGTTGGCGCCAGGGGGTGCTGCGCTCCACCCGCTGGGCCTTCTGGCACCACCTGATTCATATGCTGATCGCCAATCCGGCGGTTGCTGAGCAGTATCTGGCGGTTTGCGCGCACAACGAGCACTTTCTGGAATATCGGGATCTGGTGCGCCTCCAGATCGAAAGCCAATTGGCCACCTATCAGCGCAACTTGGCGAACACCAACAGCAGCGGTGTTGGTGGCACGGCGGTGGATCAAGCCCCAGCCCCGCCGGAACTTGTCGGCGTTGCTCCAACGCCCTGATTCCTCCAACACTGAGGCTTGCGGCACCATCCCGGCGGGTCTCCCTCTAAACGGACTGCACTTGGAAGCGCTATCTGCTCCCCACGAC
Organism: Synechococcaceae cyanobacterium; assembly: GCA_046319055.1. GTDB lineage: Bacteria > Cyanobacteriota > Cyanobacteriia > PCC-6307 > Cyanobiaceae > Cyanobium. Next base: position 6,702 of record JBKCTK010000166.1, read on the forward strand.
GTTGCAGCCACCGAAACGCCGACCCAAGGCCTTAGGACGGTGTCGCGTACCCAGCTATGGCCCGCCAACCGAGCAACCAAGCAGCGATCCACGCTTGAGGCGCCACGGCAATTGTTCGTGGTGGCGGTGAACGGTCACGTCAACGTGACTGGTGGGCAACTTCTCTTGCCACCGAATCCACCCCATCCAGGCTGAGTGGCGCAGGATTTGCCCCAGGCTGGAGAAACAGTGACCTGGGCTGAAGCTGCGAACAACAACCTTCTCGGGTAACAGCCTTCTCGGGTCGAGGGGCTGGGGGCATCCACGGGACATTTCGGATCCTTGATGACCCGCGAGGCTGCATCGCTGAGGGGGGTGCTCCAAATTGCTTGGCTTCAAGAACTCCTCGGTTTTGCCCCAAGCGTGAGGCGGAACATTGTGAAGTGATCGGCCGCATCAAGTCTGGATTTGCCTGCTGGAAACGGAAGACGGTTGGTCCGTGAGCTGTCTTGGATGGGGGCCACTCGCCTGAGAGGACAGTCACATCCTGGCCGTCGTTCACACCGGTCAAGTGCCCACAAAAAAAGGGGCCTTGGAAGGCCCCCCGAGGTGCACTAACGGGTTGATCAAAGAGCGTTGCCGCGGGGCAAAACCTCTTCAGGGAAGACGAAGTTTTCGTGCGGTTGGTCGGCCGGAGCCATCCAGGCGCGCAGGCCTTCGTTGAGCAGGATGTTCTTGGTGTAGAAGGTCTCGAATTCGGGATCCTCCGCCGCCCGGATCTCCTGGCTCACGAAGTCGTAGGCCCGCAGGTTGAGGGCCAGGCCGATGATGCCGATGCTGCTGGTCCACAGACCCATCACCGGCACAAACAGCATGAAGAAGTGCAGCCAGCGCTGGTTGGAGACGGCGATCCCGCAGATCTGGCTCCAGAAGCGGTTGGCGGTGACCATCGAATAGGTCTCCTCTTCCTGGGTGGGCTCGAACGCCTTGAAGGTGTTCGCCTGCTCGGAGTCCTCGAACAGGGTGTTCTCCACCGTGGCGCCAGGGGATCGCCCTGCGGCGGGAGCTCACCCCCTTGCC
>JBKCTK010000167.1:0-1687 GCA_046319055.1 Synechococcaceae cyanobacterium
CCCAGGTTGAGAGAGGTGAGCTGGGTGAGGGCTGCCAGGCGCTGGGCCAGCTCAGGTACGGCCTCCTTTAGCTGGTACACCACAGAGGCTTGCCCCAAGTCGTCGGGCCACTGCTTGGGGTTGGTGGCAACCCGAACACCAGGCCCCAGCAAAATGAGTTCCGTGCTGCCCTGTTGCTTCAGCTCCGCAAGCAGGCCATCAAGATCCGCTACGGATAGTTTTTTAAGACGCGGGATGGGAGCCATCAGGGCATCTTGGAGGCAAGCGAGTTTGGTGAGCACTCAGAGGCCACATGGTTCAGACCTCGCTCGATTCGCTCCATTCTAGTTCAGGCCCACCATCGCCCAGTTGATCAGGAGCAGAGGGCCGCTGGGGTTCTCGCCCAGCCGTTCAAATAGCTCGAATGCAAGGGGCTCATCCAGAGGCTCACCGGGGCTGAGCTTGGGGAAGCGGACGCCAAAATGTGGGGGTCCAGACGCTGGCCCGCGTCCTGGTGGTTCCCACCCTCGGAGCCGGGCCGGCATGCTGATCTGCAGACAGTGGTCGGACGCTAGCCACCCTGGGGATTCCAGCCCAGCCCGCCAATCACCATGCCCCGCCGCCCGCCCAAGACCGACCCCGAGCTCCAGGCCCATAAGGAGTGGCTGGGCTACCTGCAGCCCCGCGGCCTGGTGGTGGCGCCGGCGGCGATGGGGGAGGCGGGCTGGGTGCTGGAGCAAGGCGGTCGGGAGCTGCTGGAGCGGCAGGAGCTGTTCCGCGAGGCGTTGCAACCCCTGGGCGTCGACGCGGAAGACGACGACGAGGACCAGCCCCGCGGGTTTCGCCGGCTGGAGGATCTTCTGGTGGAGCAGCTCAGCTGGGATGCTGAGGCCCTGCAGCGGGACGCCGCCAGCCTGGAGGTCTGGACCCGGGAGCTGCCGGAGCTGGGCGAAACCCTCCAACCCACCGCCGTGGTGCGCGGCTTCGGGGAGGACGGCAAACCGCAACTGCTGATCCAGGAGCTGCCGCAGCCCGAGCAGGGCCTGATCCCCCCAGGTGAACCCCTGGACCTCGACCGCCGCCAGGTGAGCGGCGACCAGGGCTGGCGGGCCTCCCCCCAGGAGCGCTTCGAGCGGCTGCTGCGCGAAACCGAGGTGCAGCTGGGGCTGTTGTTCAACGGCTCCCAGCTGCGGCTGGTGGTGGCGCCCAAGGGCGAGAGCTCGGGCCATCTCACCTTCCAGCTGGCGGAGCTGGCCGAGGTGAGCGGCCGGGCGATGTTGGCGGGGCTGCGGTTATTGCTGGGGCGCGAGGCGGTGCTCGATGCCAGCGCGGGATTGCGGCTGGTGGATGTGATCGAGGCAAGCCGCAACTACCAGGCGGTGGTGAGCGAAGAGCTGGCTGAACAGGTGCTGGCGGGGCTGTGGCAGCTGCTGCGCGGCTTCCAGCGGGCCGACCAGCTCACGGCCGCCCAGGGCGCCCTGCTGCCGGGCGACATCCGCTTGAGCGATCTGGCCGAAAACGATCCGCAAAAGCTCTACGGCGGCCTGATCACCGTGATGCTGCGGCTGGTGTTCCTGCTCTATGCGGAAGACACCGATCTGATGCCCAATGAGCCGGTGTTCGAGCAGAACTACAAGCTCACATCCTTGCTGGCCCAGCTGCAGCGCGACGCCGCCAACTACCCCGACACGATGGAGCAGCGCTACGG
>JBKCTK010000168.1:0-3385 GCA_046319055.1 Synechococcaceae cyanobacterium
GCGGGCAGGTAGCCGGTGTCGACCCAGATCACCGGGATGCCGGGGCTGCCCAGGGCGGTGTCGAGCTGGCTGACCATGTGCAGCAACACCGCGGACTGGATCCCAAAGCTGGTCGTGAGCGCCAGCCCACCACCAAACCGCTCCCACGACCAGCGCAACCGCTCCTCAGCGCCCAGGGGACCCAGCTGCTGGCGGGCCTCCTCCAGATCGAGCGCAAGGCCATCCAGGCTCAAGGGGTAAGCGGCCAGCGGATCAGCCGCCTGCTGCGTCGGGGGGAGAGGAACCACGGCTGACGCTGGAGCCGCTGTCGTCACTCCGACCCCGTTGACGATTTCGCTGTGGATCGCGGTTGGGGGCATGGCCACGGTGGCGGGGTTCATCGGCACCACGGGTCCGTCCACAAAGCTCGACCCATTTCCTGATCTATCCATTTAACGGTGTCGACGCGCCGGGCCGCTGCGGGCCCGCCCAGGCGCCAGATCGGCCGTGCCTCGAAATGGCTCCGGCTTGGGGGGATCGCGCGGTGTTGGGCCAGCGGTTCGCGCCCTCGGCCGGGCCAGGACGCGACGGTTGGGCTCAGGTGCTGAACGCGGCCCAGGCCATCGCGCTCGCCGCTGGGCCTGCAGCGGTTGTGCCCTCTTTGAACCAGAGACCCGACTAGCGTTTCCCCATGGCAGAGGCAACCGCAGCGGCAGCGCAGCACCACCCCCGTCCGCGGGTGCTGATCATCGGAGCGGGGTTCGCGGGGCTTTACGCCGCCTTGGCCCTGGCGGCCCAACCCGCTCCCCCCTCCATCCTGCTGATCGAACCGCGGGAGCGGTTCCTGTTCCTGCCGCTGCTCTACGAGCTGCTCAGCGGCGAATTGCCCCTCTGGCAGGTGGCTCCCCGCTACGACGCCCTGCTCGCCGGTCACGGCATCGCCTGGCTGGCGGAACGGGCGGAGCGAATCGATGCTGAGGCCAGCCGCGTGCAGACCAGCAGCGGCCAATGGTTCGCCTATGACCGGTTGGTGATCGCCTGCGGCGGCGACAGCGACCACTTCGGCATCCCGGGAGCGGAGCAGCACAGCCTCGGCTTCCGCAGCCTCGACGACGTGGCTCGGCTGCAGGGGCTGCTGGAGCGTCCCAACCCTGGACCCAGCGGCAGCCCGCGGCGCCTGGCCGTGGTGGGAGCGGGCCCCACCGGGGTGGAGCTGGCCTGCAAGCTGGCCGACCTCAGCGGCGGCACCACGCTGATCGATCTGATCGAGCAAGGGCCCCAGCCCCTGCCCGGCTCCCCCGCCTTCAACCGGGAGCAGGCGCTGCTAGCGCTGCGGCGTCGCGACGTGCGGCTGCGCTGCCGCACCCGGGTCACAGCGGTGCGGGCCGATGGCCTGAGCCTGCGCCCCCAGGACGCCCCCGCCAGCGCTGCAACCCCAACCCGCGACGAAGAGCTGCCGGTGAACGCCGTGGTCTGGACCGCCGGCCTGCGCTTCGCGCCGCCACCGATCTCACCGCCACCGCCCCGAGATGGCCGGGGGCGGCTGCTCTGCGAGCCCAGCCTGCAGCTGCGGGGCCAGCCCCGCATCTTCGTGGCCGGCGACCTGGCCCATCCCGTTGCCCACCCCGAGGCGAACGGCCCCAGCCAGGCGGCGTCCAGACCGGAGACCGGGGCAGAGACTGGTGCGCAGACTGGGGCCGAGCCGGGATCCGCGGCAGGGGCTGGACAGGCTGGGACGGCCCTGCCCGCCACCGCCCAGGTGGCCTTCCAGCAGGCCCCCGTGCTGGCGGCCAACCTGCGCCGCTCCCTCGCCGGCGAACCGCTGCAGCCCTTTCAGTGGCGCAACCTGGGCGAGATGCTCAGCCTGGGCCGCGGCGAAGCCTGCCTCACCGCCGTCGGCCTCACCTTGGCGGGGCCAGCCGCCTTCCAGCTGCGGCGCCTCGCCTACCTCACCCGCCTACCCGGCTTCAGCCAGCAGCTGCGCGCCGCCGCGGCCTGGGCCGCCGAATCCCTGCCCTGATGGCAGTCCCGCCATTCCCCACCGCCCCTTCCGCCTCCGCCTGGCCGCGGCCCGCTGGGCTGCTGCTCGATGCCATGGGCACCCTGATCGGCCTGAGGTCCTCCGTGGGTAGCACCTACGCCGCCGCCGCCGCCGCCCATGGCCTGCTGGTTTCAGCGGCGGGCATCGATGCCGCCTTCCCGGCGGTTTATCGAGCCGCGCCCCCCCTGGCCTTTCCCGGCCTGAGCGGCACCGACCTGGAGGCGGCTGAGCGCCGCTGGTGGGGCGAGCGGATCGATGCGGTGTTGATCGCCTGCGGCGCCGGCCCGGCCCCGCAGGCGCTGCATCACCAACTATTCGAGCGGTTCGCCGATCCCGCCCTCTGGAGCGTGTACCCGGATGTGCGCGAACCGCTGCGGCGCTGGCGGCAGGCTGGCCTGCGGCTGGCGGTGGTGAGCAACTTCGACAGCCGCCTGGAGGGATTGCTGCGGGGCCTTGGCCTGGCGGAGCTGATCGAGCTGGTGGTGGTGTCGAGCCGCGCCGGCGCCGCCAAGCCCTCACCCGTGCCGTTTCAACAGGCCTTGGCGGGGCTGGGCCTGACGGCCTCCCAGGTGTGGCACGTGGGCGACAGCCCCGAAGATCGCGCCGGGGCCCAGGCCGCGGGGCTGCCCTGCCTGATGCTGCGCCGCCCTTGAGACAGGCGGTGCTCGATGGCCGCACCGCGGGCTTGCGGCCGGCCCAACGGCGGCGGCTGGAGCGGCTCAGCCAACGGCGCCATCCGGCCGATGCCGTCGCTGACCTGCTGACCCTGCAGCGCTTGGCGGCGGAAAGCCAGGAGCTGGCCCTGCCCCTCAGCCTCGTCGTAGACGGCCGGGGCCTGGGCCGTTTGCTCTGGGTGGGCGAGCTGGAGCAGTCGGGCCGGCTGCTGGAGCGGCTGCCGGGATCCCAGCGCCGCCAGGGGGATGACCTGCGCTTGCTCACCTGTTCCGGCAGCCGTCAGGGCGCCCTGCAACCGGGGGCGCGGGAGGCGGTGGTGGGGATGGATCTGGCCCCTTGCCTCTGGTTGCGCTGGCCCTGCTCCAGCGGCGCGGGGGGCCTCTGGAACGCCGAGCTTTACCTGCCGGATGGCGAGGGCGACCAGCCCTGGCGCTGCCATCAGCGCGATGCCTTGGCCGCCCTCTGCGCCTTGCCGTTGGAGCACCTGCCGCGGCTGGCGGCGCCGCCGTCCAGCTCCGGGGGCGGCGCCGCGGCGGCGCGGGCATCGGAGCCGCGCCGTGGTGGCGGCGGCCCGGAACGCCGCGCCACCCCGGCGCGGGCGCCAGCCCCACCCCGCACGGGCGCGCGGGGGCTGCTGCTTCTGCGCGGCGGTGGCGGCCGCGACGACGGCCGCCGGCGCTTTGGGGGGGG
>JBKCTK010000169.1:0-7147 GCA_046319055.1 Synechococcaceae cyanobacterium
CTGCAGCAGCATCCCCCGGCCCTGGATGCGCACCGGCACCCGCCCCAGCACCGACCACACCACGATCGCGCCCGTGAACAGCAGCAGCCCCAGCAGCAGGGCCCAAAGGCTGGGCCGCAGCAGCGGCAGGGGCTGGTCGAGCTGTTCGGGGGAGGCCTGGGCCTGCAGCGCCTCCGGGCGGAACGCGATCATGGTTCGCTGGTCTCCGGGCGCTGCCCGGCTCCTCGGCCAGCACCTCCCAGGCTGGGGGAATCGAAGCCAGGGGCATCTCGGCTTGGCGCCTCGCCACCAGGCGAATCACCGCCAGGCGAATCACCGCCCGGGCCAGTACCTCCCCGTTCACCAGCACCCCGGTCGCGGGCGCTACGCTGGCGCGCCATGAGCGCCGCAAACGGCCCTTCAACCGCCAGCAGCTGCTCGAAGCTGCCCTGCTGCACGATTCGGCCCGCCTCCAGCACCACGCTGCGATCCGCCTGGCGGATGGTGCTGAGGCGGTGGGCGATCACGATGCGGGTGAGCCCGAGAGCGCGCAGATGGCGCCCCACCTCCGCTTGGCTGCGGTTGTCGAGGGCGCTGGTGGCCTCATCCAGCAGCAGCAACGCGGGCCGCCGCGCCAGGGCCCGGGCGATGGCCAGCCGCTGCCGCTGGCCGCCAGACAGGTTGCCGCCCCCCTCGGACACCACGGTGTGCAGACCCATCGGCATCGCCTGGATGTCGGTGGCGATGGCCGCCTGCTCCGCCGCCCGCCAGGCCAGCTCCTGGCTGATCGGCGCCCCGCCGGCGATCACCTCCTGGATGGTGCCCGCCAGCAGGGCCGCGTGTTGGGGCACCACACCGATTTGGCGCCGCACCAGGTCGATGCGCAGCCGCTCTAGCGGCCGCCCATCGAAGCGCACCTCCCCCTCCTGGGGCTGTTCGAGGCCTAGGAGCAGGCGCACCAGCGTGGATTTGCCGCTGCCCGATGGCCCCACCACCGCCAGAAACTCTCCAGGCCGCACCTGGAGATCAAGCGCATCGATCACCCACGGACCGCTGTCGGCATAGCGAAAGCGCACCGCCGCCAGCTCCACCGCCCCACCCAGTCGCCCCGGGTCGAGCCGGTTGGGATCGGCGGTTTCCGGCGTGGCGCTCAACAGCGGCCGGGCCCGCTCCAGCAGCACCGGCAGCTCAAACGCTTGCACCATCAGGCCGGCGCTGCTCACCACGGCGCCGATGAAGGTGGTGAAGGCGGAGAAAAAGCCCAGCAATTCACCCACATTCGGCACCTCTTGTTGGGGGGCCAGGGCGGCATCGGCCACGAGGCGGGTGACGACGATGAACAGCAGCAGGATGCCGAGGTTGGGCAACACCGTGTGCAGCAAGGCCGCCACGGCGGAGCGGGCTTGCACACGGGTGCCGCTGCGGATCGCCTCCCGGTAGGGCTGCCACCAGTACCCCGCCGCGGCGGCCTCCACCCCCGCCAGGCGCAGCTTGGAGACGCTGTTGATTAACTCGAGATTGCGGCTGCCCGCCTCCGCCAGCTGCTCCTCCCGCCGCCGCTCCAACCGCAGGCTGCGGCGGCCGATCCACAGCGTCGGAGCCACCAGCGCCAGTGCCAGCACCAGGGCCAGCAGCGTCAGCTGGACGCTGATGCGCAGCATGAACAGCAGAAACACGCCGCTCAACAAGGCCTGCAGGCCGCCGCCGCTCAGCACCGCCTGGAGCTCCTGCTGCACCTGGCTGATCGCCCCGAAGCGCAGGGCGAGTTCGCCGGCCCGGTAGCGCTGAAAAAAGGCCGGAGGCAGCCGCAATAGCCGCTCCAGGGACGCCAGTTGCAGGCGATGGGCTCCCTTTTGCTCCACGCTGAGCAACGAGCTGGACTCGCTCCAGCGCAGGCCCACATCGGCCAAGGCGGCGGCCAGCAGCAGCCCCGCCAGTTGCAGCATCAGCCCCGCGTCCTTGTCGGGCAGGGCCTGGTTGGTGAGCAGGGTGTTGAAGGTGGGAACCAGCAGGCCCAGCAGGGTGCTGAGCAGCGCGGTGATCAGGGCAGGGCGGAGCGGATCGCTGAGCAGGGCCAGGCCCAGGCCCAGCAGCGCCCCCACGCCCCCGAGGCCGATGATCCAGCGGGCGGCGCCCACCTCCTGGCCGATGGCGAGCCCAAAGCCGATCGCCAACCCCAGGCCGGTCGCCCCGATCAACACCAACGCCCGCTGGCTGGCGGGGCCATAGCTGAAGCGGGCCAGGCTGACCGGGTCCGCCACCGCGGCCGGCAGGCTGGGGGAGACGCCCAGGGCTGGCCAGGGGGCGCCGGTGCGGGGCAGATCGGTGCGCCGCAGCCGGCGCGGCGCCCGTTGGGGGGCGGCCGGATCCCTTAGCCAGTAGCCCCTTGGTTCGGAGAGCAGCAGCAGCGGGCCGGCCTCGCCCAGCAGGATCACGTCGCCGCAGTCGCGGCCCAGGTCTTTGGCCTCCAGCCGCAACGGCAGGGCGATCAGCTCGGCTCGCTCCAGCAGCGCCCGCAACCGCTCGCGCGGCTCCAGAGGCGGATGGGCCAACGGCAGCGCACAGGTGCCGTGTCGCTGCGCCAGCCAGCCCACAAGGGTGGTGCAGGGATCGGCTGCGGACCCCGCGGCTTGGGGCGGCGGCGGGGCGGGTTGCAGCTGCGCCAGCAGGGTGGCGGGCTCCGGCAGCCGGGCGCGGGGGAAGGGTTGGTCCGCCGCCTCGGCGTCGCCCAGCTCAGCCGTTGGCTGCAGCGGCGGGGTGACGCCTGATGGTGGCGGGATGGCCATGGCCTGCTCCTGCGCCTGGTCGGCTGGGGCGGTGTTGGTCGCTGGAGTCGGAGGCAAGCCTGCTGATTGCTCCGGGGCTTGGTCGGCTGGGGCGGAACCGCCCGCGGGCGCCGGCGGCGCGTCCGCGGTCAGCTGCGGGGCCTGGCCGGCCGGCAGGGAGTCGCCCGCAGGGGGCAATGGCTGAACGGTGGCGGCCCGCACCACCTTGAAGCGCAGCGCCAGGGATGGAGGCAGGGCCGGCAGGGCCGGCAGCAGGCATGGGGCGCTGAAGCCATCCAGCGTGCGCCGCCGCAGGATCTCGCCATCGCCGTTGCGCAGCACCCCGATCAGGGCCACCTCCCCCTCCAGCAGCAGCAGGTCGCCCTGGGCGGCGGCGGCATCGGGCCAGGGGTGCTCGGAGCCGGTGGGCAGTCGGGAGCGGCTGGGGGTGGTGGCGCTGGGCGCGTCGGGCATCTGGGATTAGCGCGTCGGGGGCCGGTGGGGCTACGCGTCGGCGGTGGGCGCGACGAGGGTCATGGGGTGCGCTCCGGGAAGCGATGGCTGATGGCGCAGCTCAGCGCCAACGGCAGACGACGCTCCGCGCCGTAGGGCCCCGTAAGCGCGTTGGTTGGCCTTAGCGGCGTGGCTCAGGGTGCTCGCCAGGACGTGATGACACGGCCATCCCCAGCGAAGACCGTGCCAAGAAGCCAAGGGTTCGCGCTGGGCTTGTGGGCGAGGTCTGGCCAACCGCTAGCCTCAGAGCACGATGTTGGCGACACTGAGGCCATCCCTCGCTGCATGCTGAAGCAACACCCTGAAGTCGATGCTGCCGCTGGTATTGCCAACCAAGAAGAGATCAGCGCCGCTGCGCTGAAAGCCGATTTTGCCGTCTGAGAACGTATCCATGCCACTGCCCACGGTTGGCTGCGGCCCTGTCAGCAAGAGGTTGACCTTGACGCCCTTGCCGGCTTGCGTCGAGCTGGGGGCCGCGTAGGAGACGGTGTCCGTCAAATCGTTCGGATGGCCAAGGAACAGGTCATGGCCAACCGTCGCGAGGAAGAACAATCCCATGGGAATCAGCCGGACAGGTGGAGGCGGAGAGAGCTGGCTCCCTGCCTCACCACACTCGCCAGATGTTGCCGCTGCTGCCGCGATTTAGCTCAACGCCGTCCGTGATCTTGATCACAGGGGGGGCAGCGTCTCCCCCATCGCTTGCGAGAGAGCCGAATTCCGCTCCAAGTGCAGTAGTTTCGCTTCTTGGGCTTGATCGAGATTCGATCGGCGCAGACTCTCGCTGAACAGCAGCCGGACACCTCAAGAAACTCCAGCAGCCTCTCCAACGGGTCGGCGGCCACGAGGGCGACATCGCCTCCCTGCCGGCGCCGCGCCATCACCACTTCGCGGGCCCGCATGAGGCGATCGAACGCCCCAGATCAGAAGCGGGCAGTTGCTTGTGCGATTAGTGAGAAATTTCTGCTCCCGGCCGCTGAATCTTGGGGTTGGGCTGCTCCCGAGATAAGGCCCCCTTGACTTCTGTCGACCAAGAACCTACAATGATCATGGAGACTCGGCTTAGGTGCCGCTTTCGAGTGGCTTCGAGGGCATTGCCTCCTCTCTCTTCTCTGAACCCACTCTCGCAGCATACGGATCGGGCACGAAGACAACCCCATAAGAGTCAAAAATGCTGCCGTCCCGGCTTCCCTCTCCGCGGAATTGAAGCTGCGCGAGCCACTGGCCATAGTTCTCGGCAATCTCTATTCTGACAGGAGCATTCATCCCACGTGTTGGAAGCCTAAATCCCCAATTGATACAGTAAATAGCCAGGTCTGCTGCCTGGATAGGATAAGTCATGTCAGATGAGACGAAAAGTGGCGCGGGGACAATCCATGAGGACCTGTAGCGTCCAGTTTGTGTTTTGCGGAAGTACGCCTCGAGGCGTCGCACAAAACGTCGGTCTTCATTCTTCTCTACTGCATCCATCACAAGCAACCCGTGCTGTTTCTCCTGCTCGAGAAAGTAATAGTAGCGCTCCAATAGAAATACCTGATCTTTTCGAAGGTACTCTTCTGCCTCAAATGTGACAGGTCTGGCAACCTTCCGCGGAATAGCTGCCGCGAATAAGCGGGCATTATGTTGCCTGAGCAGTTCGAACATGCCTGTTGCCATCTCCAGGCAACCCTGTCCGTACGCCGTGAACTCAGGTTTTGTAGGTGTCTTCTTCTCCAGCCCTTTGGTAAGGAAGCCCCGACAGTGTTTACGTCGCTCCTCGTCAGGCATCGGCTGCGCCTGGCTCGCCCATTTAAACCGATCTTTATCCAGCAGCTTGCACCCCTTCAATTCCTTCTTGAACTGGTGCAGGGCAGTGCCGAAGGACGCAAGTTCAAGGCGCTGCATATCCTGGATGAACGGCCAAAGTTGCGATGCATGCACCGCTATGCCTCCTCGGACCTCGTAGGGCATTTTTTGGTGGTCGTGCCCGCTTTCATCCAGAAACAAGAGATAGATCATCCTATTGCTTCAGGATAGTTGTTTGCCCTGCAGAGGGAGGGAAGTGCAGCACAGGCATCTCCGATCATTATTGTGTATCAGGTATTATTGCAAGCCCTGAGCAGTCTGACAAGCACGGTTTCCTCTCCGGCGAGGACATGTAGAACACTTTGCTCGCTCATTGAATGCTCCGTCGGCTCAACGCTGCCCTTGAGTGGCAGGCAGGGAGCTGGAGGTGGTGAAGCTGAGGGCTGGCGGCGTCAAGTCCACTCGAAGGGCTTGTTTGAAGTGTCGGTTCCATTTGGTACAGCCATCAGACCATAGCCCCGAAATAATCACTTATTCAGGCTTTACATAATCATGGGCTTGATGGTGAATGCAATCCCTAAAGATACTCTGGCCTTCAGAGTAACATCAGAACTATGGCTTGCCTCTGTCGAATGAGCCCTGCGTAGACCTTTCTGCGCCAGGACTGTCATCAACTCGTTTACTCTCAATGCGAGGATCATCTGCTATTCTCGCAGCAGAATATGCTTTAGAGATGACCCCGAGGGAGCCTTCAACTCTCTGGATATCTTCAGTACTAAGTAAGCCAATGTAATGCTTGTGGCCACGCTCTAGGCCTTTCAACTTGCGTATTGTATCTATTTCCGCCTCAAGAAAAATACTTTCGATGGCATTCCAGTCGTACCATAGCCCGCTTTGTCCTGACGATGCAAACATTGCCCCGACTTCCTCATCAGTGCAAGGGGGCCTACAATCCTTGTAAAAGAAGGTAACTAGTCCTTCTTTTCTTGCATCGACGGAAAATACTTTTATCTTGGCTTCACTTTTGCCAGATCCGGTTAGAAAGATTCGGTTACTAGGAGGTGCATTAAACCAGTCTTCGAATTCAGGGTGCTTTCTTCTGAGTTTCATAAAATAGGAATCTGAATTCGACGCGCCTTGAGCAAAGCCATCGATGAATTGCTTTGCTCTAATCCTGATAATGCCAACCGGAATACCTCTAGTAATCGGTAACTTGTCGATTGAGGTATAGAACTTATGTGATTCAAGATGAGAAACGGCTCTTGCACGCGAGACTTCATCGGGTACGGATGAGTTCATCTTGACAATCTCATCGGTAGTCCTATTTATCCTTGGGACCAGTCTTTCGGCTTTTCCTGAAAGTGATCTTAGCAGACTTCCGGATCTGGCAAGCATCCTTTCTGTCTTAGGCAGATTGGTAATCATAGCACAACCAGTCAAGGAATAAGTGACACAAGCGAGAAGAAGGATTATTCTAAGTGGCTTCATTTGCTTAATGTAGCGTTGCATGATCCATTGTGATCAGTGTACTCTGTTTTAAAAATGTCTTCTTTCTATCTGGCATCAGATCCAAGACGGCCTGAGCCACTGATTCCTGGCAGCTGAACGGAGAGGGCTTGGTTCCATCGCGTGACTTACAGGCTTCTGGGATCCTTCGAATATAGAGCTCAACCGCACCGCCGCTCTTCGAGCGTCGGGCGGTTAGCGTTTGGAGGGTGTCGGTTGGAGCGAAAGTTGGTTTGCCGTGCAGTGATTCTACGCACCCCACACAAGCGTAAAAACACGGTCAAACCAACGCTTGCCATCACCTGGCCGCAGATTCCTTAGACTATCGAGGATATCCCAAGGTGGCGGCACAGGTGAATGGCATTGTTAGGCTGCCTATTGACGATTCTTGGCAATAATTTCTCTGTACTCAGCAGCCACGAGAAATCCGTTAAACTGTATTGTTGCAGCCCATATTGCAGCAACAAACATTGCACCTCTAATACTGAGAAGGGCATTGGCTGGATCTGAAATCAGACGCATGGGTAACCAAGTAATTAGGACTTGTGTCAAGCCCTTGATGAGTTTTTCGGCCAAGAGAAGACAAATAATCAATGCAAGAT
>JBKCTK010000170.1:0-5034 GCA_046319055.1 Synechococcaceae cyanobacterium
GCTCCACGCTGTCTCCATGGCTCAAGCCCCAGCGTTGGGCCAGCCGATGGATGTGGGTATCCACCGGGAATGCGGGCACACCGAAGGCCTGGGCCATCACCACGCTGGCGGTCTTATGCCCCACTCCAGGCAACGCTTCAAGCGCCGCAAAGCTGGCGGGCACCTCCCCGCCGTGCCGCTCCAGCAGCAGCTCGGCCAGGCGCTTCACATGTTTCGCCTTGGTGCGGGCCAAGCCCAATTGGCGGATGTGGCCCAGGATCTCGGCTTCCGCCAGGGCCGCCATCGCCTGCGGCGTGGGCCCCGCGCCGAACAGGGCCGGCGTCACCTCGTTCACCTTCTTATCGGTGCATTGGGCGCTGAGCAACACCGCCACCAGCAGGGTGAAGGGGTCGCTGTGGTCGAGGGGCACCGGGGTTTCGGGGTAAAGCTCCTCAAGCCGCCGCAGGATCAGGGCCGCCCGCTCCGCTTTGCGCAAGGTCGAATCGCGAGAGAGGCCCTGAAGCTTGGCAGCCGCCGGTTTGTAGGCTCGGCCCAGCGCAGATCGCCCATGGGCAGCAGCTTCGGTCAGTTCTTTCGCATCCACACCTTCGGCGAATCCCATGGAGGCGGCGTGGGGGTGATCGTGGATGGCTGCCCGCCGCGGCTGGAGCTCAACCTGGAGGCGATTCAGGCGGAGCTGGATCGCCGCAAGCCCGGCCAAAGCAAGATCACCACACCCCGCAAGGAGGACGACCGGGTCGAAATCCTCAGCGGCCTGCTGGATGGCGTCACCTTGGGCACGCCGATCGCCATGGTGGTGCGCAACAAGGATCAGCGCCCCCAGGACTACAAGGAGATGGAGGTGGCCTTCCGCCCCTCCCACGCCGATGCCACGTACCAGGCCAAGTACGGCATCCAGGCCCGCAGCGGCGGCGGCCGCGCCTCAGCCCGCGAAACCATCGGCCGCGTCGCCGCCGGCGCCATCGCCAAGCAGCTGCTGGCCAAGGCCCACGGCACCGAGGTGATCGCCTGGGTGCAGCGCATCCACGACCTAGAGGCCCAGGTGGATCCGGCCGCGGTGAGCCTGGACGCGGTGGAGAGCACCATCGTGCGCTGTCCCGATGGGGCGATGGCGGAGCGGATGGTGGAGCGCATCGAGGCGATCGGCCGGGAGGGCGACTCCTGCGGTGGCGTGATCGGCTGCGTGGTGCGCAATGCGCCGGTGGGGTTGGGGATGCCGGTGTTCGACAAGCTGGAGGCCGACCTGGCCAAGGCGCTGATGTCGCTGCCGGCCACCAAGGGCTTCGAGATCGGCTCCGGCTTCGAGGGCACGCGCCTGCTCGGCAGCCAGCACAACGATGCCTTCCTGCCCAGCGAAGACGGCCGGCTGCGCACCGCCACCAACAACTCCGGCGGCATCCAGGGGGGCATCTCCAATGGCGAGCCGATCCTGATCCGGGTGGCCTTCAAGCCCACGGCCACGATCCGCAAGGCCCAGCAAACCATCAACGATCGCGGCGAGGCCACCACCCTCGAAGCCAAAGGTCGCCACGACCCCTGCGTGCTGCCCCGGGCCGTGCCGATGGTGGAGGCGATGGTGGCCCTGGTGCTGGCCGATCATCTGCTCCGCCAGCGTGGGCAATGCAGCCTCTGGTGAGAAGAGCCTGACGCCAGATCCCCGGCCACTCCTCCAAGCCACTGCAGCGGCTTGCGCGAAATCCAGGCGTGGCCTCGGCAGCATTCTGGCGACGAGACAGACGACAACAGAGGGTTGTTGCAGAAGCGGCACCAAACCAGGGCGCAGAAAGCCACGGATCCGCGGCAACCGCTTGAGTTCACGGAGGGTATTTTTATTTTGCTCCAATGTCGATCAAGCGTTTGGCTGTGGGCCTGATTTCGCCCCTTGGCATCGCTTTAATGCTCCAAGTAAACTCTGCCAAAGCCGCCCCCCTCACCGTGACGGCGGGGGGCACCAATTATCCGGTTGAGATTTTCACAGGCTCCCTCACAGATCTATTGAACAGCTCGCTCCTGAGCCCTCCGCCAAGCGAAAATTTCCCTTGGTGGGATGATTCAGACCTGGCCGTAGATTTTACTACTGCCTACAACACTGCAGATGGCGGTAGCTTGCAGCAGATTATGTTCAATGGATCTTTTCAATCAACATTTGGCCCTCTATTCTATGAGGCGAATAGCAGTGGTGACACAATTTTTATGCTTGGGACTTTGATAATAGCGCTCCTTATGGTGGCTTATGTACTGCTCCATTTAACTGCGAATCCAATACTCTGAAGTGGGCGTACGTTCAATCTCCTGCAGCGTCAGTGCCCGCACCCATTCCTATCTTGGGAGCCGCAGCAGCCTTCACCTCCAGCCGCAGGCTTCGCCGCCGGCTGAACGCAAGCAAATTCACCTTCTGACCTGGACATATTTCAGGCCGATCGTTCTCTCCTTGGTCTTTGCAAACTCCGCCATTGGCGGGGTTTTTTTATGGAGACTTTCCTGACACTTCTCTGGGCGCCTCTGATTTGACCTTGGCCCCTGAGCCTTGCTGGGGACAAGCCGCTCCCGGCGTCAGTCGGGTTCTGATCGGCTCATGCCGGGCTTGAGTGCGGCGAGAAGCTGCCGCATGGCTGAGCTGGCAGCTGCTCCCTCCCCCCCAGGCTGGCCCCCAGGGCCACCGCCTCCACACCGGCAGCGCGCCACGGAAGCACATCGGCCACACCAAGTCCACCGGCGGCAATGCAGAAGGGCAGGGGTGCGCCAAGCGGGGCACTCAGCCGGCGCCAGTAGTGGGGCCCCAGCATGGCGGCGGGAAACAGCTTCACCAGCCGGCATCCGAGAGCCCGGGCCCGCCAGATTTCGGTGGGCGTCATCACGCCCGGCACGAGCACCAGATCACGACCCGCGGCATGGCAGAGCTCAGGAGCGAACACCGGTGACACGGCAAAGCACAGGCCCGCCTCGCGCCGTGCCGATGGTGGAGGCGTTGGTGGCCCTGGTGCTGGCCGATCACCTGCTATGCCAACAGGGGCAGTGCAGTTTGTGGTGAGGGGGTAGGGGAGAGCGGAGCGAACCCACGGCGTTGGCCGTCGCTGAGGGCGTTCCAGCGCTCCAGCGCCACCAAGGCAACATCGGGGCTCAGCACTGAATCGTCGGGAAGACGAAAGCCAGTGGAGCTATCGAACGCGATCCAGCCGCCGCTGGAACGTACCCAGGAGTTGATCTGAAAGAACGATTCGCCATTGCGGGCGCCGATGTCGCTGCCGGTGGGGGTCATGGCGATCAGGGAGCCATCGGCGGCCAACTCCAGCACCGCCTCAGGGTTGGCCTCGCACACCTGGGCGAATTGCTCCGGGGTCAGGCGCAGGCCAGGGGTGCAGATCAGCGGCAGCGTGAGAGAAGCAAAGGGCAGGTCCGGGCTGGACAGGCCCGGCGCCGGAGGGGCGAGCATCAGCCAATACGGAGCTGAAGGCAAGCTAGGAGCCGCGGCGCCACAGCGCCAGCAGCGCCGCCAGCGCGGCAGACGTTGCCATCGCCACACTCCATGACCATGGTTTGCAAACCAGGGCGATGCTCAGGAAACGCGTTCATGTCGGAGAACCACCCTGCGGCTGTGAGTGGCCCGCTGAATCCAGGGTGACTATCCTCACCCCATGGGTGACGTCCAAGCCAAGATCGAGCTGAGCAATCCGCGCCAGCCCCAACTTCACCCCCTGGAGGTGAACGCCTTGGCGGACACGGGGGCATTGATGCTCTGCATTCCGGAGCATGTGGTGGTGCAGCTCCAACTGGAGCAGGAATCGCTGCGGGAGGTCACCGTGGCCGATGGCCGGGTGATGCAGGTGCCCTAGGTGGGGCCGGTGCGGGTGGCTTATCAGGGCCGATCTTGTTTTGTGGGGGCGTTGGTGCTCGGTGACTCCGTGCTGCTGGGGGCGGTGCCGATGGAAGACATGGATCTAATCGTCCATCCCGCCCGGCAGCGCCTGGAGCCCGATCCCCGCAGCCCCAATAGTCCCCATGCTCTGGTGAAGGGCCCGCGGGGCGGCTCCCTTGACCGTGACTGACAGCCCGTCGCTGCGTTGCAAGATCTGGGCCTCACCACCCGGCGAACTGATCGAGGAGGTGCTGGAGGAATACGGCTGGACCCGCGCCGAGCTGGCCCAGCGGCTGGCATTCAGCGCCAAGCATGTGAACGAGCTGCTCAAGGGCCGGGCGACAATCACGGCCGACACCGCCGAACGGCTGGAGCGAGTGCTCGGCCATGACGCCGGCTTTTGGCTGCGGCTGGAGGCCAACTACCAGCAGGATCTGGTGCGGTTGCAGCATCTGGATCAGCTGGCCAGCCAGAAGGACTGGCTGAAGGAACTGCCGCTGCGCTGGATGCAAAACCAGGGCTGGGTCGAAACCTGCAGCCACAAAGGGCAACAGGTGGCAGCCTGCCTGAAGTTCTTTGCGGTGGCCTCAGTTGACGCCTGGCGGCAGCGCTATGGGCAGCCCCTGGCCGTGTCTCGAACCTCCAAAAGCTTCACCACCGAGCAGGGCGCCCTGGCCAGCTGGATGCGGCGCAGCGAAATGCAGGCGGCGGCGATCCCCTGCCGGCCCTACGACGCCAAAGCGTTCCGCGAGGCGTTGCAGAAGATGCGCCACCTCAGCTGCGAACAGGATCCCAGTGTCTTTGTGCCGAAGCTACAGACCCTGGCAGCAGCAGCCGGGGTGGCCGTGGTGTTCGTGCCAGCGCCACCCAAATGCCGTGTGAGTGGGGCCACCCAGTGGCTGAGCCCCGATCGCGCCCTGATCGCCCTCAGCCTGCGCCACAAGACCAACGACCACCTCTGGTTCACCCTGTTCCACGAGGCTGGCCACATCCTCAAGCACGGCAAGAAGGACACCTTCGTGGATGGCCTCGATGGCCAGGACGCGGTGCAGAAAGCCGAAGCCGATCGCTTCGCCGCCGATCAGCTGATCCCGCCTGCTGCGGCCCAGAACCTGCAGGGGCTGCGCTCCGAGCAGGAGGTGAGGGCCGCTGCTGAGACTCTCGGCATTGCCCCGGGC
>JBKCTK010000171.1:0-1260 GCA_046319055.1 Synechococcaceae cyanobacterium
TCGCCAGGCCATCGCCAGCTTCAATGACGACATCCAGGGCACCAGTGGCGTGGCCTGTGCCGCGATCCTGGCGGGCTTGTAGGGGTTGGGGCAGGAGTTGGCCGGCGGGCCGATCGTGATCTTCGGCGCCGGCACCGCCGGCTGCGGCATCGCCGAGCGGCTGGAGCGGTTGCTGATCCGCCAGGGGCTGAGCCCCCGCGACGCCCGCTCGCGCCTTTGGCTGCTGGATCGCCGTGGCCTGGTCTATGCCGGTCGCGACGGCATTCGCGACCTGGCGCTCCCCTGGGCCGTCGACCCCGAGCGGCTGGCCGAGCTGGCGGCGGCGGGGGCCCAGCCGGACGCGCGGGGACAGATCGGTCTGCACGCCCTGGTGCAGGCGATCCAGCCCGCTGTGTTGGTGGGAACCTCCACCGTGCCCGGGGCGTTTGATCAGGCGGTGATCGAAGCGCTCTGCCGCGGCTGCGAGCGACCGATCGTGCTGCCCCTCTCCAACCCCACGGTCTTGGCGGAGATCACGCCGGAGAACCTATTGCGCTGGAGCGGCGGCCGCGCCCTGGTGGCCACCGGCAGCCCCTTTGCGCCGGTGCACGTGGCAGGGCGAGAGCGGGTCATCGGCCAATGCAACAACTGCTTCGTGTTCCCCGGCCTGGGGTTCGGGGCGCTGGCGGTGGGGGCGAGCCAGGTCAGCGAGGCGATGATCGACGCCAGCCTGGAGGCCCTGGCGGCCGTGATACCGGCGGCCCACGATCCGGAGGCACCGCTGATGCCGCCCTTGGACCAGGTGCAGGCCGTGTCGCGGGCGGTGGCCGAAGCGGTGGCGCTGACGGCTCTGGCGGAGGGCCTGGCCACCCGGGCCCAGTCACCTGAAGCGGTGCGGGCCTGCCTGGATCAGCGGCGCTGGCAGCCGGTGTACCCGCAGGTGCTGGCGGGCTGAAGATCCAACAGGCCATGCCGTCCGCGGCTGGTGGCGAGGCCCTCCAGGTCGCCGCGGCGGGCCTCTGTTGCTAAGACCTGTTTCGCGGACTCGCGTCAGCCATCCTGTTCGGCTTAACACCGAGCCAACGTTGAGGGCGCCTTTGGGATTCTTCGTCCGGCTCACCGAAGCCATCGCCTCCCGTCAGTCGCTGCTGGTCACCGGGCTGGATCCGAACCCGGAGATGCTGCAGTCCTGGGCGTACCGCCGCGGCATGGGGGGACGCTCCTTCCTCTCCCAGGCCCGGCACTGGATCAAGACGGTGATCGAGGCCACCGCTCCCCACG
>JBKCTK010000172.1:0-6850 GCA_046319055.1 Synechococcaceae cyanobacterium
CCGTCAGCCGCAGCTTCCCGCCGCCGCTCCCGGCACCGACGGCGATCCCCTGCAGCCCGCTCCCGCCGGCCGCCCGCACCAACAGCAGCCCGCCGGCCAGCAGCAGCAGGGCCAGCGGCTCGAACCGCCCCGCGGGCCACAAGGCCGGGCCCGCCAGGAACAGGCCCAGGGCCGCGATCATCCCCACCACGGCGGCGGTGATCGCCCGCAGCGGCGCCGCCAGGCCCAGGTTCTGGCGGCTGGCCTCCACCCGGGGCGCCCCGGCCAAGATGAAGCCGAACGACGGCAGGAATGTGAACCACACGCTGGTCAGCAGGGCGGCCAGGCCGCTGGTCCACTGCCCGGGCCCGCTGGCCAGGCCCTGCTGCCAGCCGCCCATGAAGCCCACGAAGGCCACCACCATGATCAGCGGGCCGGGGGTGGTTTCCCCCAACGCCAGGCCGTCCACCATCTGGCTGGCGCTGAGCCAGCCGAAGCGCTGCACCGCCCCCTGGGCCACATAGGGCAGCACCGCATAGGCGCCGCCAAAGCTCAGGAAGGCCACCCGCGTGAAGAAGCGCGCCATGGTGGCCAGCAGGCCCTGCCAACCCTCCATGGCGCTGAGCAGCGCCAGCGGCACGGCCAGGGCCAGCGCCCACACCAGCAACGTCACCGCCAGGCCCGCTGGGCTGAAGCGGGCATGGCGGGGGGTGGGGGTGTTGTCGCCGTGGATGGGCGTGGGCGCGTTTGCTGTGGCTGTGGTCGGACCCAACGCGGAGGCGGCGGTGGGGTCCGACGTGGAGGCGGCGGCGGTGGCGCCGCTGGTTGGCGGCAGGATCAGGTCCGGCCGCAACCGCCCCGCCAGCCAGCCACTGGCGGCCACCAGCAGCAGGATCAGCGGGTAGGGCAGGCGCCACAGCTCCACCGCCAGCAGCGCCAAGAGCGCCAGCAGGGGCTGCAGCGGCCGTTGCAGGGTGCGACGGCCCAGCCGCCAGCAGGCCACCAGCACCACCGCCAGCACCACCGGTTTCAGGGCCCAGAAGATCGCGCTCAGCAACGGCAGCTGGCCCCAAAGCGCATAGGCGCTGGAGAGCGCCAGCAGCACCAGCACCGAGGGCAGCAGAAACAGGCCACCGGCCACCAGGGCTCCGGGCACCCCGTGCATCAGGAAACCCAGGTAGGCGGCCAGCTGGGTGGCCTCCGGGCCCGGCAGCAGCATGCAGTACTGCAAGGCGTGCAGGAAACGCCGTTCCGACAGCCAGTGGCGGCGGTCCACCAACTCCTGATGCAGCAGGGCGATCTGCCCCGCCGGTCCGCCGAAGCTCACCCAGCCGAGCCGCAGCCAGAAGGCGCTCGCCTCGGCCAGGGAGACGGGAGCTGGCAAGGGTTGACCGCAACACCGAACCTCTGTACCGCAGGGGGCGTCCGGCGTGGTGTGATCTCAGGTCAGGCCTGGCCCCCGCAGCCATTGCCGCGGCCTGGGCCCTGCTGATCCACCACAAACCTCCGCAGAGCCAACGAACACGGGAGGAGAAATGCTGACTGGCAGCCAATGAGCGCCCAAAAGCGAGGCGCCGGAAGCCCGTTCTTGCCCTGCGTCATGAAGCATTTCGATGTTGCGAAGCCTTGGGGCTGATCCAGTGGGCACTTGGCCCCTTGGCGGACACACCGCGGGCCCGCGGCGGCCGCGAGCCGGCGCCCAGCCGTCGCCTGGGCAGCCCTGACTCGCCCCCACCAGCCGGCAAGGAGCGTCCGGCAGGGAGCGACCGGCGGCGGCGCCAGGCGTCGCACCCCCAGACCTCGCTCAGCCAGGCGTCCCAAGGCTGGTCGTCCCGGTACGGGTCGTCGCTGTGCCAGGCGTCCCAAGGCTGGTCGTCGCTGTGCTGGTCGTCCCGGTGCCGGAGCGAGGCGACGCCCTGACGCACCACGGCCCAAGGGGCCGGTGAGCGCGGTCCCGGGAGCGCGGACTGGGCGGCTGGTTTCCCCCCGCCACAATGGCGCGATGCCCGATCCCAGCTCCCCTGTCGCCCCGGCTCCTGGGGTGGCCCCCAGTTCCACGACGGCGCCACGCTCCGGCACTGGCAGAGCCACTGCCCCCGGCACAGGCACCGGCGGCGGAACCGCCCCCGGTACCGCCACCGCCTGGGCCTTCCTGACGCCAGCCCTGCTGCTGCTGGGGCTGTCGGTGTTGATCCCCGGGGCCATGGCCCTGCTGATCAGCTTCACCCGCACCGGCCTGGATGTGGGTGAACCGCTCACCTTCGTGGGCCTGGCCAACCTGCGCCGGCTGCTGGTCGACCCGATGTTGCGGCGGGTGGCCGCTACAACATTTCTTTATCTCATCGGCATCGTGCCGCTGGTGGTGACGGGATCGCTGGCGTTGGCGGTGCTAGTGAACCGGCAACTGCCTGCCGTGCATTGGATCCGGGCCGCCTTTTACACCCCGGTGTTGGTGTCCCTGGTGGTGGCGGCGATCGCCTTCCGTTGGCTTTACGCCGAAAATGGCTTGATCAATGGCTGGTTGGCGGCGTTGCTGGGCAGCCGCTTCGAGCCGATCGGCTTTCTCACCAGCCCGCTGCTGGCCCTGCCGTCGGTGATGGTCGTCACCCTCTGGAAAGGCTTGGGCTATTATATGGTGATCTTCCTGGGCGGTCTCCAGGGGATTCCCCAGGAGCTCTACGAAGCGGCAGCCCTGGATGGCAGCGAGGGGTGGCGGCGCCACCGCGACATCACCGTGCCGCTGCTACGCCCTTACGTCACCTTGGTGGCGGTGCTCTCCGCCATCGCCGCCACCAAGGTGTTCGAGGAGATGTATTTGATGACCCAGGGCGGTCCGGCCGACGCCACCCGCACGATCGTGTACTACGTCTACGACCAGGCCTTCTCCGAACTGGAGATCAGCTACGCCTGCACCGTTGGCTTGGCGTTGTTCATGGTGGTGCTGCTGCTCAGCCTGCTGCGCTGGTTGCTGGTCTCCGAGCGCGGCCTGGTCTGAACGACGGCGGAAGCCCGGCGGGGCGTGGTGCCATCCTGGACGTTTGAACGGCGTTGGGTGGACGGCACGGTCCCGAAGCGGCCTGAGCCTGCAGCGCTCGGCATCGTTGGCGGCGGCCAGCTGGCGCGGATGCTGGCGGAGGCGGCGACGGAGCTGAAGCTCTCGCTGGTGGTGCAGACCCCCAATGCCGATGATCCGGCGGTGGCCCTGGCCAGCGACCACATCCTGGCGCCGCTGGAGGATGTGGAAGCCACCCGCGAGCTGGCCCGCCGCTGCCGGGCGATCAGTTTCGAGAACGAGTGGCTCGCCCTGGAGCGGCTGGCGCCCCTAGAGGCGGAGGGGGTTCGCTTTCTGCCCGATCTGCAAGCCCTCCGGCCGCTCGTCAGCAAACGGGGCCAACGCCAGCTGCTGGATGAGCTGCATCTCAACACCGTGCGTTGGGCCCCCCTGGAGGCGGTGCTGCCGCCGCCGCAACCGCCCGCTGCTCTCGGCCAGCGGCAGGCAGACGGCCTGGATCCACTAGCACCGGACCCGGCCAGTGCGCCAGGGTTCAGCGCACCAGGGTTGGGCGCGCTGCCCCGGGCCCTCACCCTGGAGCCCGCCAGACCCAGCCTGCCCGAGGGCTTTCAGTTTCCCGTCATCGCCAAGGTCAGCGAGGGGGGCTACGACGGCAAGGGCATCCGCCTTCTCCACGACCAGCCAGACCTGGAGCGCCTGCTGGAGGAGATCGACCCCAAGGGTTGGCTGTTGGAGGAGAAGGTGCCCTTCGAGCGGGAACTGGCCCTCACCGTGTGCCGCGATGCCGAGGGCAACGTGGCCTGCTTTCCCTTGGTCGAAACCCACCAGCATCAGCAGGTCTGCGATTGGGTGCTGTTCCCCGCGCCGGTAGGCCACAGCGTGGAGATCTACGCCCGCAACGTGGCGGTCTCCCTGATGACCGCACTGAGCTACGTGGGCGTGCTGTCGATCGAATTCTTCTGGGGGCCGGGAGGCCTGCAGGTGAACGAGTTGGCGCCCCGCACCCACAACTCTGGCCACTACACGATCGAAGCCTGCCGCTCCAGCCAGTTCGCCCAGCAGGTGCGCATTGTCGCCGGACTGCCGATGGGATCCCCCGAACCTTGCCTCAGCGGCGCCCTGATGGTGAACCTGCTGGGGTTCAGCTCCGATGCGCTCGCCCATGAGCGGGCCCGAGAGGCGTTGGCGGGCTTCAAGGATGCCCATCTGCATTGGTACTGCAAGAAGGGTGTGCAGCCCGGCCGCAAGCTCGGCCACCTCACCCTGCCGCTCGTGGCCAGCGGGCCCGAACAACGGGAGATCGAACGGGAGCGGCAACTGCGGCGGATTCGAGAGGTCTGGCCCCTACCCCCGGTCAGCGGGCCTTAAACTGTGGGCGGACTGCTGTGTTGGTGACTGCCTTTCACAGTTTTCTGATCTGACTCCCTCTTCGACATGGGGGGTCTTCAGCGACAGCAACGTAGGCCGGCCTTGTAGCCGGAAACGGCGCTCCGCCTCTGACCCCCCTTCTGGTTCTTCCAGGTCGAAACACTGGGGCAAGACGGCACGGTGGTCCACCCCTTTCCCGCGTCACCAGGCCTGCGGGCCCAACGGCCCATCCGCTCACTTCCCTTGTTGCTCCAGCCAGTCCTGCAGGCGCTGACGCGACCAGGTGGTCACCACAAACACCTCTTGGGCCGAGTTTCCCCGGCGAGCCACCAGCTTGTGGCCGCCGCGGATCGGCGTTGAGACCCGCAGCAGCAGCCGCGGTGACCGCCCCCGCACCCG
Organism: Synechococcaceae cyanobacterium; assembly: GCA_046319055.1. GTDB lineage: Bacteria > Cyanobacteriota > Cyanobacteriia > PCC-6307 > Cyanobiaceae > Cyanobium. The sequence continues at coordinate 4,760 of JBKCTK010000172.1, forward strand.
GGTGATCACCGCCGGCGTGACCGTATCGATCTCCTCCTCCGCGGCCAGGCGGCGCAGCAGCGGGATCAACCCCTCCACATAGGTGCTGTGGGTGATCACCAGCCGCCCCATCGCCCCTCTCCCGCCCCGCAACAGCCGCTCAGGCCCGTTCCAACGGGGCCATGGTGAGCCCCTGGGCCCCCAGCTGCTGGTGATACAGCTCGGCCTGCTCCTGGGGGCCTGTCCATACCACCGCCGCCCCCTCGCCATCGATCCGATGGGCTAGCTCCCAGGCCCGATCCGGCTGCATCCCGGGAAGGATCTTCACCAGGCTGTCCACCACGTGCTGAAAGGTGTTGACATCGTCGTCGAGCACGGTGATCCGGTAGTTGGGATAGGGGGTGCGCACCCGGCTGCGCTCCTGCACCGCGGCCGGGTTGGCCGCTGTGGCCGCCACCCCGTCCCGACCGCTCCCCAACACCAACGCGGCCACGGCGGAACAAGGGACGGCGGTGAGCGCTGCCATGGGGGTGTTAACGGATGGATGGGGGCCCTGCGTATCATGCGCCAAGTCGCCACTGATCGCCGATGCTGATCACCCTGGGTTGGGCCGCCCTGGCCGCCATCTTCAGCTTTTCCATCGCCATGACGGTCTGGGGTCGCCGCGGTGACAACTCCATTCCCTTCTGAGCTGCTGACCCCGAATGGGCTGCTCGCCCTTTTGGCCATCACCCTGCTGCTGTTCGTGAGCGGTGGGGTGGTTTATCTCTCCAGCGTTGAGTGGCGCGACCGCCGTCGGCGCAACGCCAAGACCAGGCCTTGAGCCCGGGTTCCTGCCCTCCGCCTCCGCTGAGTCCCTGGGCTTGGGCCCTGGCCGGACAGCTCCTGGTTCAGCCTCCCGCCCCTGATCTCGCTGCCCCCTGGCGCTCCCTTCCCTTGGGAGCGTTGCTGGCGGAGCTCGCCGATCGGCTCAACGCCCTGGTCCCCCAGCCCACCGAGGTCGATCAACCTGATTGGCCGCTGCGGCATTCCCCTCTGGCGGGTCTGGCCCTTGCCCTGCTGGAACGGGGTTCTGGCCCGTTGGAAGCTGGTCCGTGGGCCCAGGCCGCCGAGCTGGCGGCGCTATCTGAGCGGGATGAGCCGCTGCGCCAGGCCGCCGATCGCTGTCGGCGCGACCAGGTCGGTGACACGGTCACCTACGTCGTGAACCGCAACCTCAACGCCAGCAACCACTGCCAGCTGCGTTGTGGCTTTTGCGCGTTTCGCCGGGATGAAGCGGCGCCAGGTGCGTATCGCCTGCCGCTTGAGCTGCTGCAACAGCGGGCGGCCGAGGCGGCTGCGGTTGGCGCCACTGAGCTGTGCTTGCAGGCCGGGCTGGATCCCCGCGCCCAGCTCGAGGGCTCCCACCTGCGCCATGCCGAGCGCCTGCTGCGGGCCCTCGCCGAGGCCGCGCCAGGCATCCACCTGCATGCCTTCTCGCCCCAGGAGTTGCTGTTCATCGCTCAGCGGGACGGCCTCAGCCTGGACCGGGTGCTGGAGGCATTGCGGTCGGCGGGTCTCGATTCCGTCCCGGGCACCGCGGCCGAGGTGCTGAGCGATCCGGTGCGGCGGTTGATCTGCCCCGAGAAGCTGGGATCCCGCGCCTGGCTGGCGGTGATGTTGCAGGTGCACCGCCATGGCCTCTGCTCCACCAGCACGATGATGGCGGGCCATGTGGAGGGAGCTGCCGATCGGACGGCCCATCTGCTCAGCCTGCTCGCTCTGCAACGCCAGGCGCTGGCGGCCGGGGCGGGACGGTTGTCCGAGTTTGTGCTGCTGCCCTTCGTCGGGGCGGCCGCTCCCGCGCCCCTGCGCCAGCGGGTCGGCCGCGACCAGCCCGATCGCCGCGCCATGTTGCGGCTCACGGCCCAGGCCCGGCTGTTGCTCGGACCCTGGATTCCCCATCACCAGCCCAGCTGGGTCAAGCTCACCCTGCCCGTTGCGGCCGAGGCCCTGGACTGGGGTTGTGACGACCTGGGGGGCACCCTGATGGAGGAGCACATCACCACGATGGCGGGGGCGCAGGGTGGGACCCGGCAGACGGTGGAGGCCCTGCGCCAGGCTGCCCTGGAG
>JBKCTK010000173.1:0-6243 GCA_046319055.1 Synechococcaceae cyanobacterium
GGACCGGGTTTCGCCATCGCCAGCCGCTTGCTGGGCCTGGCCGAGGGAAACCGCCGCATCCGCCTGCGCCTCAGCTTCCTGGCGGCGAGCGGTTCAGCGGAAGGGCTGCTGGCCGCGTTGACGCCACCGGTGGGCCAGAGCCTCAAACCAGAGGCCTGTGCTGGTGCGGTGCCCCAGCCGCCGGATCAGCCCGGCTGGGGAATGAACCAGGTGCTGCTGGTGGAGGTGACCACGGCGGCGGGGTGGTGGGCCCTGCCGATCCAGGCGGCGGTGCTGGAGCCGGTCGGGGCTGACGCCCCGGATCCGTGGGCCCTCACCCGGGAGTTCAGCCTCGCCGCTGCCGCTCCACCCCTGGAGCCCTTGCCCAGCACGGAACTGCCGCGGCTGCGGCTGCGGCTGCGGCCGTTTGGCGGCAGCGAGGAGACGCCATGGCGCAATTTCACCGGCCTGGATGGCCTGCGGCTGGTCGGCGCGCGCCTTCAGGTGGCGGTGGAGGGTCTCAAGGGCCTGCGGCTGCAGCAGGACGGGACCTCCGTGGACCCCCGCGCCCCCTTCACGCCGTTCAGCAGCGCTCCGATGGTGGGCAGCAGCCTGCTGCTCAGCCATCCCGAGCTCCTCGATGGCGACCTGGAGACGCTGCGGTTCCAGGGGCGCTGGCAGAAGCTTCCGACCGATCTGGAGGGGCACTACTCCGCCTACCGAGGCTGGCCGGGACTGCCGCCCGAGCAAACGCTGACGGCCGCCAGCTTCCGGATGGATGTGAGCCTGGTGGCGCGGCAGCAAGGCGTTCTTCAGGAGCAGCGGGCCGTGCCCCTGTTCATGGCGGCCAGCGACGCCAGCGCGCCCGATCAGCTGGACGCCGTTTGCGGCTGTATCGCACCGCCGACTACCCCCATGCCGCCCGGCGCACCGCTGTCCGGCGCCCAAGGGGGCGATGGCGATCTGCGGGAGCGGGAACGGGTTTGGCGCTGGCGGCTGACGCCAACCGACTTCGGGCATGGGCTCTATCCCCGCCTGATGGCCCAGTGGGCCCAGGATCTGACCGTGGCCCTCAGAGCCGCGGCGGACCAGCAGTCGCTGGCGGCGGCCCTGGCCACCTCGAGCGCCCCGGCACAGGATGCCAAAGCCGTGACTCAGTCGGCCGACTTCAGTGTGTCCGCCCCTTACTGCCCCCTGCTGGAGGGCCTGGAGGTGAGCTACAGCCGCTCCCAGGAGCTCGGGGCCTGTGCCGCGGCGGCAGGCCAGCTGCGGCGGGTGCATCTGTTTGAGGAGGAGGAACCCCTGGTGCTGCCGCCTCCGCCCCGGCCGGGCGGCGAGCCGAGCAGCGTGGAGCCGCCGCTGCTGATCCCCAGCCAGCTCGACCCGGGTGAGCTGCGGCTTGAGCTCGTGGGTGTGCGGCCGGGGCAACCTCTGACGTTGGCCTTGCAGCTGGCCGAGGGCAGCGCCCGGGGCCCCCGACCTGATCCCGCCGTTTTGTGGGAGGTGCGGCAGGGCTGGGGCTGGCAGCCGCTGCCGGTGCGGCAGGACGGCAGCGATGGTCTGCTGCATTCCGGAATCGTGTGCCTTTCCCTGCCCGATGCTCTGGTGGCCGACGGGCAGAACCCAGCACGGCTCTGGATTCGGGCGCGGCTGCGGGGCCCGCTGGAGGGCTATGCGGCCCTGCTGGCGGTGCAAACCCAGGCGGTGGAGGCCGAGGCCGTGGCCGCCGAGGGTGAGGGGGAGCCGGCCAGGGGCGATGGGCCACTTCCACCCCACAGCATCACGGGGCTGGAGGATGTGCTACCGGAGATCGCGGCGATCCAGCAGCCCTTCAGCTCGCGCCAGGGCCGGGCAGCCGAGACGCCGGCGGAGCTGGCGATCCGGGCCTCGGAGCGCCTGCGCCACAAGGGTCGGGCCCTGAGCGGCTGGGATTATGAGCGGCTGCTCTGGGAGCGCTTCGCCAGCCAGTTGCACGCCGTGATGTGCCTGCCCTCCTCTGAGGGCCAGCGGGTGGAGCTGGTGGTGATCCCGAACCTGCTCCACCAGGTGCCGCGCAACCCATTCGCGCCGGGGGCCCCGGCCGACCAGCTGGAGGCGATGGGGCGCTACCTCCGCGAATGCTGCCCGCCGGAGCTGGAGCTGGTGGTGCGCAATGCCCGTTATGCCCACGTGAAGGTGCGGCTGTGGGTCTGCCTACGGGAGGGGGTGGATCCCGCCTGGGCGGAGCAACAACTGCGGCAGCAGGTGATCCGCACCCTGACGGCATGGTGTTTCGACGCCAACGCCGAGGCGCGTTTGGGGGGCGAGGTGCGGGCCTGCGACCTGGTGGCCGCGATTGATCCCCTGCCCTTTGTGGCCTACCTGGAGCGGCTGATGCTGTTCCTGGTTGACCCCGATGGCAAGCCGCTCCAACTGGATGACCAGGCCAGCAGCAGCCCCGACCGTTTGCGGGCCCCCGGCGCGGATGTGGTGCTCATCGCCTCCGCCAGCCAGGCGGTGGAGTTCGTGGCGCCCGCCGCCGCGCCACTGCCTACCTTGATCGGGATCGGAGCCGTGCGCATCGGCCTGGATTTCCAGGTTCCCTGATTTCTTTGTCCTTTTATTGTCTGCATTGAGCCATGCCCAACCCCATCACCAAGAGCCGCCAGGCGCTCAAGGCGCGCTTCGTGCGCAATGCCATCCCCACCCAGCAGGATTTCGCCGATCTCATCGATGCCAGCCTCAGCCAGGCTGAGGACGGCCTGTTCAAGCTGCCGGATCAACCGCTGAGCCTGGTGCGCCAGCGGGCTGATCAACCGCTGCTGCGCTTCTATGCCGACCCCGCAGCTGAGGGATCGGCCTGGCAGTTGCAGCTGACCGCCGGCGACAAGCCTGGTTTTGGCCTGACTGGGGCGGATGGGAAGCTGGCGCTGGTGGTCGATGGGAGGACGGGGAATGTGGGGGTTGGACTGGATGGCGGGGCGCCCGCGGCGAAGCTCCACGTGGCAGGCAGCCTCAAACTCGAGAACAGCCTTCAACTCGGCTGCGACCAGGAGATCCTGTTTGCGGACAATGGCCAGATCCGCAGTGCGGATAGCAATCACAGGCTGATGTTCAGGAGAGCTGAAAATAAGATGGAACTAAGAGAGTATGGCGATATCGTTTTTTCACCTGGATCAACGGCTGGCAATGAGACGGCCATGATGGTGCTTGATGCCAGGGGGAATTTAGGAATCGGCACGCAGGTGCCCGGCACCAAGTTGCATGTAACAGAACAAATCGGAACGCCGGCGAGCGCGACGAAGGGGAGCCTGCTGATAGACCATGATAACGAGGGTGGCGCCTCCAGTATCGTGTTTCGCAGCAAGGTCGATCGAGGCAGCGACTATGCATATATCGAATATCGAGAAAACAGTCCCGATGCCCAACTCAAGGAGCCAAGCGCAAGGCTTGTTGAGGCTGGGCTGCTCAAAATAGGCTGCGAAAATGATGGCCGTGATCACATCGCCTTGATGGCCTCGGGAAATGTGGGGGTAGGCACAACAACGCCTGAGCGGAAGTTCCATGTGAATGGCACCACCATGCTTGCTGGCGATACAACGCTCACCGGGAAGTTGGCCATGACTGGCGACTTTCTCCTAAGGGGGGCCTTGCTGTTAAACGACATCAATATCCTTGCTAAAATCTTCAGTTTTGACCAGGGAGATGAAGCGTTGACTTTTTTGAATAGCAGTGAACCCAGTTGGCGGAGCATGTGCGCAGAGGGTTCTAGTGGCTCAAGAAGTGTTACGTTGCAGAAATCATTTGCGAGCGGAAAGTTCACTAGACCCCCTGCCGTTCTGGTTTCCATATCAGGCTTTGACACGTCTTGCAAATTTAATCAGCGAGTCAACGTTTATGCTGCAAATATAAGCGCTGCTGGATTTTCAATTAAAGTCGATACATGGGGGGACACGCTTCTGTATTTGGTTAAAGCATCCTGGCTTGCATTCGGGATTTAACGCATCACTTCATGCCTCAACTCATGGCCCATGATTGAAGCAGTGGTTCCAGCGCTGTCATGGCTTCCCCTTGTCGACGCGCCCACATGAGCGATCTGACGTCCTCTCGCTAAATGGTTATGTCACCTTCACCTTCGGCTGCCAAGCCTGGCTCAACCTGTCTACAGATCTTCCATCAAAATCCTCGGGGTTGCCCTGCTGCTGTAGGCGAGCCTTTCGTGGTCAACCGACTGCTGATCGCGAAGTTCAGGTATCTGAATGATCCATTCACAAATAGATTGCCTGCGTGGATTCAAGTGCTTAGATCCGTGCTCCGCCGTAGCCCCAGGCAAGCCTTGGCTCGTCGAGAGGGCATCTGCTGCTCGCTTTTTGGGTTGTATTCTAGGGGACAAATTGAAGGTCAAGAGGTCGTCCAGTCGCCTTGCTGCTATTAGCCGATGGCTGGATTTTTATGGGCCATAACCCCGGTTGCCGTTGGGCTGTTGAATCAACGATCTGAGTCCTGATTTGTTTGAGCCTGAATTGTCAGTATTAAAAGCAGTCCCATGGTGCAATCCCCCTCCATCACCCCCGATCCCAGCCCCCACCCCGCTCTCAGCTACAGCGGGCTGTGGGCCGAAGCCCTGGAGCTGCTGGGGCGGCTGTGTGGTGATCAGTGGAGTGACTTCAACAGCCACGATCCGGGGATCACTATTCTCGAGCAGCTCTGCTTTGCCCTCACAGAGCTGGCCTACCGCAGCCAGTGGCCGATTGCAGATCTGATCGCCAGCGCCGGCCCCGATTGGCAGCCGGAGGCCGAGGCGATCCTGCACGGTGATCCGGTGACTCAGGCCGACCTGATCGCCTTCCTGCGGGCCCTGGGTTGCCAGGCGGTGGCGGTGGAAGCCGTGGAGCGGGCCAGTCTGTCGCTGCTGTTTCGCCCCTCGAGCCTTTCTCAGGGAATGGCAGCTGCCGGCCCGGTCCCCGTCGCGCCCGGGCCAACGTCTCCGTTGAAGGGGAACCAGCCGACGCCGCTGACCCAACCGGAGCCCGTCGGGGATCTGGAGCTCCGCACGGAGCTGGAGCTCCGCAGGGAGCTGGAGGGCGGAGCCGGGCAGTCCGTCACGCCCCGAGGCGTCTGGCGCGTCAGTGTTCAGCTCGGTTCCGGGGCGGCGGGCCAGGGCCCGGCCTCGCTGCTGCCGATCGCCCATGCTCTTCATGGCGTGCGGCTGCTGGGCAGAGACTTCGAGCTGGCCGTTCTCGATCCCTTCAAGGTGATCGTCAGGGCGGATCTGGAGGTGGACCTGGGGCCGAACGGTTCCGCCAGCGCGCTGTTGGCTCGCATCGCCGCCGTGCTCGACGCCACGATTCGCCGTGACGCCAGCGTTGGCGATGGCCGCGGCCTGCGCAGCGCTGCGCTGATCCAGTCGCTTCAGGCTCTGCCTGAGGTGCGGGAGGTGTGCTGCCTGCTGCTGGCCCAAGACCCTGCGGATCCCGGTCATCCCCTGCATCTGGCCCTACCCAAGCGCAACGCCCGGCTCGATCCCGCCTCGCCGATCCGCCTGCTGCATCACGGCCTGCCGTTGTCGGCTTCGGCCTCCCCTCCTGGCGTGGGCACTGGCGCTTCGGCGGAGCTCAGCGGCGCCATCCCCAGCAGTGGCCCTATGGCCAGCCGCGGCGCGATGTCCGCCCCCGTAGCGCTGCCCGTTTCGCCGGCGGGCCGCCCCCGCAAGCTCACGAACCATCGCTCGATCGCCCGCCAATTGCCGGCGGTCTATGGCGTCGGGCCGGCGGGCCTGCCGGCGGATGCCAGCCCGGAGCGTCGGGCCCAGGCCATGCAGCTGCGGGCCTATCTGCTGTTTTTCGACCAGCTCATGGCCAACGCCCAAGCCCAGCTGGCCCTCGCTCCGCGCCTGCTCTCGCCGATCGCCCCCTCCGACCCCGAACCGTTGCGATGCGAGGGGGTGCTGCTGGCGGAGGATCCTGACCTGCCGGCGGCGGCGCTGCGCAAGGGTGACCCCGATGCCTGGGAGATAGGGCTGCGACAGGCCTTACGGCGCAGCTTCCCCGCCAGCGCCCCCATCGGCCCCGACGACCGCCGCGCCGCGCTGCTGGCCCACCTGCTGCAGCGCTTTGGCGAGGAGCTCACGCCGCCATCCGCGCTCATGGCCGAGGCCTCCCCCCAGGCGCGGGCCACCGAACTGGTGCGGGCTCGTTCGGCCTATCTGCGGCGCATCGCTTCCCTCACGGGGGGCCGCGGCTCGGGCCCCGATCTGCTGGCGCCGCTGCGGGCGCCCACGGCGGC
>JBKCTK010000174.1:0-2496 GCA_046319055.1 Synechococcaceae cyanobacterium
CCACAGAGGCGGTGGCGGCCGGGCCGCTGATCACCGCGCCGCCGCCCAGCAGGGGTGCCAGCTGGCGGGCCTCCTGCTCCGTGCCCCCCAGCGGTTGCCAGGCGGTGAGGCCCCTCACGCCGGGGGAGCGTTGCTGGCCGCCGCGGAGCACACCTGGGCCCGCAGCAGTTGAGGCGGCGGCGCTCGCGCCGCCTGTGGCTGAGCGGGAGGTGGCATTGAAATCCGGGTTGGCGATCAGCACCGGTGCAGTGCCGGCCTTGGCGGGTTGCTGGAGCCGCAGCAGGTCGCGGCCGGTGGTGAGCAGCCGCAACGCCACCGCCTCGCCCAGGGGCTTGCTGTCGGCCGTGATGGGGCCATCGGCAATCCCGCCGCCCTCGGGGCTCGCCACCGGCAACGCGGCAAACGGCAAGCGGTTGAGTTCCCCATCCGGCGACACAAACAGCTCCCGCACTCCCGCCAGCTCACGCTGCAGCGGCGCCAGCACCAGCCGGCTCACCACCGTCAGCTTCTGGGGCGCTTGTGCCTGGCGGTTGGGATCGGCGCTGGCGGCCACCGCCTCAGCCACCGCCGCATCGATCGGCGTCGCTTCCCCTAGCGGGAAGGCGCGGATTGTGCCGTTGGGCCGCAGCAGCAAGGCCAAGTAGCGGGGAGAATCGGGCTGGCCCGTGCTGGCGACGTGGGAGCGGTAGCGCTGGAACTCCACCAATGCCGATCCAGGCGACAACAGCCGGGCGATCTGCGGCGGCTCCACGAGCCGCGGCCGGATCTGCGGCAGCTGGCGGTAGAGCTCCTGCTCGAGCTGCTCCTTGCGCGCCAGCAGCTCGCTCTGCTGCTGCGGCGTGAGGGTGGTGTTGGCCAGCTGGGCCGTCACCAGCGTGAGCTGCTCGAACAGGGGCCGCTGCGGGCCGCTGCGGGCCAGCAGCGCTTGGCTGCGCTGGATGTCTTGCAGCACGCCCTGGCGGTTCAGCCGCGTGAACAGCGCCAGGGCTGCGCCCGGCTCTCCCAGCTGCGCCTGAGAGAAGGGGATCTGCCAGCGACCACCGAACACCTCCACCAGCGCCAGCCTCCGCGCCTCGGGCACCAGCGGCAGCTGGCCCTGCAGGTAGGTCACCTCACTGCTCGCCGTTTCTTTCAGCAGCGGCAGGGCGGCGCTGGGGTTGGCCAGTTGCAGCTGCAGAACGGCCAGATTGGTGGCGTTGCGGGCCAGGTCCTCTTGATAGGCCGGGTTGGTCTTCGCTAGCTCGCGATAGATCTTCACCGCTTCTTCCGTGGGGGCCAGCGCCTCCTGGCGGCGGCCCAGTTCGCTCAAGCGGAGGCCCAGGTTGCCCACGGAACCGGCCAGATCGCCCTGGAAGGCCGAGTTGGTCTTCGCCAGCTCGCGGCGGATCTTTACCGCTTCTTCCGTGGGGGCCAGCGCCTCCTGGCGGCGGCCCAGTTCGCTGTACCAGATGCCCAGGTTGTTCAGGGAATCGGCCAGATCGCCCTGGAAGCCCGGGTTGGTCTTGGCGAGCTCGCGACGGATCTTCACCGATTCCTCTGCGGGGGCCAGGGCCTCCTGGCGGCGGCCCAGGTTGCTGTAGCTCATGCCCAGGTTATTCAAGGAACTGGCCAGATCGCCCTGGAAGGCCGGGTTGGTCTTCGCCAGCTGGCGGAGGATCTTCACCGCTTCTTCCGTGGGGGCCAGCGCCTCCTGGCGGCGGCCCAGGTCGCTGTAGCTGAGGCCCAGGTTGCTAAGGGTGCTGGCCAGATCGCCCAGGAAGGCCGGGTTGGTCTTAGCCAGCTCGCGGGGGATCTTCACCGCTTCTTCTGTGGGGGCCAGCGCCTCCTGGCGGCGGCCCAGGTCGCTGAAGTTCTTGCCCAGGTTGGTCAGGGCCCTGGCCAGATCGGCTAGGAAGGCCGGGTTGGTCTTCGCCAGTTCGCGGCGGATCTTCACCGCTTCTTCTGTGGGGGCCAACGCCTCCTGGCGGCGGCCCAGTTCGCCTAAGTACTTACCCAGGTTGGTCAAGGCTATGACAAGAAACCGCCATGTTTCTGGCTGACTGCCCTCCAGCTGCCGCAGGATCCGAACTGCCTCCTCGGTTGGTGCCAGTGCCTCTTGCTTCTGCCCCACTCTGCTGAGGAAGGACCCCAGGTTGATGAGTGCCTGCGCCCGAAACACATCAAGGGCCGGCCGATTCGCCTGCACCCACGCCACCACCTGCTTCTGCAGCCGCAAGGCTTCTGCCGGATCACCCTTGGCAGCGGCTGCATTGGCAGCATCAAACCACCCCTGCACCTCCTTCGGGATCCCACGGTCGGCAGGGCCTGGCGCCTGGGCCAGCAAGGTTTCAGCTGAATGGTCAAGCCCCTTAGTGGCCGCTTCCAACGCCGCTGCCGGCAGGGCCGACTGCAGGAGCAAAGGCCCAATCAGCAGCCAGTGCAAACGACCGGCGGGGCGGGTGAAGGCCATGGCTCGATCGTTCTTCTTCGCCCATCATGACCAGTGCTTGGGGCTTC
>JBKCTK010000175.1:0-3585 GCA_046319055.1 Synechococcaceae cyanobacterium
GGCCCTCGGCGGCGGCAGCGGCCACCACGGCATCGGGACTGGCCAGCAGAGCGATCAGGGCACCGACGTTGTAGCCGCCGATCATGGTGGCCAGCAGGCGGGTGGCCTCCAGGGGGCTCACCAGGGGGCTGCTGGCCTCGCCGCGGGCGACGGCCGTGAGCCAGCTGGCCTTCACGTAGGCGGCTTCATCCACCCCCGGCGGGATCCGTTCGCTGAGCAGCTCCAGCAGGAAGGCCTCCTCGCCCGCCGGCGGCGCGGCCAGCAGCTCTGTGAGGGCCTGGGCCTGGGGCGCACTCAGGGGCAGGGGCGGCACCCCCAGGGCCTCGCGCTCGGCGGCGGCGGCGCGGTAGGCGGGCAGCAGCTCGGCGGCGGAGAGGGGAGCGGCGGGGGCGGCATCAGGCATGGGGACTGGGGGTGCGGATCCGGCCGCTGCGGGGTCATGCCTTCCATTTTTGTCATCGGCAGGCCGGTTCTCGGTGCTTTGTGCTGCAGAACGGGGGGTGGGGCGTCGGGGGGGACGGCACCACCACCGTGTCGTCCCCAAACTGCGCAGCCGCAGTCAGGAGCTCATTCGATAGGGTCACACCTCAACTTCAGTCGCAAGGTGAGAGCGGCGTCGATCGAGACGCTCTTCCAAGGAAGCAGCCGCGGCAGGATCCGGGAGAGCCCAGCGAGGGCCTTTTCTGCCAGAGCGAACGTGGAGGAACTCCGCTGTGGGGGTGTCCCGGCCATTCATGAAGCCGGTGGAGGAGCGAACTCCACCAGCTTCAGGTCAGGTTGGTCCATTTTGGTCACCGGAAGGCCGGTTCTTGGAGAAAAGCGCTGCAGAACGGGGCGTGGGCCTTGGGAGTCTCGTGGTGTCTTGCCGCGAGGTGCCTGCGGGAGAACCGCTGCTGAATCCGCCGGCCCGGGTTGGTGGGTGTGGAAGCGGCGCCGGATGGGGACCCATCCCCCGAGGCTGCCTCGGCGCCGGTTTCCCGGATCACCAGCGCCTCGGGCAGGAGGGAATCTGCGGGTGGGCCTAGTCGTCTGGGGTCGACAACATTGAATAGGCCCTGGCACCTACGAAAGGTGCCAGGTATCGGGTTAACCGCCATAGGGGCTGGCGGCGAGGTTAGTGCTGCATTTGATGCGCTTCCTCAGCTTGCGGCTGAAGCTGTAGGCAGCGGCGGCACCAAGGGCAGGAAGGGGACCGGGGGCAGCTTGTGGGGTGGCCCGAGCCCATGTGAGGGGCAGGCCGCCATTGGAGTCCAAACCTTTCGGTTCTAAGCCTCCCGTAACAACGGGAGATCCGGAGGTAAGTTCAACAGAATACTGTGCTAGGTAGCCGCATGTTGTGTCGCACGCCGAAAAACTAAATTTGGGACCCCAGGAGCGCAGGGTGGCATGTAGTCCGTTCGGAGCTCCAAGTGAGGATCCAACGGCGCCAGCAAACAATGAGGCTAAACTTTCGCTTCCCCACCAAGGCATCTCTCCAACATTGAATCTGCTCTCATTGTCGTTGTAAGATCCTGTGAATGTGGTCACATCCCAATCTTTGCCCTCCACATTCACAACCACGGCCTGAGCCTGGCCGGCAGTCAGTGCCGCCATTGCCAAGGCAACGCCAAGGGCTGGTTTGGCCAGCGATAACCAGTGGCGGCGGGAATTGGAGGTGTTGCCCTTGGCGCTGCTGGATGGGCTTGAGCTGAGGGTCGACATGATTGGTCTCAAGTCAAAGAGGAGCCGGCAACTGCTTGATTGCCTGAACGTATTCTCTGGTTTCCTGAGTCAACGCGAAGTTATCTGTCTTCATGATGACTGTCCAATCCCCAACCATCTCCTGTCGGCTTTCCGGCAGCCCGTTGTCAACCAAATGACAGATCAACAATTCCAGCCGCTCATTTGGGGCCTTTTGACTCGCGAACCTGTCTCTTGCCAGATGAGTGCAAGACTGCCAGCCCCATGGTTCCTACGCACCACAGCAAAATCCTGGGCTGGATGAGCAGGCGGGATTAATATTATATTTTAACGGCAAAGTTCTGGTTCAATAATGCCTTCTTTGGCGGGGAATGCCTGGAATGCAAGGCAGTCGCGGTTCGGAGAAGTTGCCGATCACGGTGGCCAGCAGATTTGCGGCCTCCATTGGTCCCAGCAGGGGGCTGCAGGCGCTGTCCCGTGCAAAGGCTCTGAGCCAACCCGCTATCCCGTCGGCCGCTTCATCCATCCCGTCGGGATGTGTTTGCTGACAAGCTTTAGCCAAGCAGTGTGTAGATCTCTGCCGCTCTCATGGCCCCTGATCGCGCAACTCCCGCAGCAGCTCCGCTGCGGAATCCGCCGGCCCCGGCTGGTGGGCGTGGCTGCGGCGCAGACGGGCGACCCAATAGCCAGGGGCCGCGTCGCCGCCGGGGCCGGATCAGCCGCGCCACGGGTCGCCCCCTGCGGGTGATCACCACATCCTCCCCGGCTTCCACCGCATCAAGCAGGGCGGAGAGCCCTGCCTTGGCCTGCGCCAGATGGACGGTGCGCATGACCAGATGACCACGGGATTGAATGATCAGTGCCCGTCTCCAGGGTCAGACGGGAATCCGCAGCAGGCAGGCGTCGCCGCTGCGCACGGCCCGGGTGCTGAGGCGTTGATCAAGGCTGGCCAGCCTGCCCCCGTGGTGCACCGCGAGGGCGAGCAGGTAGGTGTCGGTGACCTGGCCTGGATCGATCAGCCCGGCGGGATCCACATGGGGCAGAGCCAGCAGGCTGGGGGCTTCAGGCCAGAAGACATGGCCGGGATGGGCGATCAGTCGGCGCAAGACGGGGCTCACCTTGGCGGGCCCGCCGGGGGAATTGGGATAGCGGGGATGTCCCACGATGCGCAGCACGGCGTTCTGGGTGAGGGCGCAGCTGGCCCAGTCGGCCGGGGCACGGTCGGCGAACCACCGGTGCGCGGCGTCGTGGTGGATGTGGCGGGGATCAATCAGGGCGATCAGCACGTTCACGTCAAGCAGGGCGATCAGGTGCTGCGGGCCGCTGCTCATCGCAGCTCGTCACGCAGGTGGTTGACCAGGTTCAGGTCCACCGGTGCGCCGCCCGGCTGGAGGGGCAACAGGGGCAGACCGTTGCGGCTGGCGGGCTCCCGCCCGGCTGCCGTTTCCGGGTACGGCGTCACCAGGGCCTGGCGGGCCAGCTCGCTGATCACGGTGCCCAGGGGCTGCCGCCGCTGCCGGGCCAGCACCCGCGCCGCCGCCAGCACGTCGTCGTCAAGGCTGAGGGTAGTGCGCATCTGATGTTGAACATCAAGCATCAGCAGATTAGGTGCATGGGCGCGTGAAACCGGCGGTAGCGTTTGCCGATGGCCGTCGCTCCTGCCACGCCTACGGCTCCGCCGTTCACGCCGCCGGCGATCCCCTGGCTCGCCCCCCTGGTGCTGGAACCGGGGCTGGATCTGGGCCCGGGACTGGATCCCGAGCGCTGCGTGGTGGCCCTGGCGCGGCTGTGCGCTGAACCCGACGTGCAGGCGGTGGTGGCCTTCGGCTCGCGGGCGCGAGGGGAGGCGCGACTGGATTCCGATTTGGATCTGGCCGTGATCGTGCGCCAGCCGCAGCTCACTGG
>JBKCTK010000176.1:0-13900 GCA_046319055.1 Synechococcaceae cyanobacterium
GCATCGGATGCGTGCTTCCTAACGCAGGGCAAGAACGGGCTTCCAGCGCCTCGGGTTTGGGCGCTCATTTGCTGCCAGTCAGCATTCCTTATCTAGTGATCGTTGGCGCTGAGGCACTTTGTTGCTGATCAGGAGAGGCGAAGGCCCTGACAACAAGCGGCGACCTGAACAGCAACAAAGCTCCGCCTCCGGGAAAGGCGTCATGACACAGGGCAAGAACGGGCTTCCGGCGCCTCGCTTTTGGGCGCTCATTGCTGCCAGTCAGCCTTCCCGATCGCGTGATCGTTGGCTCTGCGGAGCTTTGTTGCTGATCAGGAGCGACGATGCCGCGGCGCCCGGATCGGTCGGTTCCGGATCGGGCGGTTGTGGGTCAGCCGCCGGCCGGCAACCGGGCCATCAGGCTGCCCATCTCCAGGGCCTGCAAGCCATAGCTCCAGCCCAAGTTGCTCTTGATCCCAGCCCTTTCCAAGGCCTGTTGCAGGGTGTCGGTGGTGAGCACGCCGAAGATCACGGGCACGCCGGTGTCTCGGGCCACGGCCGCCACACCCTTGCTCACCTCGGCCACCACCACATCGAAGTGGGGCGTGTCGCCACGGATCACAGCTCCCAAGGTGATCAACACCTGGTAGCGACCGCTGGCGGCCAACCGCTTGGCCACCAAGGGGATCTCAAAGCTGCCGGGAACCCAGGCCACGTCGAGCTGGGCACTGGTGGCGGAGGTGTCGATACCATGGCGGGACAGGCAGTCAAGACAGCCCGCCAGCAACTTGCCGGTGATCAAATCGTTGAAGCGGGCGATCACGACCGCGATGCGGAGCTCGCCAACATCGCTGAAGCGACCTTCGAAAATCGCCAAGGCGGCCTCAGACCACGAAGTAGCTGACGCCCCAGTTCAGCAGCACCAGGGCCACCCAGGCGAGGCCGCCCAGCAGGATCAGGCGGTTGGAGCGGCCGCTGTCCTCCGTGCTGGCGTAAAGCACCGGCACCGCAACGATGAGCGCGAAGGAGAGAACCACCAGGGCCAGAACTGTGAGGGTGTTGATGATCTGCATGGGTGGGTGAGCGCTCCGGCCAGGTCAAACCGTGGGCGGATTCTCACACGACGCCCCCGGCCCTCCGCCAGCGCCCAGGGCCATCCTTCACATGTTGTGGGGCGACCGGGACAGCGCCCGTACGATGCGGAGCCTCAGCGGAGGAGACCATGGCTGCGGATCCGACCCAGCAGCTGTCGCTGGTCGCTGGATCCGAGCAGCAGGGCCAGCTCTTCGATCTGGGCGGCTTCAACGGCGGCCCGGCCCGGGGCATCAGAGCGCCCCAGGGCCCCGCGACACCGCACCGCGGCAAGGCTGCTGCCGCCCAGCCCGAGCAGGATCAGGACACCGACCTCGAGGCTGAGGGCCGGTCGCGACCGCGCCGCCGCGGCGGTGCCCCGACCGCTGCGGATGCCGGCCCAGGGACCAGCGGCGAGCCCGACACAGCCTCGCGAGGAGGACAACCGACCGGGCGGGCTAAGGATTCCGCCGCGGCGGCCCCGCCCCCCCCGTCGGTCAACCCGTCGGTCAACCCGACGGACAACGCGGCAGACCACCAAGACCCCGCCAGCGGCGGTGACCGCGGCAGCTCAGCCAGCCCCAGTCCCCCCAGCTCCCGCCCCACCGCCGAGCCTCTCGCGCCGGCCTCCACGCTCGACGATCCCGCGCAGCCCAGCCCTGAGGAGCCGGAGAACGACCTGCCCCGTTGGCACCACCACAGCCTGGTGGATCCGGCGGCGCTGACGCCGATGCTGCGGCATTACGTGGAGCTCAAGGCCAGCGCCCCCGAGCGGGTGCTGCTGTATCGCCTGGGCGACTTCTTCGAGTGCTTCTTCGAGGACGCCATCCAGCTCTCGCGCCTGCTGGAGCTGACCCTCACCGGCAAGGAGGGCGGTCGCGGCATCGGCCGGGTGCCGATGGCCGGCATCCCCCACCACGCCGCCGAGCGCTACTGCGCCGAGTTGGTGCGGTGCGGGCTGAGCGTGGCCCTCTGCGACCAGCTCGAAGCCACCCCAGCCAAGGGAGCCCTGCTGCGGCGCGACATCACACGGGTGCTGACCCCCGGCACGGTGATCGAGGAGGGCCTGCTGGCGGCGCGGCGCAACAACTGGCTAGGCGCCGTGGTGGTGGAAGGCACCCGCTGGGGGCTGGCGGTGGCGGACGTGAGCACCGGCGAATTCCGTGTCACCGAACGCCAGGACGGCGGCAACCTGCACCAGGAGCTTCTGCAGCTGGAAGCCGCCGAGGTGATCTGGCCCGGCCCGAGCGGCGGGGACCCCGCCACGACCGCCGCCGCGGGCAGCACCGGCAGCGGCCCAAGCGTTCCCGCCTGGTGTCCGGCCGGCCTGCGGCTCACCGCCTGCCCCCGCACCCCGTTTGAGACCCCCGAAGCCCGGGCCAGGCTGCTGCGGCGCTACCGATTGGCCAGCCTGGAGGGATTGGGCCTCGGGGAGGTGCCCCTGGCGCTTCGGGCCGCCGGTGGGCTGCTGGCCTACCTCGACAGCACCCGCCAGCTGGCCGGCGCAGGCGAGAACAGCCCGGCTGGAGGGGATCGGGGCAGCCCGGAGGCCGACCCCATCCCCCTGGATCCCCCCACGGTCTGGTTTGCCGGCGACCAACTGGTGCTGGATGCCCAGACCCGCCGCAATTTGGAGCTCACCCGCACCCAGCTCGGCGGGCAGCTGCACGGCTCCCTGCTCTGGGCCCTCGATCGCACCGCCACCGCCCCCGGCGGCCGTTGCCTGCGGCGCTGGATCGAGGCGCCCCTGGTGGATCGGGCCGCGATCCTGGTGCGCCAGGAAGCGGTCAGCGAGCTGGTGGAGCAACGGCCGCTGCGGCTGGCCCTGCGGCGCTTGCTGCGGCCGATGGCTGATCTGGAGCGGCTGGCCGGCCGGGCCGGGGCCGGGAGCGCCTCCGCCCGCGACCTGGTGGCCTTGGCCGATGGCCTGGAGCGGTTGCCGCGGCTCGCCGGCCTGGTGCGCAGCGCCCGCAGCCAGCCGCTCCAGGCCCTGACGCAGCCGGAACCGCGGCTGGCGGAGCTGGCGGCGGAACTGCGTCACGCTCTGGTGGAGGCCCCACCGCTATCACTCACCGAAGGGGCCTGATCCACGACGGTGTCGATGCGCTGCTGGATGGCCTGCGCAACCGCCTCGACGAACAGGAGGCCTGGCTGGCGGACCAGGAGGCCCTGGAGCGCCAGCTCAGCGGCAACCCCAACCTGCGGCTTCAGTACCACCGCAGCTTCGGCTATTTCCTGGCGGTGAGCCGCGCCCGAGCCGCCGCGGTCCCGGAGCACTGGATCCGCCGACAGACCCTCGCCAACGAAGAGCGCTTCATCACCCCCGAGATCAAGGCCCGCGAAGGCAGGATCCTGCAGCTAAGGGCCCGGGCGGCCCAGCGGGAATATGAGCTGTTCGGCGGCTTGCGGCTGCGGGCCGGAGCGGAGGCCGGCCCGATTCGGGTGGCGGCACGGCGGGTGGCGGAGGTGGATGCGCTCGCCTCCTTGGCGGAGGTGGCCGCGAGTGGCGGCTATTGCCGGCCGGAGCTCAGCGAGGGCCGCGAGCTGGTGATCGAGGCGGGGCGCCACCCGGTGGTGGAGCAACTCCTGGTGGAGGAGCCCTTCACCGCCAACGACCTGCGGCTGGGCGGCGGCTCGGCGGCGTTCAACGAGAACCTCCAGGACTCGGCCCCAGACCTGCTGGTGCTCACCGGTCCCAACGCCAGCGGCAAGAGTTGTTATCTGCGCCAGAGCGGGCTGCTGCTGCTGCTGGCCCAGATCGGCTCCTGGATTCCGGCTCGCTCGGCCCGGCTCGGTTTGGCCGATCGGATCTTCACCCGCGTCGGCGCCGTGGACGACCTGGCCACAGGCCAATCCACCTTCATGGTGGAGATGGCCGAGACGGCCAACATCCTGCACCACGCCACCGAGCGATCCTTGGTGCTGTTGGATGAGATCGGCCGCGGTACCGCCACCTTCGATGGCCTCTCGATCGCGTGGGCGGTGGCCGAG
The DNA here is from genome assembly GCA_046319055.1 of Synechococcaceae cyanobacterium. Classification (GTDB taxonomy): domain Bacteria; phylum Cyanobacteriota; class Cyanobacteriia; order PCC-6307; family Cyanobiaceae; genus Cyanobium. Next base: position 4,042 of record JBKCTK010000176.1, read on the forward strand.
CATCTGGCCGGCCGCGAGGGCATTGGCATTGGCGCCCGCACCATCTTCGCCACCCATTACCACGAGCTGAACGAACTGGCGGCGCTGCTGCCCAATGTGGGCAACGCCCAGGTGTTGGTGGAGGAGACGGGCGATGCCCTGGTGTTCCTGCACCGGGTTGTGCCCGGTGGCGCCAGCCGCAGCTACGGCATCGAGGCGGCCCGGCTGGCCGGTGTGCCGGCCGCGGTGGTGTTGCGAGCGCGGCAGGTGCTGGGCCGCATCGAGGCGAACAGCCAGGTCGCCGTGGGACTCGAGACCCCGGGCCAGCCGCCGGCTGAGCGCGCGGCAACCGACCGGCCCGAAGCGAGCGGGGCACCCAGCACCGAGCAGCCGGGGGCCGAGGCCACCCTCTCGGCCATCGATGCCGCCGGGGCCGAGGCCAACGGCGAGCGCCACCAGCGCCGCCGGCCGGAGGCCTCGTCGGCGAAGCGAGCAACGGAAGCGACCCCCGCCCCGCCGAACGGCGCCGTGGCCCCCGGCGCGACGCCCCCCGCCGCCCAAGCCCGAGCTGGTCAGCCCCCAGGCTCGCGGAGCGCCGCCTGAGCCAGCCAGCCATGGCGCAGCAACGCATTGGCGGCGGCCGCCACCAGGCCAGCGCCGCCGCGGCTGCCCTCGAGTCGGATCTGGGGCAGCCCGCTGGCCGCCAGCCGCCGCTTGCTCTCCAGCACGCCCACAAAACCCACGGGCATGCCGATCACCAGCGGCGGCGCCGGCGCTCCGCCGGCCACGCCGTCCAGCAGCCGCTGCAGGGCCGTCGGGGCGCTACCGATCAGCAGCACCGCCTGGGGCCACTCCAGCACCGCCCTCTCGAGGCCGATGGCGGCCCGGGTGGTGCCGGCCGGCGCCCGATCCGGAGCCCATTCCAGCAACGAGCGCACCGGATTGGCAAAGGTGCGCCTGGCCATCGGCGCCACGGCGGCCGCGGCCATGGCGGTGTCGGTGAGGATGGGGGCACCAGCCGCCAGCACCCGCACACCCCGCTCGCAGGCCCCGGGGCTGAAGCGCAGCAGCGGGGCGATCGTTGGATCGCCGCTGCTGTGCACCAGGCGCTCGAGCAGCTCTTGGGACAAGGGATCGAGCCCGGTGGGCCCGAGCAGCAGACGGATGCGCCGCACGCTCTCGCTGAAGATCGGATGATCGAGGTCCGCCACAGGGCCTGCCGCCGCGATGCCGATCCACCTTTACTGGGGCGATGACGAGGCCGCCCGCCAGCGGGCGGTGGAAAGCCTGGTGGAGCAGCTGGTGGATCCGGCCTGGGCCACCATCAACCGCAGTCGCCGCGAGGGCAGCGATCCGGCGGAGGCGGCCCGCGCCCTGGAGGAGGCCCGCACGCCACCATTCGCCACAGGAGCCCGGGTGGTGGTGCTGCAGCGCAGCCCTTTCACCAGCGCCTGCCCGAGTGAGCTGGCGGCCCGCTTGGAGGCCAGCCTGGCGCTGATCCCCGCCGAGTGCCACCTGGTGCTGATCAGCCCCGGCAAGCCCGATGCCCGATTGCGTACCACGAAAGCGCTGCGCGGCCTGGCCGACGAGCGCAGCTTCAGCCTGCCGGCCATCTGGGACGGCGGCGGCCAGCTGGAGCTCGTGCAACGCACCGCCCGGGATCTGGGGCTCAAGCTGGAGCAGGAGGCGGCTGAAGCCCTGGCCGCGGCCATCGGCAGCGACAGCGCCCGTCTCGCCAGCGAGCTGGAGAAGCTGGATCTGCACCGGGCCGCCACGGCGCCCCCGGGGGGGGCGATCACGGCCGCGGCTGTAACGGCCCTGGTTCAGGGCCAGACCACCAGCAGCCTGGCGGTGGGGGAATCCCTGCTGGCCGGTCGGGCGGCGGAAGCGATCGCCCGGCTGGACAGCCTGCTGCAGGCGGGCGAGCCGGCCCTGCGCATCGTCGCGTCCCTGACCAGCCAGATCCGCGGCTGGCTGTGGGTGGCCCTGCTGGACGCGGCCGGCGAGAAAGACGTGGCGGTGATCGCCAAGGCGGCGGGGATCGGCAATCCCAAGCGGATCTATGTGCTGCGCAAGCAGCTGCAGGGGCGCAAGCCTGGGCTGCTGCTCGGCCTGCTCGGGCGACTGCTGGAGGTGGAAGCTTCGCTGAAGCGGGGGCAGGAGCCGGGTGATGCGTTCCGCGACGGATTCCTGCTGACTGGCTCAGAAGCGCCTGGGTCCGCTTCGAGTCCACCCTGATAATCGCCTGGATGCGCGCTGCTCTCATCCATGGCCCTGCTGGTGCAGAAGTTCGGCGGTACCTCCGTGGCCGACGCGGCGCGCCTGCAGGCCGTGGCGGCCCGGATCGCCCGGGAGCGGGAGGAGGGTCATGACCTGGTGGTGGTGGTCTCAGCCATGGGGCACACCACCGATCAGTTGACCGCTCTGGCGGCCCAAGTCAGCAGCAACCCACCCCCGCGGGAGATGGACATGCTTCTGGCGACGGGCGAGCAGGTGTCGATCGCCCTGCTGGCGATGGCCCTCCAGTCGCTTGGCGTGCCAGCGGTGTCGATGACCGGCCCCCAGGTGGGGATCATCACCGAATCGACCTTCGGCAGGGCCCGCATCCTGGAAGTGCGCTGCGAGCGCCTGCGCCGGCTCCTGGAGGACGGCGTGGTGGTGGTGGTGGCGGGCTTCCAGGGCACCAGCAGCGGCCAGGCCGGCACGCCGGAGATCACCACCTTGGGCCGGGGCGGCTCGGACACCTCGGCTGTGGCCCTGGCGGCAGCCCTGGGCGCCGATGCCTGCGAGATCTACACCGATGTGCCCGGGGTGCTGACCACCGATCCGCGCCGCGTTCCCGACGCCCAGCTGATGGAATCGATCAGCTGCGACGAAATGCTGGAGCTGGCCAGCCTGGGGGCGGCCGTGCTGCATCCGCGGGCGGTGGAGATCGCCCGCAACTACGGCGTGCCGCTGATGGTGCGCTCCAGTTGGAGCGAGGCACCCGGCACCCGGCTCACCAGCGGCGAGGGCCGACCGATCGGCAACGAAGGCTTGGAGCTGGGCCGACCGGTGGACGGGGCGGAGCTGGAGCAGGGCCAGGCGGTGGTGGCACTCTCCCACGTGCCCGATCGACCGGGGGTGGCAGCGCGGCTGTTCGAGGCTTTGGCCGAGGCCGGGCTGAACGTGGACCTGATCGTGCAGTCCACCCATGAAGCGAGCAGCAACGACATCGCCTTCACCCTGCCCGAAGGCGATCTGGCCCAAGCCTCTGCCGTCTGCGCAACCGTGCTACGGCACTTGGACGCGGCTGGCGCCCAGCTGAGCTCCGTGGGGGCGATGGCCAAGCTGAGCATCGCCGGAGCCGGAATCATGGGGCGGCCGGGGGTGGCGGCCCGCCTGTTCGACACCCTGTCGCGGCTGGGGATCAACCTGCGGCTGATCGCCACCAGTGAGGTGAAGGTCAGCTGCCTGATCGAAGCGGGGCAGGGCGCCAAGGCGCTCCGCGCCACCGCTGCCGCCTTCGAGCTGACGGAACAGCAGCTGCGCCAGGCGCCGTTGCCTTGCGCCGTGGATGCGCCCCCCGTGCGAGGGGTTGCCCTCGATCGGGATCAGGCCCAAGTGTCCGTGCGGCGGGTGCCGGACCGACCGGGCTCGGCGGCGGCGATCTGCCGCGCCCTGGCGGATACCGGCCTCAGCCTCGACACGATCGTGCAGTCGGAGCGGAGCCATGGCAGCGCCGAGCAGCTCAGCCGCGATATCAGCTTCACCCTGCGCCGCGGCGAGCGGGCGGCGGCCGAGCAGGCCTTGCTGCCGGTGCTGCGGCAGTGGCCCGGGGCCTACCTGGAGGATGGGGCGCCGATCGCGCGGGTGAGCGCCGTGGGGGCGGGAATGGTCTGCACAGCCGGCACCGCCGCCCGCATGTTCCGGGCGCTGGCAGATGCGGGGATCAACATTGAGATGATCGCCACCAGCGAGATCCGCACCAGCTGCGTGGTGGCGGAAGAGCAGGGGGTGGCGGCGCTGCAGGCGGTGCACGCCGCGTTTGGGCTTGGGGGAAGCGTGACGCACCGGGCCGAGGGCAGCGAGGCCCCGGTCTGAGCGGCGGCGGCAACGGCGGCCATGGCCGGCGGAGGCGGTGTCCCCGATCCAGGATCGGAGTCCACGGCGAAGGACGCGCCAACCCAGCCGATCTCCGGCAGATCCACCTCTGGCCCTACCGGCTTGTCGGGGCTCCCGCGGGTGCGCCAAGGAAGCCATGCCGAGGCGACCCCACAGAGGTTGGCGAGCCAGCACGACCCATCCAGCACGTCGCCGTCCAGGGGGTTAGGCATGGCGTAGGCGGCCCCCTGAGGCATTCCAGATCGTGGCGGTTGTGGGTTTGTAAGCCTGCACAGCTTCAGGCGGCGCGATTGCGGCTACAGGCCGGCTGGGCTACCGGAAAGTCCCAGCTGGATCGTTGTAATCCTGGTCGCCACCCCTCCATGCAGAAGCGGGTGCAGCCTTCTGGCCGTTTCGCAGGGGCCGATCACCAGGTCCAGCAACACAAAATCTCGACCGTCCGGCAGCCCTGTGCTGGCCGGCGGGTCAGGGCAAGGCGCTCAGGCCTTTCCCACCAACTTCTGCCGCAACCCCTTGATGCGATCGCGCAGGTTGGCCGCATCCTCGAACTGTAGATTCTTGGCAGCGACCTTCATCTTATCTTCCAACTGCTGGATCAGCTCCGGCAGAGAATCGAGCGGCACTTCGTTGTGCTCAGCCTGTTCGGCGGCCTGATCGAGCTGATCATCGCTGAGGCGCCGGGAGATTTCCAGAAACGCCAGGATCGAGTTGCTCGACCGCTTACCAGCGGGCTGGGGGGTGATGCCGTGCTTTGCGTTGTAAGTCTGTTGGATCACGCGGCGACGCTCGGTTTCCGAGATGGCCTTGGCCATGCTGTCGGTGAGGTTGTCGGCATAGAGAAGGGCCATGCCCTCCACGTGCCGGGCAGCCCGGCCGATGGTCTGGATCAGGGAGCGCTCGGCCCGCAGGAATCCCTCCTTATCGGCATCAAGGATCGCCACCAGCGACACCTCTGGCAGGTCAAGGCCCTCCCGCAACAGGTTCACGCCCACCAGCACGTCGTACTCGCCGTTGCGCAGGTCCTGGATGATTTCAATCCGCTCGATCGAGTGGATCTCCGAGTGGAGGTAGCGCACCCGCACCCCATTCTCGGCCAGGTAGTCGGTGAGGTCCTCAGCCATCCGCTTGGTGAGGGTGGTCACCAGCACCCGCTCTCGCTTGTCAGCCCTCACGCGAATCTCGCCAAGGAGGTCATCGACCTGCCCCCCGGTGGGGCGCACCTCCACCACTGGATCAAGCACTCCGGTGGGGCGGATCACCTGCTCCACCACCTCCCCATCACTCTGGCCCAGTTCCCAGTTGCCGGGGGTGGCGCTGACAAAGATGGTCTGACGAGCCTTCTCCCAAAACTCTTCGCCTTTGAGAGGCCGATTATCGGCGGCGCTGGGCAGGCGGAAGCCGTGTTCGATTAGCACCTGCTTGCGGCTCTGGTCGCCGTTGTACATGGCCTGAAGCTGGGAGCAGGTGACGTGGCTTTCATCGACCACCAGCAACCAGTCGCTGGGGAAGTAATCGATCAGGCACTCGGGGGGGGTGCCCGCAGCCCGACCGGCCAGGTGGCGAGCGTAATTCTCAACGCCATTGCAGTAGCCCACCTGCTCCAGCATTTCGAGGTCGTAGGTGGTTCGCTGTTCAAGCCGCTGGGCTTCTAGTAGTCGCCCCTGCAGGGTCAGCACATCCAGGCGCTCCCGCAGCTCGGCTCGGATCGCTTGGATGGCACTCTCCAGGCGCTCTTTGGGCGTGACGAAGTGTTTGGCTGGATAGATATTGATGGCATCCAAGCTCTGGAGAATCTCACCCGTGGTGGGATCCACATAGCGAATCGCCTCCACCTCTTCACCGAACAGCTCGATCCGCACCAACCGATCCTCGTAGGCCGGGCCGATCTCCAACACATCACCCCGCACCCGGAAGCGGCCGCGGGAGATTTCGATGTCGTTGCGGGAATACTGGTTGTTCACCAGCTCCCGCAGCGAGCCGCGCAGGTTGAGTGTTTCACCCACCCGGAACTTTACCGCGGCCTTTAGATACTCCGAAGGTATGCCGAGGCCGTAGATGCAGCTGATCGAGGCCACCACGATCACATCCTTGCGCTCAAACAACGAGCGGGTAGCCGAATGGCGCAGCATGTCGATCTCTTCGTTGATCGACGCGGTCTTGGCGATATAAGTATCAGAGACCGGCACATAGGCCTCTGGCTGGTAATAGTCGTAGTAGGAGATGAAGTATTCGACCGCGTTGTTTGGGAAGAACTCGCGCAACTCGTTGCAGAGCTGGGCCGCCAAGGTCTTGTTATGGGCCAACACCAGGGTCGGGCGACCGCTGCGGGCGATCACATTGGCGATCGTGAAGGTCTTGCCGGTGCCGGTGGCCCCCAGCAAAGTCTGATAGCGCTCGCCCCGCTCGACACCCCTGGTGAGGGCGGCGATCGCCTCGGGCTGATCGCCGCGGGGCTGATAGGGCGCGTGCAACTCAAAGGGGTTCATGGCCCCATTGTCGTGGAGAGGAGGGGCTTGGCGTGACAGGCCGCCAACCGGGTCCCCGATCTCAGGCCACCGGCAAACCGCTCACCATCGCCGACGCCCGGGTGAAGTCGACATCGAGCCCCACCAGCCGCAGAACCACGGTGGAGATCACGGCGTAGACCACAGCGCCCAGGATGGCGCTCACCAAGCCGTTGCGGAGCCGGAACCCGGGGATCAACCAGGCGGCCAGGCCAAACAGGATCACGGTGATCAGCCAGTTGAACAGCCACGAGATCGGGGTCAGCAGACCGCCAAGGCTGGTGATCAACCAGGGCAGCCCCAGCAACAGCTTCAGGGGGAAGATCAGCAGGGTGCCGAGCAGGCCGATCACCAGGGCCGCCAGCAAACCGATGCCGAAGTTCTCGACCTCAACCCCGAGGGGCAACCAGGACACGAGCAGGAGGATCAAGGCCCGGATCGGCCATTGCAGTAACCACACCAGCGCGTTCATCGGCAGCAAAGGCAAAAGGAATCTCTGGAACCGTAGTCATGGAGTCTGTTCCTGACCACGACCTGAGCAACGCCGCAGCCGGAGCCCTAGGGGGGAGGGCACCAGAAACAGCCTGATGGCTGCAAACGTGGGCCCACCGCCCCGAGGCACAGCCTGGAGTTGGCTTGGGTCTCAGGGATGCCAGCCTCGACCGGCGCGACGCCGTCGACGGCCGCGGTGCGGCGAGGGCGGCTCAGGCCCTGACGCCAGCCGCGGCGGTGATCGCCTGGCGCAGCCCCCGCACGACAGCCAGCATCGCCAGCTCATCCTCCAGACGATTCACCGCCGAGCCCACACCCACGCCGCTCGCACCGGCGGCCAAGGCCAGCGGCACGGTCACATCCGAAAGACCCGAGGCGCACAGCACGGGCAGGGGCCGCTCGCAGTCCCGCAGAGCACGGCTGATGCTGTGGGCCGCGGCCAGGGTGGGGGCGGCTTTCTCGATCAGCCCCTGCACGCCGGGGCTGAACGGCCGGGCGCTGGTACCGCCCTCGGTCTGAATCAGGTCGGCGCCGGCCTCGGCCAACGCGAGGGCCAGGCGCTCCTGCTGGTCGAGCGGGAGCACATGGGGCACGGTCACCGAGAGCGGCACCGTGGGCAGCAGCTCCCGGGTGCGGCGGGTGAGGCTCAGCACCTCAGGGGCGTCAAAGATCCTGCCGAGGGGATAGAAGGCATCGAAGTTGCCGATCTCCACGAGGGCGGCCCCGGCCTGCACCGCCGCGGGGAACAGCTCGGGATCAACGGCCGACACGCAGATGGGCAGACCCGGGCAGCTCTGGGCGACCGCGGCCACCAGGCTGGGATCACAGGCCATATCCACCAGGTCGGCCGCGCCAGCCGCAGCGGCCCGGCTGATCCGCAGCACCGCAGCCAGGTCGTGGTTGGTGAGGCCAGCGATCACCTTGAGCAGGCGGCGCTCGCGCAGCGCCAGCTGCAGGCCCACGGGCAGGCTGGAGAGATGCGACATCGGCCGTGAACAAAGAAGCGAATCAGATTCTCCCATCCGGCCCCAGGCCGCTGCCGCGATCCTGGGGGCCCCAGGCCTTGCGGCTGCATCGCTGGTTGCTAAGGCGACCGAAGCTCCTGCCCCGGGGGGCCCGGCTGCTGCTGGCGGTCTCCGGTGGGCAGGACTCGATGGCGCTCACGACGCTGCTGCGGGATTTGCAACCCCTGCATGGCTGGGAGCTGGCGCTCTGGCATGGGGACCACGGTTGGCATGGCGCCTCGGCGGCCGTGGCCCGGGAGCTCCTGGACTGGGCACAGGTCCAAGGGCTGCCGGCCTGGGCCGATCGGGCGGAGGCCGGGGTGGCCCATAGAGAGGCGGCCGCCCGGCTTTGGCGCTATGGCTGCCTGGCTCGGCGGGCCGAGCACTGGAACTGCCGCCATGTGGTGACCGGCCACACGGCCACGGACCGGGCCGAGACGGTGTTGCTGAACCTGGCCCGGGGCTGCCATCGGCGGGGGCTGGCCAGCCTCGGGGCCAGTCGACCCTTAGCTCCCTGCGGCGATGAGGGCGAGGGCGTTGAGCTGGTGCGCCCGCTTTTGATTTTCGATCGGGGCGAAACCGGTCGCTTCTGCCAGCAGCGGCAGCTGCCCCTGTGGCTCGACCCCAGCAACGCGGACATCCGGCTGCGGCGCAACCGGCTGCGAGCCGAGGTGCTGCCAGTGCTGGAGGACTGCCACCCCGGCGCCTGCCGGCGCATCAGCCGCCAAGCCGAACGCCAGGCCGCGGAACTTGCCGTGGAGGATGAACTGGTTGAACTAGCCGTAACCGGCCTGGAGCGGCGCAATGGAACTTTTGTAACACTGGATCGAGCTGCACTGGCCAAGCTCTACCCAGCCACGCGTGGTCGTCTTCTGGCCTGGTGGCTGCAGGCACGCAGCGGTGTTACCCCAACAACCAATTCCTTGGATAGCCTGGAGTACCGACTGAGAGACAGCGGGAGTCACGGTCGTCAGGATCTTCCGGGCGGCTGGTGCTTGATCTGGACCTCACGCCACCTTGCTTTAGGTCTTTGTTCAAATGGTGAACCTGATTCCCAACTCTGCTGATTCGAGCCCGCTTGATGAGTACGTGGCGATCGAAGCGGCGTATCGCAGCGGGGATTGGGCCACCGTGATCGAGCAAGGTCCGGCATTCAACCGGAAGCTAGCCCGGGCGGGCGGTGCCAGTGCTCAGGCCCTGCGTCAGCGACTGGAGCTCATGCTGGCCCATACCCACCTCTACGGTTTCGGCGATGCCGATGCGGCCCAACGCCATTACCAGGCCCTGCTCAACCAGCCCGTGGAGACCTCGCTGCGACAGATGGCCGAGGATGGTCTGAAGCAGTGCCGCGACCAGATCCTCGCCACGGCCGGTGATCGCGCAGCGTTCCAGGGGGCAGCCGAGGCCACGCAAGCACAGGAGCCGCAGCCGCCGGCCGCGGCGGAAGCCGATCGCAACAGCGTCCCATGGCTGAACGCCACGCCTGGATCAGCCGTGACCGCAACCGCCCAGGCGGCAACAACGGCGGCGGCAGCACCCTGGCTGGCAGACCTGAACGCCAAGCCAGCCACCCCGAGGAACGCCAGCCCCCCGCCAGCGGCCGCCCCCGCGGGGCAGAGCTCCGATCTGGGTGAACATCTGAACGCAGAACCAGAACCAGCACCAGCACCAGCACCAGCACCAGCACCAGCACCAGCACCAGCACAAGTACCCGCAGAAGCACCAGCAGCCGCACAGGCAACCAAACAGAAAACCGACGAAAAAGGATACACAGCA
>JBKCTK010000177.1:0-2943 GCA_046319055.1 Synechococcaceae cyanobacterium
TCACGATCCCCCCCGGCTGCTAGAGACTGCATCGCGATCCCCTGCCGGCTTGGGCGGCGGCGTTGCTCCCAGGCACTCAGGCCGCCTGAGGAGATCCTCAGGAGGAGACCGGCGGATCAGGCAGTAGCACGTGCTCGGACACCGCCAGCACTGCGGAAACTTCCGCCTCATCGGCGATGCTCTCCAGGGCGGCTGCCAGTGCAGCAAGCCTGGCTTCTGTGCCCTCATCCGGGAACGCGTCGCTCAGGTCGTGCCTGAGACCTTGGTCGTCGGTGCCCTTGCCGGCCGCCATGCAGTAGCCGATATGGGCGAGCACCTCCCTGAGCTTGAGGCGCAGCTCCTGGAGTTCGGGCGGGGGATTAGGGATGGTGCTGAACACGGCTCTGGGTGCTGGCTGGCTCCCCCAGGATGCCGCTTCAATGAGGGGGGAATAAGCCCTCACCAGCCACCAGCCACCAGCCAGGGTGAGCATCAGCAGGGTGGGTTCAGCCTCAGCGGGGCTTTGCGGCGGCGCTGGGCCGGCGACCGCAGGGCCCGCCAGAGCACGACCCCAGGCGCATTGGTTCGCGACGAGCAGCTGGCGTCAGCGAACTGGGCCCTGGTGCCCTTCCACCAGCAGCTGGCCGCGAGCCGCCACCGAAACGCCCGATCCCACCACCACCTGCCCACTGGCGAGCTCCCTCTGGAGCCAGGGCTGATTCAAAGTCTTAGCCCAGGCCGGGGGCCACTGAAATGGCACCTGGAGAATGTGGAGGCCACCATCACTGGCTGGAGCCGGCGCAACTTGCACTAGCAAATTACGCAAAGGCTATCCAGGGGAAACACCGTTGTCTTTTGCGCGAACACTTGAGCGCATAGATGCTTGGAGCAGGCGAGAATGGAAATACTTTTGATGCACTTCGAATTCCTTAAACTGCGCGGGTTCAGCCTCTGCCGCAGAGATACGGCCGACGAGGCCGGCGATCCAATCGGCAGCCTGAAGGGTCTGATATCTGTGGCTTTCCGCTTGAAAAGGAGGCTCAATTATTCGATCTCGCGGCGAGCCCGGATCAAACATGACTCTTGCCGCCTCATTGACAAGCTCCGATCTTTGCTCATGCTCATCCATGATCATCAAAATGTCACCATGCTCGCAGAATGGGCTGGCACAGTGCTGATTAAGCCTTTTGATCGCCTCGCGAAGAACGGCTAGGTACAACTTATTTGCGTCGTGAGCCTCGGGTGAATAGCGCTTATGGATGCCAACATAAAACACAAATCCCCCAACAGATTTAATCTTGTTGAGAAATCGGTTTGTGAACTGACGGAGCTCAGAGTAGGTCGATACGTTTTTGTGGGTATAGAGCGCCGAGCCCTTCTTTTCCCATGCAGCGGGGTGCTGCGACTGGCTGTCGATTTCCCATCTGAGCAATTGGCATTTTCGCTGATAAAACCAGGTCGCGAAGCTCCTGACTTGGTCAACGGGAATAACGATGCCTGCAAGCCCAAATACAGGATGATCGTTGTGTCTTTTGTCGCCTCTCGAGACAAAGGGTCCTATGTGCCCAAATTCGTCCAAATAAGCGATCAAAGTCATGTGCTTTTGGCTTGCCCTTTTTGATACACGAAAGCCCACGCAGAGCGTGGGCCTCGGAATTAGGGCACCCTTATCAGGGATGCGTCTTTTGTAACGCTAGCACCGTTCCGACCCGCTGTCAGCCGATGTTGTAGCGGATCCCAAGCGCTGCTCAGCTTTTGCGAAGGCTTCATCCACCACATCGTCCCCGCACCAGCGGCTGTAGGCCGCCAGGTGGGTCTGCACGCTGTGCCCCATCGCCGCGGCCACCACCTTCTCGCCCTTGGCCTCGTACTCACGGCGTAGATCCTTCCAGAGTGGCCGAGTCATCAGGTAGTGGCCCACATAGCCGCCACCCAATCCAGGCTGCATGGGCGGCAGCTCCTGGGTTGGGAAGCGGTCCTCCAGGCGCCAACCGCCTGCCCAGTCGTCACAGGGCAGAGGCCGCAACACCCTTGGCCGGGCCTTGCCGCGGGAGGCGACCTTCTCATCCATGCACCAAAGGCGACCCTGGCGGATCTGCAGATGTTGGGGCTCCTCCGGGCGGAGTCCATAGGCCGCCTTCAGCTGAAAGGCAAAGCGCCAGCGGGCATCTGGGATAGCCCGGACCAACGCAAGGATGTGCTCCACATCCAAGGGCGTCGTGAAGGCTTTCGCCGCACGCGATCGCCCCACGAACACCGCCGGTCCTGAGGCGGCTCCCAGTCTTCACCCAGCCGCCGCTCCGCCACGGCCCAACGCAGCAAGGCGGCGGCGCACTGCGGCCTGCACCGACCTCCCCTTCTGCCCCCCTTGTTCCATCCGGACGCGGCATGGGTGAAAAACAGGCACCGGGCTCGATGCCCTGCTGAAACTCCTCGTAGCCCTGAACCACCTCATCGCGGATCTGGTCGATCTGATCGAACTCCCAGGGGATCGGCAGCAGCACCTGGCGGCGTTTGCCCCTACCTGCCCCAGCAGCAATGTTCAACCGTGCATGACCACGGTGGTTAAGCACCGTCCAGCCGCGACGGCAGCCCTTCTGAGACCGGGCGTGAGACACCACCGCCCTGATCGTCATCCCCCACTCACCATCCGCCGACATGGAAGACGTTTGCTAAGAGGTTTCGCCTCAAGCCTGGTGCGGCCCCACAGGCTCTGGCAGAAGCCGCCAGCCCCAACGGCAGTTAAGCCAATGGGTTGGTGTCAAAACCAATATCGAGAAGGCAAGCGGGCGGCGGGAATCGAACCCGCATCATCAGCTTGGAAGGCTGAGGTTTTACCACTAAACTACGCCCGCAGAAGTACCAGAAAGTGCAGGGTTGAATCTGTTCGGAAGTTACGCTAGTTCGTTGCTTCGTTTGGGCTGAGGATCACCGTTCAGGACTGTGGGGCCTTGGCAGTGAACC
>JBKCTK010000178.1:0-5311 GCA_046319055.1 Synechococcaceae cyanobacterium
AGCAACGCATGAACACCTTCGCCTATATCGGCTCGATCCGCGACAAGCCTGTTGTGCGCTGTGTGTATCAGACCGACATCAGCGGCAACAAGTTCCAGACCCCGGGGATCGCGGGAACCGCCGACGACGCGGTCGGCGTGACACCGGAGGCCGACCAATTCTGATGGTCGGGCTTGGCCCCTGAGGTTCCCGAAGGCGGGCTTGACGGGGCTTTCAGGCACTTTGCCGATGGTGGCCTCGGTGCTCCAAAGCTCGATCAAGGGAGCTGAGACCTTCGCTCGGGGCCTGAATGGTGGAGTGGGGGGGCCTCCGCCTTGGGGTTCGGCCTCGCTGCGGTGGGCAGCCATCCCAATCCATCCCTGGCGCTGGGATGGGTTGGCCAGCCCGAGTGGCCCCATGCAACAGCGCACAGCACTTGCTGCGTCATGGGAGGGGCTGGCCGCCATCGGCCTGGAGCTTGCCCTCCGCGGACGCGATCCCGCTGTTCTGCCAGCGGGCCGGCTGCGCCGAGTCCCCAGCGGCAGCGCGGCAGGGCCCCGTCCATGGCGTCCTCCCGGTGAGCAGCCCAGGCACCAGCGGTGGCCCAGGGGCCGGCCGCCAAAGAGGGGGAGGGTATGGCGAGGCGCCCCCGGCTGGGCGGCCTGGCCCCGCTGGATGACGGGCCAGGCCGCTGAAGCCCATGGGCACTGGCCCATGGCCAGCGGCTCACTCTCCCGCCTCGCCAGCCCCTTGACGCAGCGGGCTGTCGGGGCTAGCGAACACCGGCAGCACCTCGCGGCGAAAGGCCTCAGCGGCCCTGGAGCAGTAGCGGGCAGGGTGGCTGATCAACTTCAGCTGGCGCCGCACCTGCAGATCCGCCACCTGGGGGCGGATCAGGCTGCCCGCGCCCAACTCCCGTTCGATCGACACCACCGGCAGGAACGCGGCCCCAAGGCCGGCCTGCACGGCGTTCTTGATCGCCTCAAACGAGTTGAGCTCCATCTCGATCTTGATCCGGCTGATGTCGAGCCGGGAGCGCATCAGCAGCTGATCCACCATCTTGCGCGTGGTCGACTGGGCGTCCAAGCAGACGAAACCGAGCCGGTAGAGGTCATCCTTGGTCAACTCCGGCAGGCGCGCCAGCGGATGCTTGGGCGGCAGCACCAAGGCCAACTCGTCGTTGGCATAGGGAACCACCTGCAACATCTCGTTGAGATCAGCGGGGAGCTCGCCGCCGATGATCGCCAAATCAAGCTGCCCGTTCGCCACGCTCCAACCCGTGCGGCGGGTGCTGTGCACCTGCCGCTGCACCGACACATCTGGATACTTCTGCCGGAATAGGCCAATCATGCGCGGCATCAAATAGGTGCCGGTGGTCTGGCTGGCGCCGACGATCAGCGATCCACCCCGCAGGTTGTGCAGGTCATCTAAGGCGCGGCAGGCCTCCTGGCACTGGCTGAGGATGCGATCGCAATAGCTCAGCAGCAGGTGGCCCGCCTCGGTGAGCTGGGCTTTGCGGCCGCCGCGGTCAAACAATGACACATCCAGCTGTTTCTCCAGGTTCTGGATCTGGAGGCTCACCGCCGGCTGGGTGACGTAAAGGCTATCGGCGGCCTTCTTGAAGCTGCCCTCATTGGCAATGGCCCGCAGGATGCGCAGCTGGTCGAGGGTGAAGGGCAGATCCGCCATAGGTGGGCCCTGACCCGGGGCTGTCTTGCAGGCATGAACTCTAGGGGTGCCGGTCGATCGGCAGAATCCCGCCGTTACATCCGCCGGTCGCCATGCCCGCCGTCCTGGACCCCACCGTGCCGCTCCACCACAGCAGCTGGGTGATGCTGGGCCTGCTGGTGGCCTTCGCCGTGCTTCACAGCGGCGGCGCGGCGCTGCGCCGCTGGGGCGTGGCCCGGATCGGGGAACGGCTGTGGCGGCTGCTGTTCGCCGCGGTCAGCATCCCAGCGGCGGTGGTGGTGATTGGCTACTTCCTGGCCCACCGCTATGACGGACTCAGGCTCTGGAACCTGCAGGAAGCACCCTGGATCGTGCCCATGGTGTGGGTCGGCACAGCGATCAGCTTTCTGTTTCTTTACCCCGCCACCTACAACCTGCTGGAGATCCCCGCGCTGCTGAAGCCCCAGGTGCGCCTGTATGCCACGGGGATCATCCGGGTCAGCCGCCAGCCCCAAGCCCTCGGTCAGCTCCTCTGGTGCGCCACCCACCTGCTCTGGATCGGCAGCAGTTTCATGCTGGTGGCCTGCGTCGGGCTGATCGGCCACCATCTCTTTGCCATCTGGCATGGCGACCGACGGCTGCGCCAGCGCTTCGGAGACGCGTTCGAGGAGCTGAAGCGCTCCACCTCGGTGATCCCCTTCCGGGCGGTGCTGGATGGACGCCAGGTTCTCGATCCGGCGGAGTTCCTGCGGCCGGCCCAGCTGGGCATCGCCATCGCCGTGGCGGTGTTCTGGTGGGCCCACCGCTTCATCGGGCTGGGGGCCACCAGCTTCGCCCGCACCCCTCTGGCCCACTGGCTCGGCTGAGGCTCCCTGATCGGCAGGCCACCACACAGGCCGGGCCAGCCGCCCAGCCTGCCTACACTCGCGGCAGCCACGAGCGCCGCATGCCCTCAGCCGCCGAACTCGCCTGGTTGATCCCGGTGCTTCCGCTTGTAGGAGCGGCGCTGAGTGGACTAGGCCTGCTGACCTTCAGCCGCACGGTCAACCGACTGCGGCGCCCGGTGGCGCTGATGTTGATCAGCTGCGTCGGCGCAGCGGCAGTGTTGAGCTTTGCCGTCCTGCTCGAACAGATCGGCGGCGCGGGTACCACCGAGGTGTTGTTCAACTGGGCCAGCGCGGGCAGTTTCAACTTGGAGATGGGCTTCCGCGTCGATGCCCTCGGGGCGGTGATGCTGGCGCTAGTCACCACAATCGCCCTGTTGGTGATGGTTTACTCCGATGGCTATATGGCCCATGACAAGGGATATGTGCGCTTCTTCACCTACCTCGCCCTGTTCAGCAGCTCGATGCTGGGCCTGGTGATCAGTCCGAATCTCCTGGAGATCTACGTCTTTTGGGAGCTGGTGGGCATGTGCTCCTATCTCCTGGTGGGCTTTTGGTTTGACCGAGATGGCGCCGCCAACGCCGCTCAAAAGGCCTTTGTGGTGAACCGGGTTGGTGACTTCGGCCTGTTGTTGGGCATCCTCGGCCTGTTTTGGGCCACCGGTAGCTTCGGCTTTGAGGAGATCGGCAGCCGTCTGCAAGAGGCCGTGAGCTCTGGCGCCCTGCCCGCGGGCATCGCCGTGTTGCTGTGTCTGCTGGTGTTCATGGGGCCGATGGCCAAATCAGCCCAGTTCCCCTTGCACGTGTGGCTTCCCGACGCCATGGAGGGCCCGACGCCGATTTCGGCCCTGATCCACGCCGCCACGATGGTGGCCGCAGGCGTCTTTCTGGTGGCCCGCCTTCAGCCGGTCTACGAACCCTTCCCCACCGTGCAGGTGGTGATTGCAGTCATCGGCACGATCACCCTGTTCCTCGGGGCGTCGATTGCACTCACCCAAATGGATCTCAAGAAGGGGCTGGCCTTTAGCACGGTATCCCAGCTTGGCTACATGATGCTGGCGATGGGCTGTGGCGCCCCGATCGCCGGCATGTTCCACCTGGTCACCCACGCCTTCTTTAAGGCGATGTTGTTCCTCTGCTCCGGATCGGTCATCCACGCCATGGAGGAGGTGGTTGGCCACGAACCGGTGCTGGCCCAGGACATGCGGTTGATGGGTGGCCTGCGACGCTTCATGCCGATCACGTCCAGCACCTTCCTGATCGGCTGCGTGGCGATCAGTGGCATCCCGCCGCTGGCAGGTTTCTGGAGCAAGGATGAGATTCTCGGTGAGGCCTTCGGCAGCTTCCCGCTGCTCTGGGTGGTGGGCTTCATCACAGCCGGGATGACGGCGTTCTACATGTTCCGCCTCTATTTCCTCACCTTTGAAGGAGAGTTCCGCGGCCAGGACAAAACCATGCAGGCCAGCCTGCTGGCCGCCGCCGGCGCCATGGCCCCCGACAGCGACCACGGCCACCACGCGGACCATCCCCATGAATCGGGCTGGCAGATGGCGAGCCCCTTGGCCATCCTTGCGATTCCGTCGGTGTTGATCGGCCTGCTGGGCACCCCATGGCACAGCCGTTTCGCCCAGCTGCTCAACCCCGAGGAGGCAGCCCACCTCGCTTCCCATTTCTCCTGGTCAGAGTTCCTGCCCCTGGCGGGGGCCTCCGTGGCCGTTTCCCTGGTCGGCATCAGCCTGGCGGTGCTGACCTACTACCTGCGTCGTTGGGATCTGGGAACAAACGTCGCCGCTCGCTTCCCCAGCCTCAATGCCTTTTTGGCCAATAAGTGGTACTTGGATGCCATCAATGATGTTGTCTTTGTGCAAGGCAGCCGCCGCCTGGCCCGTCAGGTGCTCGAGGTGGACTCCCGGGTCGTCGACGGTGTGGTCAACCTCACGGGTCTGCTCACCCTCGGCAGTGGCGAAGGCCTCAAGTACTTCGAAACGGGGCGAGCCCAGTTTTATGCCCTAATCGTGTTCGGCGGGGTAATCGCCATGGTGGTGTTGTTCGGCGTTCTCAGCTGAGTGGGGTCAGATCAGGTCAGGGCCATCCACGGATTTGCTGAACCAAGAGAATTCCCATGGCATCGGATCACAGGCCCAACGCCCAGAACAAGGGTCGCTCGCCATGGCTGGCCTGCTTGCGTTCAATCCCCCCAGCCCTTGCCTGGGCGCCTGAAGGGCTGTTCCCCAGCCCTTGCTTGGATGCATGAAAGGCTCCCCACCCCCAGCCCACGGCAGGGCAACTGAGCAACCAGGTGCTGCCCTACGCCGGCTCCAATGACCAGCCCCCCGACATCGCCGAGAGGCGTCGGGGCCAGCTGCGACGCAGCGCAGACAGGCTCCAAGCCTCCAGCGCTGGGATCCTGCGAGCGACTTCATCCCGAACGCCTGCCCTGCTGGTCACTCCAGGCTGGAGCGGCCGCAACAGCATCGATCTCCCCCAGGCCCCGCTCTGCCGCTTGGCCACCCCGGCCGAACGCCTGCAGTGCCGCAGCGACCAAGGGCTGACGCTCGAATCCAAGGGGGGCCTTGGGTGGTCAAGCCCGTGGCCCTGATGGGGCCACGGGCTAGCGCTGGCCTGGCGGCAGGCGGGCCCGCTCAGCCGCGGGAGGGGTCGGGGCTGAGCTGGGCGTGTGTGACAACCCCCATCGGCTCCGGGACGGCACGGCAAGGATTTCTACACTCCGGCCAGACACCTTGATCCGTCTGTGGTCTTCCCCTGGCTCAGCGCGGCGA
>JBKCTK010000179.1:0-2191 GCA_046319055.1 Synechococcaceae cyanobacterium
TCCGTCCTCTCTCCCTCTTCCGAAGACGTCCTGAGCTTCCAGCAGCCCAGCCAATGGAGTGAGGCCGCGGCAGACCCAGGCCCGCCAGTTGGCCTCGGTTCGTGCTCCGAGGCGGGATTCACGGTCAGCGCCAGCAGGCAGGGTATGGCGGTGTGCGCTGAATCACTGTTCCTCGGGATGAAATCTGGCGCTGAAACTGAGCAGATCGATGCCGCTGAACAGGAAGCTGATCCCCACCAGCACCCCCAGCACCCAGAGAAGGTTCCAGAACTTCATCGTCAGGATCAGCAGACCGAGAATCAAGGTGATCAGGCCATTCGAGAGACCCCAGCCCCAGCCGGGCACCTGCCGATGCGAAAGCGCCAGGATGGTTTCCACCACACCCTCCACCAGAAAGACCACGCCGATCGCTAAGGCAAGGGCCGCCACCTGGGCTCCGGCACTGAGGGGTCCGGCGGCGAGCTGCTTCACCATCCAGAAGCCGGTGATCGTGAACAGCACGGCCAGCACCAAGCGCCAGAACGTCACCGCTCCACGCAGAAAACGGGCCCGATTGAGGATCGTGATCAGCCCCACCAGGCCGGCGACGAGAAAGCCCAGCGCCACCATCGCCGTCACCCACTTCGAGGCCACGAGGGGAAAACTCAGCGCCAGGAAACCCAGCACCAGAAACAGCACGCCCTCGAACATCGTGAACCCCCGCACGGCGGCAGCACTGCGACGCAAGGTGCTCTCGGACGGAGCCATAAGCGAATCTCCACTGATGCAACCCTGACAACCCCGACCCCGTCTGACAACGGGTCGGCAGGGTTCCGTCATCCCGGCGTCCAGCCGAGGGTTCAGCGGCGGATCCCCGCCGCCACCGGCGTACCGATCGGCCTGTCCTGGGTTCCACTGCGAAGCCGGCCATGCCGGCGCGGCGTTGCCGGCCGGCTCACCACCCCCGCTCGGCCAGCCATGCGGTCGTGATCGGCGCCCCCCCGGCCGCCTCCGGAGCGGTGGGGGTGGAGGTTGCCGGCAGGGGGTCGGGGGCCAGGCCGCTTGCCGCCAATAGCCGCTCGCTGTACTTGGCCAGCAGATCGGCCTCCAGATTCACCCAGTCGCCCAGCTGCCGCTGCGACAGCGTGGTGCCCTCCCAGGTGTGGGGAATCACGGCGATCCGGAACCGCTCCCCGGTCGCGTTGCAATCGGCCACCGTGAGGCTGATGCCATCCACGGCCACACTCGCCTTGTCACAGATGTAGCGCCCATAGCGCGGATCCTGCCAGGCGATCTCCAGCCACCAGGCGGGTCCGCTGCGGCGCAGCTCCAGGATCCTGCCCAGACCGTCCACATGGCCGCTGACCAAGTGTCCTCCCAGGCGATCCTGCAACCGCAGCGCCGGCTCCAAGTTCACCAGCGCTCGCGCGGCGGCCCGCTGGCCAAGGTTGCTGCGGTGCAGGGTCTCCTCGCTGACGTCCGCCTCAAAGCCTCCGGCCCCACCGGCACCGCGCAACGCCGCCACCGTCAGGCACACCCCATCCACCGCGACGCTATCGCCGAGGGCCAGAGCGCCGAGGGACTCCAGCGCCGCCGCTGTGAACTGCCCCCCCGACGCCGGGGTGATCCGCACGCCACCGGGGCGGGTCTCCAGCCGGCCCACAGCCCGCACCAGTCCCGTGAACATGGCGTCGCCCCTTCCTCGCTGACCCACCTGGCCATAATCGGATAGGTGCCCAAGCGTCCCGGAGGCGAAGCCGGCCATGGTGGAGATGCGGGTCGCGGGAATCGCCCTCGACGCAGCCAGCCGCAGCCCGATCGTGCTGCTGCGCGATCCCTCGGCCCGGCGCCAGGTGCCGATCTGGATTGATCAGGCCCAGGCCCAGAACATTCTGGCCGGCCTCAATGGCGTCAAACCGCCTAGGCCCCTCAGCCACGACCTGATGGTGAGCCTGATGGTCGCCGGCCAGCTGACGCTGGAGAAGGTGATCATCCATGCCATCGAAGACAACACCTTCCGGGCCGTGCTCAAGCTGGTCGACGCCGCCGGAACCGCCCATGAGGTCGATGCCCGCCCTAGCGACGCCATCGCCCTCGCCCTGCGCACCGACACGGGCATCTGGATGCTGGAGGAGGTGGTCGCCGACGCCTCCATCCCCGTGGATGCCGAAGCCGACGCCGTGGACCAGGAGGATTTCCGCCGCTTCCTGGA
>JBKCTK010000180.1:0-3604 GCA_046319055.1 Synechococcaceae cyanobacterium
CTCCAGCAGGCCACTGGCCCGGACGCCCGCGCGAGCCTCGCCGAAAGCCCTGGCCATGCCTGGAGCAAGGCCGGCCTGCTGAACGCCCAAGCCGAGGCGCTCATCGCCAGCCCTGATCACGCCCTTGAGAGCATCAACAGCTGGGGCGATGCCTTGATGCACTGCTTCGGCGCCAGCGATGAAGACTGAGCGCCAAGAACTCAGCGTCGACACCCCGATCCCCACCAACACCTCCGCCGACGTGGGCTCCCAGGCCCAGCCAGGGCGGGCGAAGCGGCAAATGGCACTCCTGCACGTTGCCGCTTGCCGTGGCCCCAGGCAGAGGCTGCCGGGAGAGTCCGGCCTCAGGCCGTGGCTGCCGGGAGGTGCCGGGAGCTGCCAGCCACTGTGGCTGGCGAGAGTGGCTGCCCAGAGCGGCCATCCACGTTGGCTGCCGGGAGTGGGGGTCACGCCACAGCACTATGGCGAATCGTGAAGAGCTTCTGACGTCTTAACAAACTCTGGCCAGGCTCAAATCGATGTCCGCGGACCCAGGTCCCGATGCCGTCGTTGCTGCCATCGCTCAACGATCACCATCCGCCACGGAAGGAGCCCATCCATGCGATTGCGGTGCACTGCGTGACCGCGATCGCCACAAATGCGGCGATCCTTGATCCCAACGGCATGACAGCAGCTGGCAACACAGGTCGCAACGGTAGATCCGCCGTTGGCAGCTGGAATCGCCCCCTTGCAACGGCGGCAATGTTTGAGGCGATTTTTTTTGGTCCAGAGGAAGCAGGCCTAGCTGAGCTCGCTAGCCGAGCCAGCGAAACTGGCAACCTGCACAACACTTTGATGAACCAGCTGATCGGGGCCGTTGGCGTGCGGGCCGTGCAGGCGATAGGCGCCGGGGTGTTGTGATGGGGTTCAGCTATCTCAGCCAGCCAGCCCCGATCGAGCAGCTCGGGGCCGGGCTCGGCGCCAATGGCCTGCCCTACGCCCTGCCGATTCACCCGAATCTGGTGCATTTCACCATCGGCCTGTTTGTGATCGCGATCGCCTTTGATCTCGCCGGCGCCCTCTATCCGCTTGAGAAGCGACTCTTCCGCTTCCTGGCATTGCCGGTCACCCGAGCCGGACTGCATGACGTGGGCTGGTACAACCTGCTGGCCTGCTGCCTGGTGACGTTCTTCACCGTGGCATCCGGGTTCTACGAAATGCTGCTGGCGGAACCGATCGCCGGGGTGACCAGCACGCTCGGACTGCGCAGCATGGAGACGATGCTCTGGCACGGCGTTGGCGGTGTGCTGATCCTGCTCGTGATTGTGCTGATGACCGTGTGGCGAGGTTTTCAACGCTTTCGCTGGCGCCGCGACATGGGCCGCCAGGTGCAATGGCTCTATGTGCTGGTGGGGCTGAGCCTGTTTGGGGTGGTTGGCCTGCACGGCACCCTCGGCGCCGAGCTGGCCGCTGAATTCGGCGTGCACGTCACCGCCGACCAGCTGCTAGCCGCCGGAATCGATCTGCGTGAGGCGCTGCCATGACCTCTCTCTCCCACAAGCCCAGCCGCCGCCTCGGAGCGCTCATCCTGATCAGCGCCGCTCTGGCCGCGAACCTGGCGATCAGCCTGTGGATGTACCGGCAGGCCCACGGCTGGCTGCCGCCCCAGGCCTCCAGCGCGGCGCCCCATGTGGATGGCCTGTTCGCCCTGGAGACGGGGATCGGCAGCTTCCTGTTTTTGGGCTGCCTGGAGGTGATCCTCTGGACCATGGTGTTCCAGCGGGCCGACAAGTACGACCTCGACAACGGCGCTCCGATCGAAGGCAACTGGCCCCTGGAAATCATCTGGACAGTGATCCCCTTCGGGATCGTGATGGCGATCGCCTGGCACGCCATCGGCGTCAATGCCACCTTGGACAGCCTCGGCGGCAAGCAGCGGGTGAACGGCGCTGATCAGGCCTTGCAAGTGGCGGCAGCCGCCCAGCCTGAGGCGGCCGCGGCGGTGGGGCCGATTCAGGTGATCGCTCGCCAGTGGTCATGGGAGTTCATTTATCCCCAGGGGGTGCACAGCGCCGAGCTGCATCTGCCCGTGAACCGGCCGGCCCGCTTCGAGCTGATCTCGCTCGACGTGTTGCATGGCTTCTACATCCCCGCCTTCCGCCTCAAGCAGGACCTCATCCCGGGCAGCGTCATCGGCTACCGGCTCACCCCCACCCGCATCGGCCGCTATCGCCTACGCGATTCGATGTTCAGCGGCGGCTATTTCGCCAGCAATCAGAGCCTGGTGGTGGTGCAGAGCGAGGACGACTTCCAAGCCTGGCTGCAGCGGGCCGCCATCACACCGCCGAGCCCCAGTTGGAACGCGGCCCAGGAGCTCTACCAACGGCGCCTCGCCCACGGTGATCGCGGTTGGGCCATTGTTCCCCCGGCGCCGCCACCCCTGGTCAACGTGGGGCTCGATCCAGCCAGCCCCCACGACGCATGAAGCCTTTCCAGCCCGATTCAGGCCCCCCTTCGCCGCCATGACCCCTTCCGTTCCCTACGACCCGCGCCTGCTGCGGGCCCCCCATCCGGTGCCAGGAGCACCGGATAACTGGCGGCGCTTCTTCAGCATCAACACCGATGCCAAAGTGATTGGCATTCAGTATATTGTGCTGGCCCTGTTCTACCTCATGGTGGGTGGACTGCTGGCGATGATCATGCGCGGGGAATTGATCACACCGGAGGCGGATCTGGTCGACCCCAGCGTCTACAACGGGCTCTACACCATGCATGGAACAGTGATGCTGTTTCTGTTCCTGTTCCCGATCCTCAACGGCTTCAACAACCTGCTGATCCCCACCATGATCGGCGCCCCCGACATGGCGTTTCCGCGCCTCAATGCCCTGGCCTTCTGGCTGTTCCCGCTGTTCGGCGCCTTGCTGATGGCGAGCTTCTTCCTGCCGGGTGGCCCCGCCAGCTCGGGCTGGTGGGCCTACCCGCCGGTAAGCACCCAGAACCCGCTCGGCCACTTCATCAATGGCCAGTTCGTTTGGATCTTGGCGGTGGCCCTCTCGGGCATCTCCTCGATCCTGGGGGCGATCAACTTCGTGACCACGATCGTACGACTGCGCGCCCCCGGCATGACCTGGTTCCGCATGCCGATCTTCTGCTGGACCGCCGCCGCCGCCCAGATCATCCAGCTGGTGGGGTTGCCGGTGCTCACGGGGGGCGCCGTGATGCTGCTATTCGACCTGAGCTTCGGCACCTCCTTTTTCAAGCCGGAGGGGGGCGGTGATCCAATGCTCTATCAGCACTTCTTCTGGTTCTATTCCCATCCCGCCGTGTACGTGATGGTGCTGCCGGTGTTTGGCATCTTTTCAGAGCTGTTCCCAGTGTATTCACGCAAACCACTGTTTGGCTATGAGCTGGTGGCAATCGCCTCATTTGGCATCACCCTGTTGAGCCTGATCGTGTGGGTACATCATATGTTTTACAGCGGCACGCCCCAGTGGATGCGCAACCTCTTCATGGTCACCACGATGCTAATCGCGGTACCTACCGGTATCAAAGTGTTCGCCTGGATCGCCACCCTCTGGCGTGGCAAGCTGCGGCTCAGTACGCCGATGCTGTTCTGCCTGGGCGG
>JBKCTK010000181.1:0-16218 GCA_046319055.1 Synechococcaceae cyanobacterium
GTCACGGATGTTGATAGCCCTGTCCACAACCACCACAAACTTGGTGTAAGTGAACTGGGGCAGGGCACTCCAGAACGCCATTGCCGCCCGGCGGGCCTGACCGGGGTACGCCTTATCGATCGCGATCACCGCCAGCTTGTAGCTGAGGCCCTCCATCGGCAGGAAGAAATCCACGATCTCCGGGATCTGCTGCCGCAGGATCGGCGTGTAGATCCGGTTCAGCGCAATCGCCAGCATGGCGTCCTCCTTCGGTGGCCGCCCGCTGAAGGTGGTGAAATACACCGGATCGCGGCGCTGCGTCACGCACTGGAAGCGCACCAGGGGCGAGTCCTCCACACCGCCGTAGAAGCCCATGTGATCACCAAAGGGGCCGTCGGGAACCTCCTCCCCAGGGTTGATCGTGCCTTCCAGCACCACTTCGCTGTGGCTGGGTACCTCCAGGTTCACGGTTTTGCACTTCGCCAGCCGCACCCCCTCCCCGCTGTAGAGGCCGGCGAACAGCCATTCACTCAGCTGCACCGGAATCGGCGTGGCGGCCGCCAGCACCAGCAGCGGATGCACACCGATGGCGATGGCGATCTCCAGTTTTTTGCCCAGCGCCGCCGCCTTGCGCAGGTGACGGGCGCCGCCACGCACGCTCAACCAGTGCACGCTCAGCGTGTCGTGGGATTGGAGCTGCAGGCGATAAACCCCAACGTTGGGGGTGCCGGTCTGGGGATCCTTGGTGATCACCAACCCCAGGGTGATGATGCGACCGCCATCCCCGGGCCAGGGCCGCAAGAGGGGCAGGGCATGGAGATCCAAGGCCTCGCCGCGCAGCACCCGCTGCCGGCAGGGAGGCGTGAGGTCGAGATCCGGGCGGGCCTTCAACACATCCCAGAGCACCGAGCCGAAGCGCAGGGCTTCGCGGGCCCCTTTGGGCGGCCTGGGTTGCTGCAACAGGGCCAGCTTCTCGCCGAGAGCCTCCAGTTCTTCGGGCCGCTCCATGCCCAGGCTCCAAAGCACCCGCTCCTGGGTGCCCAGCAGGTTGATCGCCACCGGCATGGAAGAGCCGATCACGTTTTCGAACAACAGGGCGGGCCCGCCGCGGGCCAGCACCCGGTCGGCGATGGCCGCCAATTCCAAATCCGGGTCGACCGGCGCGCTGATGCGACGCAACCGGCCGCGTTGCTCCAGCAGGGAGAGGAAGTCCCGGAGATCGCGTCTGGCGTGGATGGCGGACAAGCCTCTGGCGCGTGGTTGCGGCACTCTGACGCAACCCAGCCGTGGTGCGTTGGCAGATCGTCTGCCGCCACGCCACCGTTCTGCCCGGACGGCTCGCTGAAGTCCTTCGATGGCGGGGGTCTGAAGGCCATTGGCTCCAGCACGGCTGGGCTCCTAGGCGACAAGGGACCCTTCGCACCTCGAGCCCTTGGGGTCAGGCCGAGAGCGGAGCCACACCTGACACCTCTGGCAGAGCTGCGTCCTGCAGGGTTCCATCCCCCAGCGGCACGCTCACCCGCAGCCGAGGCTGAGGCGAGTATCCGCCCCGGTGATGGGATTGGTGCCGTCCGCCTCGCGGCAGAGGGCCCGCTGGTCGGCCCGATCGATCAGGACGTCGCTGAAGTCGGCGTTGTTGACCCTGGCGCCCGTGAAGTTGCTGCCGGTGGCGATCGCTCCCCGCAGCACAGCGCCACGGAAATCGGCGCCGGCAAAGTCCACCTTGTCCATCAGCACGTCGCTCAGATCGGCGTCGCGAAAGCTGGCTTCCGGGAAGGCTGCCTGGGTCAGGATCGCCCCGTGCAGATCGGCGCTGGTGAAGTTGGCCGCCCGGCCTTGTACGCCGGCGAAGGAGGTGTTGGCAAGTTGCTGGCCGTGAAAATCGGTGCCGTTCTGGTTGGTGAGGGTGTAATCAACGCCGCTGAACTCTGCCCACAATGGCGCGGGAGCTGCCAGCACCAGCAGGACCAGGACAAGCGGCGCGTAGACCTTGTGAAGGCTGCGGCGTAAGCCGCTCAGCGCCGAGAGGGCCGCGCGCCATAGCCCGTTCGGGCCGGAGGCCTGATCGATGCCTGGCCCCCCTACTTCCCAATCTGGCGAGACCAGTGGGGAGACCAGTGTCGAGAGCAGCCTGAAGGGGGCAGCAAGGCTTGGGCGAAAGGGGGAGCGGGCCATGGGCTGGGGGTGACCACGCGGACAGCCGCGGCCATCACCCATGCTGACCCATGAGCTGGCGAGGGCGGCGATCGGCCCCGGCCTCATGCCTGGTCCGCGCTGATCTGGCTGAGCACGTCTCCCAGCAGGTACAGCGAACCCGCGACCACCGGAAGGGGCTGTCCCAGCCCGGGGTTGACCGCGATGGCCGGCTGCAGCAAGCGTTCCAGCCCGGAGGTGAGATCAGCCACCGCTTCCAGTTGGCCGGCCAGCTCCGGGCAGGCCCAGGCCAATGCCTGCTGATCCCAGCTGGCTTGACCCGCTATGGGTGTGATCAATGCCTGGTCGCCCGGCAGCAACAGCGCCCGCAGCATTGCCGCAGCCTCCTTGTGACGCTGGATCCCCAGCAACCAGCGCCGGGGCGCCAGTCCATCGCGTGCCGTTAGCTCCGGGCGCAAGGTGATCGCCGCGGGTGGGTTGTGGGCCCCATCGAGCAGCAGCGTCCGGCCGCGCCAGCGGTGCTCGTCCAGCCGTCCGGGCCAGCGAGCCTGGGCCAGGCCGGAGCGGATGGCCGCCGCATCGATCGGCCAGCCCTGGTCGGCCAGGGCCCGCGCCATCGCCACCGCCACAGCTCCATTGCCACGCTGAAAGCTCCCCTGCAGACCGAGCGTCGGTCCGCCGGCGGCGACCTGGGGCAGCGGCTCGAGCCAGAACAGTTCCGCGCCTTGGCGCCGCGCCATCGCTTCCAGCACCTCGGCCGCCTCGGGCGATTGATGGGTGCTGAAGGCCTTCTGGCCCGGCCGCAACACGGCGGCTTTCTCGGCCGCGATGGCGGCGATGCTGTCGCCGAGATGCTCGCGGTGATCGAGGCCGATGCTGGCGAATCCCACCAGCCGGCGATCGGGATGAACCGTGGTGGCGTCCAGCCGCCCGCCCAGTCCGACTTCCAGCACCACCACATCGAGGGATTCGGCCGCAAAGCGCCCGAAGGCGGCAGCGGTCAACAGCTCGAAGGGGGTGAGGTCATGCCGCCGGGCCAGCGCTTGCCAGTCGCCAAGGTCCTGCCTGAGCTCTTCAGGGGTGATCCAGCGATCAGCGAGTTGCACACGCTCACACCAGCTGACCAGATGGGGAGAGCGATAGGTGGCCACCCGCAACCCTGCCGCCTGGAGAATGGCATGCAGAAGGGTGCAGATGGAGCCCTTACCATTGGTGCCCGCCACCTGAACGGCGGGGAAACAGCGTTCGGGATGCCCTGCCTCGGCCAAGGCGGCCTCGAGGCGGTGCAGTCCGAGATCCACACCGCGGGGGGCGTAGGGCTCCAGCAGGTCATCCAACACCACCGGAGCCGGCAGGGGGGGAGTGCTCAGCGCAGGACCTAGAAACGGCAGTTTGGTGATTCTGAACGTTGAGGCGTGCGCAACGCCAGGGGCACAAGGGCAGCAAGGGGGCGCCTTTGGAGCCAAGCCCCTCGTCGTCGGTTCCGGCGGTTCCGCGGCGGCTGAGGGATGGGCTGTGGGCGCAGCGCTAACTGTGGCCAGGGGGAACTCTGGGGGATCCGCCGCCGGATCTCAACCGGGCTGGGTCGCCGTGAGGCGCAGAAGCGCCGCTTCCAGCCGTCGCATTGCCTCGCGCACCTGGCGGGGTTGGATCACCAGCGGCGGCACAAAGCGCAGCACGGTGGGACCGGCGGGAACCAGCAACAGCCCCTCAGCCATTGCCGCGTTGACCCAGTCGGAGGCTGCTGGGGCGTCCTCACGGAGCACCAAGCCTTTCAGCAAACCCCAGCCCCGCACGCCCTGCACCAGACCGGGGTGGCGCTGCGCGATGGCGGCCAGGCCCTCATCAAGAAGGGCGCTGACCCGTTGCACATGGGGCAGGAGTTGCCGGCGTTCAATCTCGGCGATCACGGTGAGGCCGGCACGGCATGCCAGGGGATTGCCGCCGAAGGTGCTGGCGTGATCGCCGGGCCGAAAGTGATCCGCGCTGGCCTTCACGGCCAACGCCCCGATCGGCACCCCACCGCCGAGGCCTTTGGCCAGGGTGAAGGCATCGGGTTCCACCCCCAGCTGTTCATAGCCCCACCAGCGCCCGCTCCGGCCAACGCCGATCTGCACCTCATCAAAGATCAGCAGGATGCCTCGGGCATCGCAGAGCTCCCGCACCCGGCGGAAGAAGGCGGGATCCCCAGGATGAACGCCCCCCTCACCCTGAATCGGTTCCAACAGCACGGCGGCAACGCTGGGACCCTGCTGTTCACATGCCGAAAGCAGGGCCTCGAAGGCTTGGATGTCGTTGTACGGGAAGTATCGGAAGCCCTGCACCACTGGCTCGAAGCCTTCGTGGTAGCGGGGTTGGCCGGTGGCCGTGACCGCCGCGAGGGTGCGCCCGTGGAAACTGGCTTGGGCGGTGAGGATGAGGGGTTCGGCGATCCCGAGATGGCGGTGGCCATGCTTGCGGGCGAGCTTGATGGCGGCTTCGTTAGCCTCGGCGCCGGAGTTGCAGAAGAACACCCGATCGGCGCAACTGCGGGCTGTGATCGCCGCCGCCAGCTCCTCCTGCTCCGGGATCCTGTAAAGGTTGGAAACATGCTGCAGACGGCCCAGCTGGCGGCAAAGGGAGCGACGCAGTGCTGGATCGCTGTGGCCCAGGGTGCAGACGGCGATGCCGGCCACGGCGTCGAGGTAGCGGCGCCCCTGCCGATCCCACACCCACACGCCCCGACCTCGCACCAGTTCGATGGGGTAACGGGCATAGGTGCCCATGACGGCGGACTGGTCCCCAGCAGCGGACGGCGGAGCCTTGGGCGGGGAGGTCAGCACCGCGGGGGTTGACATCGCAATCGATTGTGTATGGGAGAGGTGGGACTCGAACCCACAAGCCCGAAGGCGCTCGATTTTGAGTCGAGTCCGTCTACCAGTTCCGGCACGCTCCCATGTTGCCAACTTTACAGGTTGGCCATGGCGGGGTTAACAGCGCTTCAGACCGCCATCCCCACGGCCGCGATCGGATCGGGGTCGCGCAAACGCTCGATCACGGCCCCCACCGCATTGAGCTTGCCCTCCAAATCGGCGTAGCCCCGATCGAGATACTCGAGACCGCGGACCGTTGTGATCCCTTCGGCGGCCAGACCGGCGAGAACCATGGCCGCGCTGGCCCTCAGATCGGTGCCGCGAACGGGAGCGCCGCTGAGGCTGGGAACCCCCTCGATGCAGGCCGTGTTGCCCTGGAGGCGAATCGCGGCCCCCATGCGCTGCAGTTCAGCGACATGCTGCATGCGGTTCTCAAAGATGTTCTCGACCACCACAGAGGTTCCCTGGGCCGTGGCTAGCAGACTCATGAACGGCGCCTGGAGATCCGTGGGGAAACCTGGGAATGGTTGGGTGCGCAAATCAAGGGCCTGGATCGCATCGGCGGCGATGGTCAGGCCATCGCCCTCCACGCGCAGCTGGCAGCCCGCCGCTTCGAGCTTGGTGAGCACCGCACTGAGATGATCCGGCCGCAATGGCGCAACGTGCAGGCGGGAGCGGGTGATGGCGGCCGCCAGCAGAAAAGTGCCGGCTTCGATGCGGTCGGGAATCACCGCGTAGTCGGTTCCGTGGAGAGAATCGACCCCATCGATCAGAATTGTTGGGGAGCCGGCCCCACGAATCCGAGCGCCCATGGCGATCAACAGGTTGGCCAGGTCGACAACCTCGGGCTCTTGGGCGGCGTTATCGATCGTTGTTTCGCCGTCGGCGAGAACGGCGGCCATCATCAAGGTTTCAGTGGCACCGACGCTTGGGCAGTCGAGATGGATGTGACCACCCTGAAGGCGTTTGCGCTGACCAGGTACCACGGCCGTGACGACGCCGTGCTCGATGGTGACCTGTGCGCCAAGGGATTTGAGACCCTTCACATGCTCGACGACAGGGCGGCTGCCGATCTGGCATCCCCCCGGAAGCGGCACCTGAGCGATGCCAGCGCGAGCGAGCAAGGGGCCGATGCAGAAAAAGCTGGCGCGGAGGGTGTTGACCAGCTCATAAGGCGGTGCTGCCCGGGTGATGTGCTCACCATCGAGATCGACGATGTCGCCTTGCCGTTTCACGCCCACCCCCAAAGCCGCGAGGATTTCGCCCATCGCCGTGATGTCGGTGAGGGGCGGCACGTTGCGCAGCCGCAGGGTGTCCCGGCAGAGGAGGCTGGCAGCCATGAGCACCAGGGCAGAATTTTTGGCGCCACTAACGCGGACCTCTCCCGAAAGCCTGTTGCCGCCCCTGATCTCCAACCGTGGCTCGAGGAGAGCCTGGGGCGTCACAACGGCAAGGGTCATGGGCGGGACTGTCCCGAGATCCGAAGGTGGCGGCATATTGACAATGATTTGAGGCATCGTCTAGGGGGCCGCAGGTGGAAGTGTCTCGCCATTGGTAGCCATGGCAGTCCTGGCTCGCCAGATCCGGGTGGCGACGGGCGTCGGCGCTGTCCCGGCGTGGGCTGCAGGCCGCGGTTCCCAGGCAACCGGGCTGCTCCAGAGAAAGTTGAATCATGGAGGCCGACCCTGCCGTGGTCGGGATCGCGACGGCAGGGTCGCCGCCCCGAGCAGGGTGGCCGCCTCGAGCAGGGTGATCGCTTGGCTCGTGGGTGCGGACGGTGGCGCGAATCCGCAAGCCAGGCGCCGATCCCCAGCTTCGCTTCAGTCCTGGGGCACTGCTGATGGTGGGTCGTTTCCGCAGATCAGTTGATCCACAAGAGTCAGTTGACGCGGCAGACAGATCTTGCGCAGGTCGTAATCCTGTTGCACCGTTTGCCGGGCTTGCCGGCGCAGCGGTTGGAGCGACTCTTGATTGTGAAGCACCTCAGCCATTGTGTTGGCCAAAGCTTCGTGGTCGAAGAAATTCACGAGTAACCCATTGTGGTGGTCGCGGATCACATCAAGTACAGGCGCGGTAGCGGAGCCCACCACGAGAGCGCCGCAGCTCATTGCCTCAAGAAGGCTCCAACTGAGCACAAATGGATAGGTGAGATACACATGGCAGGCACTGGCGCGCAGCAGCATATGCAGCACCGGATGGGGAACCAGACCACAGAAATGCAAGCGGGCATGGTCCAGCTGGTCTCCGAGCTCGCGAAGCAGCGTTTCCTTCCAGCTCCCCCCGCCGGGTGGGCCTTGACCGTAACTCACCCCCTCCCCGCCGACCAGCACCACATGGGCTTGGGGGCAGCGGCGCTGCAGCGTGGGCAGGGCCCGCATGAACTGGTGGAATCCGCGATATGGTTCCAAATTCCGCGCTACATAGGTCACAACGGGATCGCCGCGCTTGAAGTTCAGGCCTGCTTTCTGCAGGCGAATCTCCGCAGGACCATCCGGCTGGATCTGCGCGGTGTCAATCCCTTCGTGGATCACACTCACCCGCTGTCGATACTCCTGGGGCACGGTGCTCGCCTGCCAGGGTGTTGGAGCCAAGCCCCAATCGAGATCCTGGAGGGCCAGCAGCTGGGAGGCCCGGCGCAGCCGCACTTTGGAGTGGCGGCTCCAGGTCGTATCGGTGAACTCGGGGTCGAAGTCACAGTCTCCGCCGTGCACTTGGTACACAAACTCCACCTGGTGCAGCACTGGAACATCAGGACACAGATCTTTCACCAGCAGCAGCTCTCCCCAGCCGGGGTGGCCGATGATCAGGTCGGGTCTGAGGCCTTTGGCTTTGAGGCCCTCCAGGATTTTGGCGACCGCCTCGCCCCGCAGCACTTTGGTCTGAAAATCGGCTGCCCAGGGATGGCAGGGCGGCACACCGCCCGCCGGCAGGGGGTTGTAGCGATGCAGCGGGATGCCGGGGAGTTCCCGGGCGGTGGGGCCGCCGATGGCTTCCACCCGATCGCCCCGGGCCAACAACGCGGGGGCCAGATGGCGGTACTGACCCGGAAAGTTTTGATGGATGAACAGTAGTGTGCGGGCCATCCACAACCTCCAGGCGGTCTGAGACTATCGCTGCCAGCGTGGATCGATCGGGGTCGATCCACGC
The DNA here is from genome assembly GCA_046319055.1 of Synechococcaceae cyanobacterium. Taxonomy (GTDB): domain Bacteria; phylum Cyanobacteriota; class Cyanobacteriia; order PCC-6307; family Cyanobiaceae; genus Cyanobium. The sequence continues at coordinate 8,133 of JBKCTK010000181.1, forward strand.
GACTCCCCATCATGGAGGAGTATCACGCCATCGCCGATGGGCAACCACCCCCGCTCTGGAACTGGTCGCAGGCCTCTGCTGAGGGCCCTGATCTGTGGTCTCCCCTTGGCGCTGCTGGCCGCCCTGGCGCCACAACCCGGTTTCCTCGCAGAGCGCGGCAGTGTGGGACTGGCCGCCCAGGCTGAGTCCCAACCGGTTCTGCGCCTCAGTGCCATCCCCGATCAGAGCCCCGAGAAACTGAATAGGCTCTATCCGATGGTGGCCGATCAACTGGCCCGCCAGCTGGGGGTGAAGGTGAGTTACGTGCCGATGGTGGATTACAGCGCGGCGGTCACCGCGTTCCGCACGGGGGATCTCGACTTGGTGTGGTTCGGCGGACTCACCGGTGTTCAGGCCCGCCTGCAGAAACCGGGTGCGCGGGTGCTCGCCCAGCGCGACATTGATGTGGCATTTCACAGCATCTTCATCGCCAATCGTCAGAGTGGCCTGCGGCCGATCTCGTCCGTCAAAGAGCTGGCGATGCTCAAGGGAAGGCGCTTCACCTTCGGCTCGGAAAACTCCACATCGGGCCGGTTGATGCCCCAATACTTTTTGGCCCAAGCTGGCGTGAAACTCAGCGACTTTGCTGGTGGCGCACCAGGTTTCAGCGGTAGCCATGACGCCACAATCGCCCTGGTGCAGAGCGGCACCTATGACGCCGGCGTGGTGAATGAACAGGTTTGGCGTGCCAGCCTGCACAACGGCAAGGCGAGCCGTAGCAAGTTAATCCAGCTATGGAAAAGCCCTGGTTACCAGGATTACCACTGGATTGCTCAGGGCGATCTTGATCGCCGCTTCGGCAAGGGCTTCAGCGATCGCCTCCGACAGGCGATCCTCAGTTGGCGCCCCTCGAATCCCCAGCAAAAACAGATTCTGGGTCTGTTCGGTGCCCAGCAGTTCACCAGCGCTGATGCAGCGGCCTACAGCCAGATCGAACAGGTGGGGCGTCAGATCGGCAAGATTCGGTGAGTGAGTGCAGGTTGATGAACCATGCCGCCAACACCGCAGTGCTGGAACTGCGCGATGTGAGTGTGGCCGGCCGGCAGCGTCCTCGCCTGCAGGGGATCAACCTGACCCTGCTCCCTGGCGATCGGGTGGCCCTGCTGGGACCGAGTGGCGCCGGCAAGAGCTCATTGCTGGCGGTGGCCAATGGCTTGCTGCCGCCGGCCGCGGGTCAGGTGCTCTGGCAGGGGGAGGCCCCCAGTCGCTCGCGGCGGCGGCGGCGGCGGCAGCAGGCGCGCATCGGCACCCTCTGGCAGGACCTGCGGTTGATCGAGGAGCTCTCGGTACAGCAGAACCTCAATACAGCCCTCCTGGCGCGATGGGGTTGGCCCAAGGCCTTGCTCAATCTGCTGATGCCTGTGGAGACCGAAGCCTGCGCCGCCAGCCTGCGCCAACTGGATCTGGAGGACTCGCTTCTTTCCGTGCCGGTGTCCGCCCTGTCTGGGGGCCAGCGGCAGCGGGTGGCGATCGCCCGCCTGCTGCGCCAGGAGCCCATGCTGCTTCTCGCCGATGAGCCGCTGGCCAGCCTCGATCCGCGACTGGCCCAAGAGCTGCTGGACCTGCTGCTCCAGCACGTCCAACCGTCGCGTGCCCTGCTGTTGAGCCTGCATCGGCCAGATCTACTCTCCGGCTTTGACCGGGTGCTGGGCCTGCGACACGGCCGCTTGCTCTGGGATCGGCCCGTTGCCGCCGTGACCAGCTCCGACCTGACCGTCTTGTACGGGACGGACTCCCCGGGGCCTCCGCCATGACGATCCCGGAACCGCCCCCGAGGGCCAGCCTGGTTCTTGACCTCGCCGATTGGCCCGCGCAGGAGCCCAAACCCGCCACCCTCCCCACAGGAGGGCGAGGTTCCCGCTGGACCCTGGCGGCCCCGCTCTGGCCGCTGCTGCCGGCCCTGGTGTTGGTTCCCATGCTGCTGCTGTTGCCGAGCCACGTGCACGGCGGCGGTTGGGAGGCGATCCGTGAGTTTCTGGTGGCCGCGCTGCATCCTTCCCTGGACCCCTTGGTGCTCCGGTCAGCCGCTCAGGGGCTGGGCGTCACCCTGGCGATGGCGTTGCTCGGCTGGATCGGCAGCCTGGCGCTTGGCCTACCCCTGGGCCTCGCCAGCTCGCGGCTTGTCTGGCGCAGCCTGTTGGGCCATGGCTGGCCCGCTGAACTCATCCGGCGGCTGCTGGCGCTCCCGCGGGCGGTGCATGAACTGCTCTGGGGCCTGCTGCTGCTCCAGGTGTTAGGCCTGCAACCCGAGGTGGCGGTACTGGCGATCAGCCTGCCGTTTGGCGCCATGGTGGCGCGGGTGCTGGCGGATCAGCTCGATTCCCAGCCCACCATCGCGTTGGATGCCCTGAGGGCTTGCGGAGCCCCGGCACCCATGGCTCTGCTGACCGCCTTGGGCCCCAAGCTCTTGCCCGTGCTGGTGAGCTACGGCGGCTACCGGCTCGAGTGCGCTTTGCGCAGCGCCACGCTCCTGGGCGTTTTCGGTCTCGGGGGCCTTGGTAACGAGCTGCGGCTCACCCTTCAATCCCTGGCGTTCCAGGAGCTTTGGACCGGCCTGTGGCTGTTGCTCGCCGTGATGCTGGCGCTTGAGACGGGGCTGCGTTGGCTGCGGCGACGTTGGCACACGCCATCGCGCCTCGTCCTGGCGCCGACAGCCGTGGGCCGGGTGGGCCGGGAACTGCTCGGCCTGCTCGCTCTGCTGCTTCCCCTCACGCTGCTGGCCGCCCAGAGCTTGGGGGTGAACCCGGCGGATGGGCTGCGAGTACTGCCGCTCCCGCCAGGCGCCTGGTCTTGGCATGGGTTGCGAGAGCTTCCCTGGCTCAGCCTGACGACCTCCACGCTGGTGCTGGCCCTTGGCGCCGCGGGGCTCGCGGTGGGGCTGGCACCGTTGCAGCTGCTGCTGCTCGCCCCCTGGCGCTCGGGTTTGGTGGCGCTGCGCTTGAGCTGGGCTTTGGGGCGGTTGTGGCCGCCGCCATTGACCGCCTTGTTGTTGCTGTTTGTGCTGCGGCCCGGGGTGCTGACAGGTGCCCTGGCGGTTGGTTTTCACAACCTCGGGATTCTCGGTCGGTTGCTGCTGGAGGCCCTGGAAGACAGCGACCCGAGCCGCCAAATCGCCCTCATGTCCGCCGGCAGTGGCTCACGTCTGGCGCTGCTATATGGGCGATTTGCCTCGCTGGCACGGTCCTATCTCGCCTATGGGGCTTACCGCGCCGATGTGATGCTGCGGGAGACCGTGGTGGTTGGTCTGGTGGGAGCCACCGGTCTCGGCAGCCAACTGCAAGAGAGTCTCACCAGTTTCGCCTGGGACCAAGTGCTGGCTTTGGTGCTCATCTACGCCCTGCTAACCCTTGCCGGCGAGGAGATCAGCGATCACTGGCGAGCCCTACTGCTGTGCAAGCGATAATCTGCTGTATCAATTTGCCGCTGTAGGCAGCATCCGCGCCATCCAGGGTTACATCACGCATGGCACCCTGCGACCGAATATCTTGCCGTCAACTTGGTTCTACCCAGGACCAGCCAGGCTGGGCCCGAGGGCTTGCCGCTCAGCCGTCAGGACCAGACTTCGGGTCGCAGGGGCGCCAGCAACGGAGAGCCTGCTGGCTGTCCTTGGCGACCATCGGCCGTTCGCCAGACAACCCAGATTGAGTTGGGCTATTGGATCTGGATGATGGCAAGCAAGGGAATTCAGAGCTCAACATCTCATCGTCGGATCCAAGATGCCAAAGCCGCCGCCGCCGCGGTGAAGGCGGCAATGCTATTGAGGGTTCATTGAACCATCACCCATCCCCTTAATCGACAGAATAACCACGGCTTGAAGCCACTTTGTTTTCATTTTGTTTGACTCAGGGTCGTGCAGGCACGCCCTAGGATTTTCGACGAATCGAAGAGGGAGTACAGCCAAATTCGCGACGGAAGTCACGACTGAACTGGGCGGAACTCATGAAGCCAAGCTCACGACTAATCGTTGTCACCCCCACTGTCTGATCTGACTGCTTGAGGAGTTGCATGGCCAAATCAAGCCGACGACGTCGCACCCACTGCATCGGACTGCAGTCATAGGCGCGTTGAAAGGTATACTGCAAGTTACGGCGTGACATCTGTGCTTGCGCTTCAAGATCACTCAGGGTCAGACCAGAAGCCAGGTTGGTATCGATCCAGTCCAGGAGTGACTGAAGTCTGCGTCGAGCCGCCACTGCAGTGATGGATGGAGCCCGTTGCGACTGATCATGCAGCAGCTCGGGAAGCAGCAAGAGGACAGTCATGCGGGTCAACACATCGTCGAGTCGTAATCGATCAACAGCCAAAGGCTCCGTGGTGCTGAGCTGATCCACGCTTTGAAGTAGCGAATAAAGGCTATGGATTAGCTTGCCGCAGACAGAGTCAGCAAGGTGTAACTTGCAAGGTTGACCGAAGACAGCCAGGCGCTGAGCGCTGAGTCCCTCGGGTCCAGCCATGGTTAGTGCCGTGCTGATTAGCACTGCAGGGTTGAAATTGAGTCCCGCGCCTGAGGTTCTATCGTTATCCAGCATCAAGGGTGCCTGAGGTAGGTAGAGAATCGATTCGCCAACAGGATTCTCGAAGAGATCCTGTTCGATCCGCCAGCGTCCTAAGCCTTGGTAGGGCAGCAGCAGTTGGGCGGAATGGTGCTGATCCGTCTTCAGTGTGATTGCCGAACCCTCGGTGGAAACAAGAATCACATCACCCAGGCTCAGCACTGCGGAAGCGATCTGAAACGGCTTACGCCCTTGCAACGGTTCGCAGACCCGTACGGGGGTGCTGACACAGACCGCTTCAGCCCATGCCTGAGGATCACGGGTTGTGAGGGAGAGGAGTGGCTGCCCCAAGAGGGGAATGCTTGGGATTTGGAAGTGACTCATTGCTGAATTCAAGTCAAAGAAGGGGATACATCGTGTTAGAGGTTCAGCGGTTAGAGATGAAAGGGATTCATCGAGGCGTATATTATTTAATGGCTTTAGGCCTTCGAACGCCAAGGACAGTCGTTACGCCGGACCTCAGCACAAGCCGCTAAACACGCTATTGGCCCTCATTATGCCTACATGATTGTGGGAGAAGCGGGTAGGGATGACAGACCAAACCATCTACCGAGAACCTTAAGAAGCAGATCTCCAGGTTGAGCATGTGTAACCCTTCTAATGCTATTCTGGAGGAAACTATAGTAGATGGCGGTCGGTGAGCAACATCAGATCCGTAGGATTTACCTAGGCTGATCCGGCTCTGCTGATAGGCACGAGTCGATCCTCCTAAACTATTTAGAACTGACGTACAAACACGAATGTGGAGCCAACGGGTAATGATTCTTCAGGATTAAGAATCAGGACGGGGAAGCAAAAAGATATCAATAATTCTGAACAAGCTTTCTTGGTCAGCGGAGAGTGGTTGTTAGCCATGGGATTGAAATAGAGAACGTGAATCTAAAGTAACAAACTATAGTTTGAAAGCATCAGCCAAATGATGATCGCGAATCAAGTGAGGGTAGCAAGGGTGATTCGAAAGGTGAGAGTGGCTGAATCGGAGAATTTTCTTAATAGAGGTAAAACTCTGGAGGTTACGGTCGGCGGTGCAGGGCTGCCTGAACGATTCGCTGCTGAGCTCGAAAGCCTAAGGTTCAGCTACGTTCGGAGATATTCAGCAGGGACTAACGCGAGTCGCAGAGGCGCCGCAACCGTGAGGGGAGGCCGCTGGGGAGGACTTGGAGGCAACCCTAGCTGGCAGCGCAAGGGCTGGATTCACGCTGAAGAGCCGGGGATGAGAACGACGGATCAGGGCCCAGCCCGTTGAGGTAAAGCCTCTTTGGGCCTTAGGCTGAATGCTGATCAAACACCAACGGGTCTACGCAGCTCCTTGGTCTCACTCGACGCCAACGTGGTATCGGCAGCTGGCTGATCGTGATTCTCTGGAGCTGGATTAAGCCTGGAGGGGAGATCGATGGGATTAAGCTCGGCTTCACTGCGCACCACGCTGGGCACGGGTTTGTAACCTTGGGGTGCCAACGCTTGACCCCGAAGGACGGAAGCGAGGGTCAGTGCTGTCAACTTGAGCTGCTGCCAGGGGTTCATGGGAACCACTCGCTTGTAGAGATAACTATCAAAAGTGAGCCTTTGTACATCCTTATCGGCACACATCTCAACAAAAGCTTCGCGAGCTGGATCGTTGCTGTAGAAAATGTTTTGAAGAATTTCTAACACCTTGTAGGTCGATCCGTACTTGCGATCCCATTTCTTTAAATAGACTTTCAAATCCTTTTCACTGGGTATCCGAGTGCCAGCAGCACTAGCGGCTACGATTTCTTCAGCGCACATGCGACCACTCTTGGCAGCAAAGTAGATTCCTTCGCCGGAGCTCTTGGTTACATAACCGGCAGCATCCCCCACGAGAGCCATGCGGCCAACGACCCGGCGGGGCCTTGGGTGCTCAGGAATAGGGTGCGCTTCAACCTTGATGAGCTCGCCGTTGAAAAGCCGATGACGAGCTCGATCACGGATACCCTTCTGCAAACCTTTTATGAGAGATTGATTTTTCTGCATGGTGCCGGTTCCAACGGCGACATGGTCATACTTTGGAAAAACCCAAGCGTAAAAATCAGGCGAAACGTCAGTGCCTACATACATCTCAGCAAGATCCTCGTAGTAGCGCATCTCCTCAACCGGCAGGCGGATCCGCTCCTGAAAGGCAATAGCTACATTGTAATCACCAGCATCCATGGCCTTGGCCACGCGACTGTTGGCGCCATCCGCGCCAACAATCAGATCCACATCGAGGGTTTTCGGCTCACCAGTGGCAGCGCCAGAGCTGTAATCGGAGTAATGGATCGTGTAGGGGCCTTGGCGTTGGGTGCCGGTCTCGATGCGCTGGACAAGGCCATTGACAAGCACGGCGCCGAGGTCAGCGGCGCGATTTCGCAAAAAGGCATCAAGAATTTCCCGGCGACACATCCCAATATATTCAGCTTGATTTTCAAGGTGGATATCAACCTCCCTGTTGGAGGGAGAGATCATTTTCATGTTACGCACTTGGCGATCAATGATCGATTCGGGAATATCAAACTCACTGACCATGCAGAGGGGGATGGCACCGCCACAAGGCTTGGCGTTGTCAAGCTTGCGCTCGAAGAGCCACGTCTGGATGCCAGCCTTGGCGAGCACCTCGGCAGCACAGGAACCACTGGGGCCTCCCCCAACAACGGCAACCCGCAACATTTTGAAACCTTCTCCAGCCAAGGGATCGCTTGGAACCTAACACTTGCAGACCCACCCGTGTTGGCAGTCTGTAACCTGCCGTCCAGCATCCACCGATCCAGGTCCTCCTCTTTGCCTCGCTCCAGCGTCGGCGATGACATCCCGTTGGCCCGTCGCTCCCGGCCACGACGCCCGAAAGGACTCGGCATCGGGACCTGGTTGCGTTCCCTGGCCGTTGCCGCCGCAGCGGCCGGCGGTGCCCTGCTTTTGGTGCTCGGGCCGCTCCGCTTCTGGCTGCAACCAGCACCAGTTCCCGGTCTGAACGCCCGGCTCAGCGCTGATGGTAGGCTGCTGGGTCACTTCCCCTTCCCCGAAGCTCCGAGATCAGAGCTGGTCTCGGTCGAACCAGGTCTCCAGCTCAGGGCCGAGGCGGCAGCCGACTTTGAGGCGATGCGGCAGGCGGCGCTAAGGGACGGGGTGCAACTGGGGCTGCTAAGCGCCTTCCGCTCGATAGCACTCCAACGGCAACTTTTCTTTGAAGTGGGAGCGGCTCGCAATCAGACCGCCGAGGCCCGGGCGAAAGTCAGTGCTCCGCCGGGATTCTCGGAGCACGGCACCGGCTACGCCGTGGATTTGGCCGATCGAAACGCACCGGCGACGGATCTCTCCCCCAGCTGTGAGAGCACAAGGGCTTTCCAATGGTTGCAACAGAACGCGGCTCGCTACCATTTTCGTCTCTCTTTCCCGCGCCACAACCGGCAGGGGGTGGCCTATGAACCCTGGCACTGGCGCTACGAAGGCAGCACCAAGGCCCTGAAGCTGTTTGAACCGGCCTCCCGGCTGTCCCGCAT